>JAJYTC010000017.1 GCA_021793275.1 Deltaproteobacteria bacterium | reverse complement strand
TGGTCGATGTGGTGGCTGAAGTCCCAAGGTTGGTCAGCACATCCTGTAGAAAAGTCGTGAGGTCCGGGGTGGTTGCCGATGTTGCGCTCGCACTGCTGGATGCGCTATTGGAACTGTTCGAAGAGCTATTGCCGGAAAGCGATGAAACCAGGTTGTTGAAGTCTGACTGGAGCGTGCTGAGGGTGCTGTTCGTAGATGAAGTCGTGGAAGTCGATGAGTTGCCTGAACCCGTTCCTAACTGCGAAATCAACTGCTCCAGCTTGCTTGAAAAGCTCGAGTAAGGGGAGGCTGCCGTAGAAGATGTGGAACTTTCGTCTGCACCCGATTCCGACTCTACGGCCGAGAACAAGTCATGCATGAACTTTCCAAGTGCATGTCGGGAGTGGTGAGACGAACCCGTCGGGCTTGTCGAGGCAGCGGATTCGGTGGCTGCGACGGAAGTGGAGGTGGCCGGGTTAGAGTTTGCCACGGGGCCGCTTAACGGGGAGGGTATCGAAAGCCCCACCTGACCGAACGCCTGCATGATGCTTTCCATCAGCGTATCATTTCCTCCCGAGTTCGACTGATTTCCGGATACCTGGCTGTTTGAGTTCGCAGCGCTGCAGGATGACTGGTTGGGCGTGGAAAGGTAATTCGTATAAAGCCAGTTGGGATTGCCGACTGCTGAAACGCTCATTGCTCTCTCCTTTTGCTGTAATGTTTTTAAACCAAGTCGCGCTCTAAGAGGTCACAAATGCGAGCCGCAAGTTTATATCCGTTTTTTCGAACCGGTTAGCTCAATTGCGTTTGGTGTTCGCACAGAAGCAATAACCGGGCGATGTTGGAAAAATCCCCGTAAAGAAGCATGAATCGAATGTTAAAATTTGTAAACTCCGTGTAGTTGAAAATGAAAAGCGGCGTCCTGTGCGGTTCGCCGGAGGGTAGGGCCTTTCGGGAATTCAGTTTGGATTCGAAGGGAGAATGGGGACTGAAGGCCCCGGCCTTATCGCCGGCAGCCTCATTCTTGCCGGGGCTTGCAAAAAGTGCCGATCATCTCGGCAAATTCTTCCGTATCATTACTTACGGGCAGCCGGTAAGGGGCTGCGGGAAAAGCAGAGCCCTCAAATCAAAGGCTCTTTGATATGGAGATATAAAAGACTGCTCCTCCCGAGCGGCCCGGCTCGGCCCGGACGTTTCCAAATCGAAGGCCTTTCTGATGACGAAGGTAGACAATAATTGACAACGGACGCTGTTTGCCGCGCCAAAGCGTCCGCCGCGAGGCGATGTCGGCGCTTTATGCGGCAATTGTTTGCGAAGCCGGGGTGTTGTGCCGGGTGCAGCTCTTTCCGACACGTTCGGCTCAAGAACTGCACGCCGGCTTAAAACCCCGGATCGGACACTTCCGGGGCTAAGCCCGCGAGGCAGGTAACGCGGGGGGGCGGGGGATACGGCGCTCCGGGTTTATGCCCTTGGCTTTTTTCTGACTATGTTTGTACAATATGTAAAGTTCGTTCGACCTGTCGAAGCTCATTAGAAACCTGCCCATGATGAGCATCTGAGAATGAAATTGCTGGATGGCTTCGCCTTTTATCTTCACTTCTTCGGGTGTAAGCGGCAATGAGACCCACTGTATGCCTTTATCGGGAAAGCCTTTGGGAGGATTAAGACGCGAGCCGACCTCCGAACCCGGACCAACCGGCCAGTGCCCGTAATGGATCAGGAAAGTGATCAGCATGGGTTTAAGGTTTGGATGGTTTTTATCCCAGTGTGTCAGTGCGTGCTGAACAAAAAAGTAAGTCGCACTATGGTCGGGGTGCCAGTCCTGAGCAGGGGTGGTTGCTACCAGAGTGGGTCGAAACTTGGCGATCAGCCGCTCCGCCTCTCCGATAACGTCATCTCCGGTGTAGTACGCCCCGGGGATTATCTTTTCGAATTCCGGCGGACTGTCTTGCCTGGTGAAAGGAGAGGTGTACGGGGACTTGGTTGTGAGAAACTTGGAACGAAGGTAGGATAACCCCCCGTCGGGAAAACCCAGGAAAATCACATTGCGTTTTTTGAGCCCCAGTGTGGCGGTCGCCCTGAGGGCCTCCGAGCGGCGCAGGATTCCATACTCGCGGTAGTCCATTGCAGTGGGGATCGAAACGTGATCCTCCATTTCCACCCCTTGCGGAAATCCGTCTCCACTGGTCATGTATACTAGCTTTACCTTGCCACCGGACTGTAGAACGCGCTGAATTAAACCCCCTGCCCCCAGGGTCTCGTCATCGGGATGCGGGGAAAAGACCATAAGACGTGTGGCGTGTGAAATATGCAGCTGCACAACCAGCGCCTTTTGTGACCAGGCATTGGCAGGAACAAACGCAGTGGCGGCAAAGAAAAATAACATCAATAATACCTGAAGCATGTTTACTACCTCCGAACCTATAAAATAAACGGGTCGAACCAAAAATGAACGCGGAATAATCAGGTATTTTGCAAGGAAAGGCAAATGGAAATGTTTATCGGACTGTTTTAGCGAGGAGGGTGGGCTAGATTCTTATAAATATCCGTTTTCGCCACATAATCCATGCCACCAGATACATGGATAGAACAATCCAAAACGCCCAAAGCAAAGAATCCACTTTAGGGTCGAGGTGGGTGCAGAAGTATCTGAACAGGTAGGAGTGGCAGCTTATCTTTTCTCCTGCGGATGTTTCCAGCTCCAGGGTCCAGAGGGAATAACCGTAAACTATAGACAGAACATAAACCGTGATCGCATTCATGCCTAAAATGGCGAGAGGTTTTGACCACCGCACAAAACCGGCGATGTCGATGAACCAATAAAAGAACGCGAGACTGACAACAGCCAGCCCGGCCATGAACATGCTGAAAGTGCTCGTCCAGATGCTCTTGTTTATCGGCAGCCAGTGGCCCAGTATGAGGCCGGCCGGCATGAGCAGCGATCCGGCCAATAACATGCCTGCAATTTTTCGGCCCCCTGAAAAGGAAGATTTGAGCCATTGAGCCGTGAGCACCCCGAATAGGGTTGTCGCAATGGCCGGAATTGTGCTCACTATCCCTTCCGGATCCCACTTACCCCCATAATAGGACCACATGTATCCTTTCAGGAGATGTGAGTCGACCCAGGCCGCGAAATTTTTGCCTGGTTCGAGGACACCGGCGCCGATTCCGGGCACGGGTATGAAGCGCATCATCAGCCAATAGGAAGCGAGCAGGGCTATCAGCCACAAAATACGTCCCCTCAGGCCGCTTTTTAAAACGATCAGGCAAACGAAAAAATAGCAGACGGCTATTCTTTGCAGAACCCCCGGTATTCGGAGTGTGGAAAGGTCGAAGCTCGGGAGAATGTTTACAAAAATGCCCAGCGCGAAAAGAATGACGGTCCTTTTGAGAATCCGAGCCATAAGCGCCGGGGTTGACACCTTTTTTTCGATCTGTTTATCCAGTGAAAAAACTATTGATACCCCCACAATGAAAAGGAAAGTCGGGAAAACCGTGTCGGCGATAGTCCATCCGTTCCAGGCGGCATGGCTTAAAAGGGAATAAACATTGCCCGGGTCCCCTGGATTATTGACAAGTATCATCAAGGCGATTGTAATTCCGCGAAAGGCGTCAAGAGAAATCATACGCCCCTTTATGGCTGCGATGTCGGAAGTGGAGGCAGTCTCTGCGTTCTCGATACCCGCGATGCCATTCGAACGGGTCATGAATTCACCTCCCAATGTGCGTCAGGAGAGACTTGATCGATGCCCGGGCAGAGGCCATTCAGCACTCAGCACAGTTCCCGTTCCGGGGACCGACCGGATTGTAAAAGACCCACCGGAAAGCTCTGCTCTTTCTTTCATGCTCGTCAGCCCAAGTCCTTGCCCATCACCGACCTGCGAGAGAACGGTTTCGAGGTCGAATCCATCTCCATTGTCCTCTATGGTCAGTATTATGGCGTTGTCCCGCTTTATGAGGGCAAAATCGACATACTCTGCGTTGCTGTATTTGGCAATATTGTGAAAGGCTTCCTGAGTGATCCGAAATATCACGATCCTCAAGGGCTCGGGGATATCCTGCTCTTCAATACCGATTTGCACCTCGACGTGGATTTCGGGATAGGTGGTCCGATACTGCCTGAAAAACCATCTAAGAGCCGCAATGATTCCCATATCGTCGATAACGGGGGGGCGGAGTTCGGTCATGAGCCTTCGTATCTCATCGATCATAAGCCGTGTCCACCCGATGGGGGCGTCGAGCAGTTGGGAGCGGGCCCCATCCTGTTCGAGTTCACCGCGCGTCTTTTCGAGACCCATCTTTATGGCGGTAAGCGATGACCCGAGGCTGTCGTGAAGCTCACGAGCGATTCTTCTCCTCTCTTCTTCCTGTGCCGAAAGGAGCTTGGCGGAAAGATTGCGCAACTGCTGCTCGCTTTCCCTCAGTGCATTTTCGGCCTGCTTACGTTCGGTGATATCGGTTCCAACTGAAAGTATTTCGGCAACTTTCCCACTCCGATCGAGTATCGGCTTATTGGTCCAGGCCATCCAAACCCGGCTGCCGTCCCGGCGGATATTCTCATTGACATAATTCACGTAGCGATCCGGATGGCTCACGATATCCTGGACCAGAGTGGTCAAAACGGTCCCATCGGATTGCTTCTCCGGCAGGAAAATGCTTGCCTGTTTGCCTATCACCTCATCTTCCCGGTAGCCGAAGAAGGTTTGAGCATACTCGTTGAAGAAGGTGATGACTCCATCTTTATTCCATCGGACGATAGCGCTGTTCGCATTTTGAACGAGTTCGCGGTACCTGCTCTCACTTTCCCTAAAGGCCTCCCATGCACGTTTTCTCTCGGAAATATCAAGGCTGAGTTTGAGCAACAGCGGGGAGCCATCGACGTCTGTAAAGGGATGGGTGTGGATCGAGTAGCATCTTCCATCGGGATCGGTCCATTCCGATTGCTGGGGAGTGTGCGTATTTATTGCGCACAGCGCATCGCAGTTCTCGCATGGTTCACTTCTACCCCTCAAAATCTCATAGCAGCGCTTCCCCTCGGGATCACCGAAGATTTTGTGGAATGTGCGGTTGGCAAACACGATGAAATAGTCCGGGGCCTGAAGATAGACACATGCGGGGATAGCCTCGAAAACCGAGATAAGCCGTCCCTGCGCAGCCGTAAGGGCCTTTTCTCGTGCGCGAACCTTTTCCGCCATCACATTGAAGGCAGACGCCAGACCCTTCAGTTCTTCAGGACCACTCTCCTCTATCGGCTCTTTCAGATTGCCGGCGCCAAGAGTTGAGGCATGCTCCAGGAGTCTCCGAATAGAACCGGATATGCCTTCCGAGAGGAGGAACGCCCCAAAGAAAAATGCAGCCATTATAAGAAGAAATATGACCGCCTGATGGAGCAGTCGGGATTTGATCGGGGCCATCACCGCGTCCTTGGAGCGGCCCACACTTGCGGCCCAGCCGATGGAGGAGATAGGGGCAATCGCAACTATGCGGTCTTCGCCGGAATCGCAGCAGGGAAAAACGCCGCTCACTTCCGCGCCTTCCAAAGCTTGCCTGATAAAATGCCGACCTTTAAGGAGCTTTCGCTCCTCCCACTTCCACTCCCTTTTCGGTTCCCGGCATACTGCCATACCGTGGCTGTCAATTATAGTTAGAGCCTGATCCCTGGCCAGATGGATCGGGAATATATCTCCCATTTTATCGGGATCTATTGCCGCTGCGACGATGCCCAGAAGATTTCCTTTTCCTCCCCGAATTGCCCGGCTTACCGTGAAAATGGCTTTGCCCGTAGCCGGTAAAAGCATAAGGTCACCTACTACCCATTGCCTGCCTGACATGAGCTTTCGTACATAACCACGTTCAATGAGAGCCAAGCCGGCACCAGAGCCTTGGTTGGATGCGATGACACGGCCTGCGGGGTCAAGCCAGGCGAAGTTGCGGACAGCCGGAGACTCCTCCGTGTTCAATTCAAGTATCCGGTTCATCTCAACTGACGAGAGGGGGCGAGGCAGTGTGAGATTGGTACCGATAGCCAGCTCCTGACGTAGAACATCGTCAATGAATCCTTTGAAACCGCCGGCCACCGCCCGAGATATCTCCAGGTTGGCCTGAGAGGCGCTTTGCACTCGCTCCTTGAATCTTACGTATAGATATCCGATCTGGATGAGCATTACCGGAATCATTACGCTAAGAAGGAGCAGATAAAGCCTTGCGCGAATAGAGGCGTAAAGCGGATGAGCGACTGCAAGAATTTGGCGTAGTGACTTTCCGGCATTATTTTTCATGGCAGGCTCGATTATGACCGCCGATCGTCCCAAAACCACGGGGTGGAAGAAAATTTCGCGCAACGTCGGCGGCTTGCGCCAGTATGGAGCCTTCTCCCCGGAAGGCTCACAGGATATAAAATTATTTTACGCAGCCCTTCAGTTAAATTCAAGCGTCAGGAGAAGTGGTCGGGGTCACGTCAACTCGGCACTACATTGGGACATTGGGCCTGACATCGCTGTTTTGAAAAGTTCTTGTCGGGCTGCGCTGCGCTTAGCCCAACCTACGGTTCGCCCCTACGCGGGTTTCTCATGGTTTCCGGGTGTCCCGGACCCGGCGGGGGGGCGAGGGGCACAGCTCCCCTCGCTTCTGCCCTTCGCTTTTTCAGCAACAGGGTAAGTCAACAGCTCTTGCTGGAATCGCAGATCAGACGGCCTCCAAAAGTTCTTCCTCACAGTTGTCGGAATACGTTTTCATTTTCGCGATTACCTTGGGCCAGGCAGTCTTGAGAGAATTTTTTCCCATAAAAAGTCCGATATGGCCGGAATCGACCAGGAATTGTTCCATCCGGTCAGGCGGCGTGGAAAAGTATTTGGCGGCGTTGAACACCTGGCCGGGAGTCGTAATGTCGTCTTTTGACCCTGCAATCATAAACAGGGGACAATCGATATTTTTCAAATCGATCTTCTTATCGAACAGCGTCATTTTACCTTTAATCAAATTGTTCTTGATAAACAATTGGTCAACTATCTGCAGATACCACTTCCCCGGCAAGTGGCTGACAGACTCATACCAGTTTCTAAACCGGTGATGTCTTTCAAGGAAGGCAGCATCCTCGACATTTTTATAAAGATTGTAATAGTCCAGGAAAAACCGGTCGTACGGATTCATCAGCTTGAATGCAAGGAGCTGAAACTCTCCTCGGTATATGCCGCCTCCGGCCATAACAAGGCTCTTAAAAAAATTATATGGAAAAAGATCGCAAGCAAATTTAATTTTCCCTGGATCCGCATGCGCATCTATGGGCGAACCGGCGAGCACGAGGGAACTTACTTTGTTCTTGAAAAGCGCGGTATATATCGCTCCTTGCCATCCGCCCTGGCACAGGCCGACCAGATTGACTTTTCGGCCGATGCGCGATACGCACCGGTCGGTATCCATAACCAGGGTCTCCAGGGTTTCACCGGCCCGCCCGTAAGTGGCGCTTTTCCAATCTATTGCATAGACACTTTTGACGCCGTGATTCAGAAAAGTTCCGACCAGTGAATTCTCGCGGGAAAAATCGCAAATACCGCTGTGATGACCAGACTGCGGAGGCAGAATGAGGACGGGATTGCTGTCACCTCCCTCTGAAAATTGCCTCAATGTGAACGCATCAGTTTCCAGCACTATTTCATTTTTCGTTGCGAAGGTTGGCTGGGTTACGGGTCTGGTAGCTTCAACGACGAATTTCATCCATTGATTATAGGCCTCGAACATCTTCGTCCCCCTCCCAAGGGATATTGCAAATACCATCTCACCAAAAGCTTATAAATACGTGGCCTCCTCCTTTATGGACTGGTTCGGTTCCCCCTTTCAGACCTCAAGCAATCCTCTGCGGCCCGCTTTTTTGTGCACAGTAAAAGGGACCCGGCAAGATGCAAGGGTCGATAGCGTTTCAGGCGCGCAAGCCTGCCCCGAAAATCTCATCGATCTGGTCTAAAGTTTGGGATTTACGTCGGACATTATGATAGAGTTCAAAAAAATGCAACGAAAATCAGTGCGATCTGCGAAAAATTCTTAAATGACTATTTTTCCTGGAGGCTCTTTCGGATTATCGAAGCAAGGTGTTCTATCGCAAACGGTTTCATCACCAGCGCGCTTATTCCCAACTCTTTCGCCTTCTCCTCAGTCAGCCGTTCGCTGTATCCGGTGCAGATGATAACCGGAATATCCTTCCTGATGCGGCGAACTTCCCTGGCAAGGTCCACACCCGTCATGTTGGGCATGGTTTGATCCGAAATGAGCAGGTCGAACATGTCCGGCTTGTTGCGGAAAAGTTCCAGGGCTTCAAGGCTGCTCGTGCTGACGGTCACCTGGTAGCCGAGCCGGGTGAGCATCTTTTCGCCGAGATCCGCTATGGCGTGCTCGTCGTCAACAAACAATATGCGTTCCTTATTACCTTGTGGAAGTTGCGTTGGAGATGCATTTTTGGTCTCTTTTATTTTCAGACTTATCATGGGAAGGAAGACCTGGAAGGTTGTGCCTTGTCCCTCGCGGCTGTAAACTTCAATGGCCCCGCCGAGACTTTTCACTATCCCGTGAACTAAGGCCAGTCCCATGCCGGTCCCCTCGCCCGGCCCCTTCGTTGTGAAGTAGGGTTCAAAGATGCGCTCGATAAACTGAGGCCTTATTCCACGGCCCGTATCACTTACGGTGAGCCGCAAATGGGGCCCCGGTTGCAGGCCCCGGCGTTCCAATCCCTGATCTGCGCCGAGATAGACACTGTCCAGATTGAGTCCAAGAACGCCGCCTTTATCCCTCATGGCATGACTTGCGTTTGCGCAAAGGTTCATTACGACCTGCTGGATTTCAGTCGGATCCGCCACTACCAGCCCGTCAGAATCAAGAGCCGCACGAATTTGAATAGTGGTAGGGATCGATGCCCTGAGCAGTTTCACTGCTTCTTTGACAATAAACCTTGCTTCGATCGGTTTTCGCTCTCTGTCGCTTTTGCGGCTGAAGGCAAGGATCTGCGTCACCAGGTCTTTAGCGCGGGAGGTCGCCTTCAGCACATTTTGCAAAGCGTCGTATACGGGGGTATGTTCCCGCTGTTCCAGCAGGGCGATGTCGGTATAGCCCATGATTATAGCCAGAATATTATTGAAATCATGAGCAATACCCCCTGCCAGGGTGCCAAGGGCTTCCATCTTTTGTGTCTGCCGGACCTGCATTTCCAGGGTTTTTTGCCCGGTTACATCACGGGCGGTATGTACTGAGCCGACCAGTACTCCATTGTCATCGAGAAGCGGTGTCGCGCTTACCAGAAAATCACAACCCATTCGCTCGTCGTGCACTTCGGCAACGTGTTCCAGCCCGTCTGCGAACAGCAAAGCGTGAGGGCAAGACTCCGGTGGCCGGCTCGTGTCATGCACCAATTCGAAACAACGCATTCCGATACACTGTTCCGGCGCGAGGCCGAACTTTTGAGCCATCGCCTTGTTGACGCGAACGATCCGGTATCGGGTGTCGATGATAGAGATCAGCTCCGGCACGCTGTCGAAAGTTCGCTCCCACTCGGTCTTGGCCCTTAGCAGCTCCATTTCGGCCTGCTTGCGCTCGGTAATGTCGGTGACCATTGCGAACGAGCCGATCTTGACCCCCGAGCCGTCAAAAATGGGTGTAGCACTGAACCGGCAAAAGACATGCGAGCCGTCGGGGCGGCAGAGGGCGATCTCATAGACGCCCGGCCTCCCTTGCGCTCTTATTTCCAAATGTTGCTCGAAGACGGCCCTGTTTTGGTCGTCCACAAAATCGAAGATTTTTCTGCCCAGGATCTCTTCGCGGTCTCTGCCCAGGATGGCGCACATTCTCGGATTGACATCCATGGTTGCAGTGGAGTTGTCAATCATCCAAAAGCCTTCGTTGGTCGTATACAAAATGTTTCTAAAGCGCGTTTCGCTGTCGCGGAGGGCCTCCTCCATCTGCTTACGTTCGGTAATGTCCAGCCAGACGCCGACCCCGTACTTGTGACCATGGATATCAATGATGCGGTTACTGACCAGCACGTCACGAAGACTACCGTCTTTTCTGCGCTGCCGGTTCTCGAAGCGTCCGTGACCTGTTTCCACGACACTTCGGAACCGCTGTGCGAACTCCTCCTGTGTCAGGCTTCCCTGGATATCCCAAAGCTTTAGCCGGGCAAATTCCTCCCGAGAATACCCCAATGCGTTGCAGGCCGCATCGTTGAATTCGGCAAAGCGCAGCGTTTCGGAATCTACAAGCACAATCCCTTCTATTGCCTGATTGAGGATGGCATTGTTTATTTCCTCTCTTTCCCGTCGGACATCCTCTGCTCGTTTTCGCTCGACGATTTCCCACATTGCGTCCGCAAGGAAGGCGACAGCTTCAGCGTCCTTTTCCGTGTAGTCAGCCGGCTTGTTGCCAACGCCCAGTATCGCTACTATTCTTTCTTCCCTCATCACGGGCGCCGCCAGTATGCGAACGACCCCGGGGTGTCCTTCCGGCATCCCCTTTTCATGCTCCAGGGAATTGTAGTCGTTATATATTACCGGCTTTCTTTCACGCAGACAGTCCGCCCAGACGCCCGCCCGATCGATGCTGTAATGCAGGCCCTCGCCCTCGGCCCCGCAGAACTCATTCATGGTGCTGGTGGGCCATTGCTGGAGGGCAAAAGTCTTTTGATCGCTTTCGACGGCGTGGTAAAACCCTATGGGACTGTCCACGAAAGCTGCGATTTCATCGAGGGCTTTTCTCAGAAATTCGTCCCACGAGTGGAGCGCGGAATACTCGATAAGTTGTATGTGGGCACGGGTGAACCTTTGCGCCGCCCGTTCGTCTGTCTGGTCGCGGAAGACCAGCACCACCCCCTGGATGTCGCCCTGCTCGTTGCGAATAGGCGCCCCGCTGTCGGCTATGGGGACCTCCCGTCCGTCCCGTGCAAGAAGGATGGTGTGATTGGCCAGACCGACCACCACACCCTCGCGCAGGACCCGGGGGACAGGGGATTCCACGACATTGCGGGTTTGCTCGTTTACGATGCGGAAAATATCTTCGAGGGGGCGTCCCATTGCTTCGGTCGGCGTCCAGGCCGTCAAGCTACCGGCCACCCGGTTCATGCCTGTAATCAGGCCTTCATTGTCGGTGTACATTACGGCGTCGCCGATGGAATCAATCGTGATGCGGTAATCTTCCCGGCTCTTCCATAAACTCTGTTCCAGAAGAACTCGCTGCTCCTCGGTTCTGATGAGTATTCCGCATAGCAAGGTTGCCACGGGTAAAACCAGCAGAATCGAAAACCAGATCCGGCGGATCACCTCGTAGGCCGCCGGGAGCGGCAGAAGCAACTGGCAGGCCAGCACGACCAGTTGAGTTATCAGGCCAAGCCCATAAAGGGAGATCGGCCCCATGGTGTCGGGCCGATTGTTGTAAATGCGGCGGAAAGTCAATCCGATTGAAGGGCAGAGGGCTATAGCCGCCAGGCCGGCCCACACCCCCGCACCACCTGCGTAGGCCCTGTATATGCCTGCGAGCACGGCGGAAACGGCGGCGGTCGTAGCTCCGCCGAAAAGCCCGGCCATGGCGAGCACGATCGATCTGCCGTCATAGATGATGCCGGGGCTCGGGTGAAAGGGCATCTGCATGCCCGCGACGGCCGCACAGCCAAAAAGCAGGCCGATCAAAACCTTGAAGAGCAACTCACCCTTTTTCCGGAACCGGGCCAATAAAGAATAGAGCGCGGAAAGCGCTATGAGGAGGGCCGAATTACGGATGAGGTCTATTAATGCGTGATAATGCATCAATGCACTGAGCTCTTGGTCCAAACTGCACGTTCACATGATATTGTTGCACCAGGGAAAGCTCTATAATAATACAGATAAAGTCGCTATGTTACAGTTTCTTTGGCAGGAACGCAAATGAGATGTTCCCGGCTCTGTGCCATTCAGGCGTACACTCCAAGCCTTTGGTCTCCCAGAGACGATCTAACCCAGTTGGCGTTTCCGCCGAACGTCAGCGTCTCCGAGTGCCAGGCGACCAGCGTCGCGCGGTGTCCCACGCTTATGACCGCAGAGCACGGCAAATTTTCTTGAAGCTCTTTGTACAGTTCGGCTTCCGCTTTTTCATCCACCGACGCCGTGGCCTCGTCGAGGAATACGAAGTCCGGCTTAACGAGTAAAATCCTCGAAAACGCCAGGCGCTGCTGTTCTCCGATAGAGAGCACATGAGCCCAGTCTTTGTCTTTGTCCAGCTTTTGAATCAGGTGCGCAAGTCCGCACTGTTCCAGCACTCTTTCGAAATCCTCCTGCCGGTAGCCGTTCGCATGCGGGTAACAGAGGGCGTTGCTTAAGGTGCCAAGAGGTAGGTAGGGTTTTTGCGGCAGAAACATGATTTTGCAGGATTCGGGCAAGAGCGCCGTGCCCTCGCAGAAGGGCCAGATGCCCGCCATCGCCCGGATCAAGGTGCTCTTCCCGCAGCCGGACGGGCCAGTGATAAGGAGATGGGCGCCCGCTTGGATATCAAGTTCGAGGTCCCTGACCACGAGTCTCCCATCCGGGAGGGCTACATTGAAAGATTCGATTCTTATGGCTCTGTCGGGAGTGCACAGACACTTGGTGGCCGGCCGCAGTTCGGTGCTCTCCAGCCTGTCCATGGTCCTTGAGAAGCCGATCAGACGATTTATTACGGCATGCCAGCTTGCTATCGTGGCATAACTGGAGACCAGGAAAGAAAACGATCCCTGGACTTGTCCGAACGCATCCGCTGTCTGCATCAGCCCACCCAGATCCATTTGATGCGAAAAGAAACGGGGCGCCGCCATCAGCAGGGGAAAGATGACCGCAGCCTGGCTGTAGGAATTGGTCACCCAGGAAAGCCGCTTTTGCCGCTTCATGATTTTCCAGAAATTTTCGAGCAAACTCTTGAAGCGTCCCATCAGGTGCGTCTGTTCCTGCCCCTCGCCGCCGTAGAGCGCAATCGACTCGCTGTTCTCACGCACCCTGACCATGCTGAAGCGGAAATCGGCTTCATACCTCTGCTGGTCGAAGTTGAGTCGAACGAGGGGATATCCGACTCGAATGGTCAGCCAGGTGCCCAAAACAGCATAGACCAGCGAAGCCCAGACCATGTATCCGGGAATCTTGAACGAATGAGCGCCCAGGGGAATGGGAAGCGACCCGGAGAGCCCCCAGAGAATGCCGAGAAAAGAAAAGAGGGAAACCACTGAACTGAGCAGGCTCGTCCCCAGATTGATCGTCTGCGATATATAGGAATTGATGTCCTCGCTTATTCGCTGATCCGGGTTATCGGTGGCCGCGCCGTCGAAATTGATTCGATAGTATGCCTTGTGGTTGAGCCACTCTTTGAGGTACTTGTCCGTCAGCCAGTTTCTCCAGCGAATCTGCAGCATCTGGCTCAGGTACAGCATGTAAACGGCCAGGAGGATATATGCTCCGGCCAGCAGACAAAAGCGAAGGATTGCAGGGATAAAGGCGGCCTTGTTAAAGGTCTGGAGGACATTGTAGAATTGGTTGTACCAGTGGTTTATCTCAACAAGGAAATATACCATGCCCAGGTTGAACGCGACTATTACCGCGAGCAGCGCGAAGGCTCGCCATTTGTCTTCGGACTTCCAATATGGAATGGCAAGTCTTCGAAAGGCCTCGATAAATTCGGACATAACGGTAAAATCCCATATCGTGAGGTTGTAATTAGGACACTGTCAGCCTGTTCGCGCTGACCTTCGGCAGATAGTAAATGATATACTTTGAGGCCGTCCCAATTCAAGTGGCCCGCTAAGAAATCTATAAGAGCAGTCAAAGCTGCCGGTCATGCCTGCTCTTGCGTGTCGTCCTCTTCCTTCGGGCTGGAAAAAATGCTTGCCAGCAAAACGGCGACTATCCCCGTAAGAAATATACCGTCAAAAGTGCCGGCCCCTCCAATCGAGACAATTGGCGCGCCCAGTCCGCGAACTTTGTCCAGGTTCATGAGGTCCGCCCCTATCAGTGTTCCGAGTGTTCCGGAGATATAGGCCAGCGCAGGTGCTGCCCGCCAGGCGAATACGAGGCCGGCGGCAGAGGCGATCAGAGGAGGCACAAAGAGGGGCTCAGCTATTCCCAACCCTCTAACCGGATAGGCAAGCCAGTGGACGATCAGTGTGACCAGCGCTACGGCCGGCAGCGCCCTCAAAAAGAGTTTTTTTTTCATTATGAGGTAAAGTGAGAGCAGCGTCGGGATTAGAGCTCCTCCGACATTGACCGCGAGCGTCGGTCCCCGCCATGCTGATGCGAGCGGGATGATGTAACGCATCCCGAAAAAATCGATTTGGGTTCCGGAAACTAATTTCTCGGGCGGGAAATGATAGATCGGGATGTTGAAATAAGTGCTGAGAAGTGAAAGGAGAAGGAGGAGGAAGACATAATGCCTGTTGATTCCCATGCGTTCGTAAGCGTAGCTGAGGGCCTTCACTTCGATCATCGCAATCAGGAAAGCGAAGAGGAGAAAGAAAAAGAGATAGAAGGGAAAAGTACTCGGGAAATACTGCAGCATTTTTTGCTTCCTTTTTAAAAAAAAACCGGCGAGTCGTTGCGCACGAGGCTGATTTTTAAGCCACAGTCCATTTCTCGTCGAGGTTATCTTGTCTTAATAATTACTGAGTTTATCCTCCCCCGGGACCTGGAGACCAGCGGTTAACTGTGGAACGAGGCAATTATGACGAACACGAAAGAAACCACGGTCAAGGCCGCTAAAACAAGGCTGGGATTTAACTTCCATCGATGTCTGTCGGCATAAGGCAAAAGTGGCAGAGAGGCTAAAAACAACACGCTCAAAGTGACGGGCAAGAGCCACCACCATGGCAAATACTGGGAATAAGCAAACATCGTGAACATCGTTAAACTCGGACCTCCTTTCCAGCGGCGCATCATAGAGCCCGTGAAGTATCTTCCCGGGACTCGAAGACTTATCTCAATAAAGTTAAGTCCCGCCTTCCACCGCTGGAAAGAAGGCAGCGAAAGTTTTTTTACGGCAGTCTAACGAACACGTTGACGATCTGGCCGCTTTTGTGTGTAACGGCCGTGACGGTCACTCTGTGCTCGGACTTTAACGAGCTCAGCATCATAAACAGGCCGGAAGCATCGGTAACCTCGTTATTGTTGATCCGCAGAATTATGTCACCCTTTTGAAAACCGGCCCTGCCAAAAGGACTGTTCGGGGTGACCTGCTCGATTGTCAATCCGGGTTGGGAGTCCAGGCCGTACTCATTTGCCTCTTTGGTGGTCATCGGGCTGACGAGGATGCCGAATTCATGTTTCAGGGAATTCTCCAGGGCCTTATGCTCATCTTCGAGGTTTCCGATCTTAACCGAAATTTGCCGCTTGGCGCCGTTGCGTATGATTGTGAATGTCACCCGCTTCCCCGGCGGAGTGAGCGATACGTCGTCGGCCAAAATGGATGGGTTTTCGGCCGGTTTCCCCTGGAATGCGGTGATCACGTCCCCTCGCTTTATTCCGGCGAGATCGGCAGGACTTCCCTTGATTACGTCGGCAACGAGCGAACCGCTAACGCTGGTCAGATGGAAAGACTTCGCAAGCTCGGGAGTCAATTTCTGGAGAGTTACCCCGAGCCAACCCCGGATGACTTTGCCGTACTTGATCAACTGCTGAGAGACATGGGCGGCTATGTTGCTCGGGATCGCAAACCCCAGTCCCTCAAACCCACCGGATTCGGTGATAATTGCGGAGTTTATGCCGATCACCCGGCCGCTAAGGTCCATAAGGGGTCCACCGCTGTTGCCTGGATTGATCGCTGCATCGGTCTGCAAATAGTCCTGGTAGCTGATAGGTGATGAAAAAAGCCCGGTTCGATGTTTTGCGCTGATGATCCCCTGGGTGACCGTCTCGCTGAGCCCCTCGGGCTGCCCGATCGCCACCACCCATTGGCCTACCTTTACTTTGTCGGAGTTTCCGAAAGTAAGGTACGGAAACGGGCCCTTCCCCAGGATTTGTATGACGGCGAGGTCCGTCTGAGGGTCTGTTCCGATAACTTTTACCGATTTTCCGGAAAACACCCTTCCGTCAGCCAGGACTACATGGATCCTGGTCGCTCCTCCAACGACGTGATAGTTGGTTATAATATGCCCCGAATTATCGATAATTACACCGCTGCCCAGTCCGAATATCTTGCGCTGAAATTTTTTTGGCATCTTGGGAAGTTGAAAAAATTGTTTAAAGAACGGATTGCTTTCAAAGGGAAGAAAAGGATTCGCGATCTGCTGACGTTCGGTCACCTCGACGTGAACGACAGAGGGTATCCCCTCTTTGGCGACCTTTTCTATGGCAGTGACCAGATTGGTTTGATTGGCCTGATCGCTCTGAGCCCTGGGCTTGATTACCCCGTAGGCCAGGATAAAGACGCCGACTAACGAAACGATCGTCAATGCGTAAAGAAAGCCTTTCAGTCGCCTCCATGCCATTTTCCGTACCTCCTTCTTTGCTTTGGCGTAAAAAGAAATTCTCCCTTCCCCTCGAAAAAAGAGTTTGATTTAACCGGCAGGGCGCCCCGATCGGCCGGCAAGAAATGGAGCATTTCCCGTTCGTAAGCCTCACGGTCCCGGAACCTGTCGTTTCCGGATCGAGGTGGATTAACGCAACTATAAGTATTTGTCCGGTAAATGCACTAACTGCTCTTTCGGATGCAGCGATCTTTACTTTTCAGCATCCGGCATTAAATGAAGAAACGCCGGACCTTGAAATGGTCGGGCGAGGAAAAAATCATCGAGCGACGTCTTCGGCTTTCTGTCCGGCATGAGTAATACACTGCATACATCGCGGGATTTTCCATTCCGGTAGTCAGTAAAATTCAGAAACCGGGAGCGAAAATGGCCAATAAGCGGGAGATAATAAAAAACATCGAGGTTATTGTCGCTGCTATAGCGATCGCCCTCGTCATACGGACTTTTGTCGTCCAATCGTTTTATATCCCGTCCGGATCGATGAAGCCCACGCTATTGCCCGGGGATTACATTCTGGTTAACAAATTCATCTATGGGATACGAATCCCTTACACAGGCGCCAGATTTTTCTCTTACGAAAAACCTGAACGCGGAGATGTTATCGTATTCATTTATCCCGGGAAACCATCACTGGACTTTATAAAAAGAGTCATTGGACTGCCTGGAGAAATGGTTCAAATCATCAATGGCAAGATTTATATCGACAATAAATTAATTCCGGACCCGTGGGCGTACTTCAGCAAGAAGGAGCCGCCGGGTTTTATACAAGCAGTGGAAAATTACGGTCCTGTCCTGGTCCCCCGCAATTCCTACTTTGTCCTCGGCGACAACCGCAACAACAGTGATGACAGTCGATTTTGGGGGTTTGTCCCGTTCAAAAACGTTCTGGGGAAGGCTTTCCTTATTTACTTCTCGTGGAACAGCAAGGCCCATAGCATCGAGCATATGGTCAGGTGGTCAAGAATCGGAATGCTGATCCACTGAAGTACGCGCCTCAAAGCACGCACGATATTCGGGCAATTTAGAAAGGACCGGCGCCCTTCCCGACCCGTCTGTTGCCCGGAAGCCCGGTGCTAAATTTTTTACATGCGAAAATCCGATTTCTGATTTACCTTGTAATGATCGGCGGTAGGTTACGAGAGCATTTGATAACGTTAAGGAGAGGAAAAGAATGGAACAGGCAGTGCAAGACCCTTCCCAGAATCAATCCGCTGCGGGTGGCGCAAGAATCACCCGGCAGCTTGCCTTCAAATTATTGCGTATCTTATTTGGCATCATTTGGCTGCTCAATACCTGGTTTCAGGCGAACAGCGCCTATATAAATCATTTGTTCCTCAAGTCTTTCAATGCAGGCATTCACGGCCAGCCCGGATGGCTGGCGCACTACGTGATGAGAGTTAAAGATGTTATCCTGGTACTTGGCCCATCCCGGGTTGCGATCGCAACGGTGGTAATCGATGCTTTGCTGGCGCTTTCACTTCTGAGCGGCCTTTGGCTCCGCTTTTTTGCCTGGGTGGGGATCATTTACAACCTCTTTATGTGGTCTACGGTCGGCGGCCTGGGAGGGCCTTACACCCAAGGGGCGACCGATCCGGGAACGGCCATCGTATATGCCCTGGCGTTCTTTTTCGTCTTCCTCAGTGTTTCTAATGGAGAGGGGGATGGAGGCTTATCGAGCCGCCTGTCCGAGGTGGGCCGGGTGTTGTTCGGTCTGCTGTGGGCTTTCAACGCCTCCTGGAAATGGCATCCCTACTTCCTCAGGCATGCCGTCGATTATCTGGTTCAATCCCAGGCGGGCCAACCGGCATGGATCGTAGCCTACATACAATTTTTCGTTAACATCATTCATGCGGTTGGTCCCTTGGCATTCGGAATCTTCGCTGCTACCATCGAGACCCTGATTGCCCTGAGCCTGCTTTTTAAGAAGGGATTGCGGTTCATGCTGCCCATCGGCGCTGCCTTTTGTTTTGGTTTATGGACAACGGGCGAAGGCTGGGGAGGACCTTACGGCCCGGGCTTTACCGGAAACAAGGGGGATATCCTGGGAACCGCCATTATATATTGCGTGATCTTTCTGTACCTGATGGTACTGTATCCGCCGTCCTGGATAAAAAAGTCGTAAAACGGGCATGCAAAGGGACGGATTTTATCTGCTGCGATAAGGAGGGGCCCTATGTCTGCGAGCTGGTTCAAAGGGCCGGGATTTCAACATAGCGTTAAGCGTTAAAGGTATTTGTAGTTGCGAAGATGATTTCTCAGAAATGGCGCATCTTTCTTAGGAAAGCCTATATCCTTCGCGTTTTTGGCGCGGGAGACTTTTCGAACCAGTGAGGCCGGACAGTGGATGAACCCGCTATTAGATCGGAAGGGCGCAGGAAAGAGCTTTTCGAGGTCGCTATCTTCCTGCTCCTGATCGTGCCTTCGATGATAATTTCCTATCTTGCTTTCGGGAAAGCAAAGTTCGGCTTCTCCTTCCTGGCGATTTCCGTTATCCTTCGCGATATCGCGCTTACCTGCCTGGTCGTTTTCTTCCTTTGGCGCGACGGAGAACCACTTGCCCGGCTCGGATGGAAATTCACCAGGCTAAAGCAAGAGGCCGCTTTGGGAGTAGCCTTATTTTTGCCGATTCTGTTCGGCGAAACGATAATCCAGAAAGTTTTCGAATGGTTCGGATTGACCTCCAACCTGAGCCGTGTAGCGCGGCTTCTGATTCCTAAGAGCCCGTTCGAGATCTTTCTGGCCTGTATCCTGGTGACCGTCGTAGCCGTAGCCGAGGAGACTATTTTCCGGGGATACCTGATGCTGCGCTTCAACAATCTTACGGGCAGCATCGCCGCCGCGGTTCTTATCTCCTCTGTGGTCTTTTCCATCGGCCATGGCTATGAGGGGGCGGCAAACCTCGGGACAGTCGGGATTTTGGGCGTAATTTTAGCCCTCATTTATGTTTGGAGAAAAAGCCTGGTCGCACCTGTCGTGCTTCATTTCCTGATAGATTTCGTCCCGCTCGTCCTGTTGCCGCTGTCTAGAATCAAGTGAGAAGCTTGCGGTTTTCAAAGGGAAATCTGTTCCTTTATTGCCGCTATCAGCTCATCCTGCTCGGGAATGCCGGACCCGAACACAATCTTTCCGTTAATCCCGATGGAAGGCACAACCTTCGCGCGAAGTTCCTTCTTTTTTTTGATCCCTTCGAGTTTCTTGACATTCCAGGTCCGGATTTCGATAACTTCCTGCAGTTCCTGCGGCAAAACCTTTACCGCTTCGACCATGTAAGGTCCGGATGCTCACTGGTCGGTCATGAAAATGTCGATTATCGCCTTCGACCCGGGTAAATTCATTGCTGCTCCTTTTCACTTCTTCCGAGTTTTTCCACTGTTTGGCCAAGCCTCAAAAGCACATCACCTTGTCGCAGGTGTTAACGAGTTCGTAAAGATTTTGCTGGGTTGCCATGTCGCCGTACTCTGTTTCTCCCAGTCCCCGGGAGCGCATGCAGGACCCTCAGGAATAGAGGACGCCGTCGCTCAATGTAAAGGACTTAAGAAGCTCTTGGAGCTTATATTTGGGAGAATCCACCTCATAGTATGCCACCGCGCCGCAGTTGAGGAACAGGAAAACATCATCCATCTTTTCGAGGCAAAGGTTGGCAAAACGAAAGGCATTCCAGAGGATTTCCGGGTCCTTGGTGGAACAGACGATTCCCACTTTCATCTTCTTGGCCTCCTGTGAAGTGAACTTCGGCTGTCATCTGATGAGAAACGAGGGGGCTGCCATAGACCGAGTTGCTCGACGATGTTTGAGAGCGTTTTTGCTTTTATGGCTCCCTCAGAGAGAAAGTCAAACGAAAAATGACCATCGGACGCATGCCCTGATGCGCTACGTCAAACGTTGATTCCGGGCTGTTTATGCCGAGGCGTGTGAGCCGAATTGCGGACCGGCATGAGGAGCGCTTCGGCGACTTCTTGCCCGCCGCCCGAAACGGCCGATGGGAATGAGGTCGGAGCCGGCCTCGATCTCACGCGCCATAACGGTTTGGAGCAAGGCCGACGCGACCGTATCTCCCTTATTTCTTCGGGTTCAAAAAGTCGGGATCGAGGTACTCCGGATTCGGATAGGAGTAGAAGCCTTTGCCGCTCTTAACGCCAAGCTCACCTTTTTTTATCTTCTCCAACAGTTTCTCGGGAGGCTTGTCTTGGGGATCTTCAGACTTATCGTAATAAACCATCTCGATGTTTGCGACCGTATCCAGACCAACGGTATCCATCAGGCCGAAAGGGCCCCACTGGGCGCCCGTAAAGATGCGCCATGCCCGGTCGATATCCCGGAAGTCGACGAAGTCATTTGCCCACATGTAGAGGGATTGTTTCTTTATGGCGCGCCAGACGCTGTTGAAACAAAAGCCGAGGATTTCCTTTTTTACCCTGAGTGGAACGAAGCCCATCGATCGAAGCCACTGTTCGCCTTTATCCATTACTTCAGGCAGGGTTTTTGTTCCTCCCATGAGATCGGCCATCGTTATGCCCTGGAGAGGCATATAGAAGTGAGTATTGAGGCATCGCTGCGGCCTGGCGCTGCTGTCTTCGATTTTCGATACGGGAAGGGAGGAGCTGTTGGTGGCAAAGATAGCTTCGGGTGGTGCAATTTCCCCCATCTTTTTGAAAAGCTCGCGCTTAACGTTAAGGTCTTCGGTCACTGCCTCCACGACAAAATCAACATCACTCAGGGCCTCCTTCAGGCTGGTAGTAAACCGGATGGCCTCCTTGCACCCCTGCCATTGATCCCAGGCTATGACAGGATTGATCTGCTTCGCCTTCAGATCTGCATAGAGTTTGGCGTATGTTTCGTCGAATGCCCCCTGCCTGGTATCGTAGACATTGACAGTGTAGCCGGCGTGTGCGGCGAACATCGCTATCTGTGTTCCCAGAATACCTGAACCGACAACTGTTACACGTTGGAACGGTTTGTCCATAACTGCTCCTTTGCGATTCGACTTGTAAGCATGCGCAGGGATCTCGCGCTTGAACGGGATGTTGACGACGAATCTACGTTCGATTCAGATCTTTTTCAATAACTTCAGGATTTCGATAAGTCCGTCATCCCTCCACCTGGTTATCTCTTCGGTATTGCGTCCCTGCTCGGGCGAGCGATTGGCCATTTCCCTGTTCACCCCTTCGCGGGCTGTTTCATACCAGCCGGGCGGCCATTTCTTCCAGGTCGCCATGTCCTCCCACCAGAGTTCCACTGAATTCTCGACGTGCTTAAGCAGGCCCTCAATGCCATGCAGACCGCCTCCCAACTGGTAGATGAGATTGGGCCCCATCAGTGCATAGCGCAGGCCAGGTCCGAAGTTCACGGCCTTGTCGACGTCTTCTACCGAGCACACCCCTCGAACCACCAGATCGACCGCTTCCCGGTAAAGAGCCATGGACAGCCGGTTGGCGATGAATCCGAGGGCCTCCTTCTGCAAAACTATCGGCTCCTTGCCCAGCGACTTGTAAAAGTCACAGGCCCTTCTCACCGTATCTTCACTCGTCTTTTGCCCTTTGCTGATCTCAACGAGCGGGATGAGATGGGGCGGATTATAGGGATGCGCGCCAAGGCATCTGTCGGGCCGCTTCGAGTTCTTCGAGATCTCCGTAATGAGAAGTCCTGAAGTGCTGCTCGCAAAGACGGCATCCGCCGGAGCGTATTTATCGACCTCGGCGAGCACGCTCTGTTTTACCTCGTAATTCTCCAGGACGGACTCCTGGATGAACTGGACATCGGTCACCGCTTCTTCAAGACTGCTGGTATATGTCGCATGCGCCAGGGCGGAGTCCATTCGCTCCTGCGTCAAGATGCCTTTTGAGACAAGGTATTCCAGGTTTACACGGACCCGATTGCCGGCCGTGCTTATTTGCTTGTAGCTTATGTCATAGATATTGACCTTGAGGCCTTTCCAGAGGAAATTAGTCGCCCAGCTTGAACCAATGAGACCCCCTCCCAGTACGGCAACTTTTTCTATCCCGGCCATTTTCATAGACACCTCCAATTTCATTGGTATTAGAGTGGGGGCGGGGCCTTTAGAAATTCACCCGGCCGATCCCTTTAAGTCCCAGAATTTGCCGGGTTTCTTCGGGTGTGGCCGGCTCTATGCCAAGTTCCTTTGCTATGCGGACGATTTTTGCCACCTGTTCGGCGTTGCTCCTGGCCTTTCGGCCTTTATCCAGGTAGAGATTGTCTTCAAGGCCCACGCGCACGTTTCCGCCAACGAGAAGCGACTGGGTGCATAGGGGAAACTGCGCCCGGCCTGCGACGCATACGGAGAACTCAAAGTCGCCGATGAGCCTTCTCGCATAATCGACCAGGAAGAGCAGGTTTTCGCAGCTCGCAGTTATTCCGCCCAGGACCCCCATCACAAACTGGATGTAAACAGGCTTTTGGACATAGCCCATATTAACCAGGGTCGCTACGTTATTAACCATTCCGGCGTCATAGATTTCGAATTCCGGCTTGGTGAGCGCTTCGTTGAACTTAGCGCAGTATTCGCGCATGGACTTGAAGGTGTTGGGGAAGATGAGGTCTTCGGTGGCGCTGAGATACTGTTTTTCCCATTCGAACTTCCACTCCCTGTATTTGGGTACCATTTGAAAGAGCGCGAAATTGATGGACCCGGCGTTGAAAGAAGCGAGTTCGGGTTTGTAGAGGTCCACAGGCGCCACCCTCTGCTCTGTGGTCATCCCGAGTCCGCCTCCTGTGGTGATACAGATGACCATATTACAGCGGCTCTTAATGCGCGTGATGATCTCCTTCATCACGTTCACATCGGGTACCGGCATGCCCGTTTCGGGGTGCCTGGCGTGGACGTGGCAGACCGCGGCGCCGGCTTCATAAGCCCTTACGGCCTCATCGGCGATCTGTTCGGGCGTGATGGGAAGATGATCGGACATGGTGGGAGTGTGGATGCCCCCGGTGATTGCCGCTGTTATGACGGCCTTTTCTTTCATACCGTTCTCCTTCTTCTTCCTGGTGACATACATGAGGATCGTTATGTCCCGCTCGCCGGATGGCGGCGGGCATTTCCAGCACGTCCCCGACTATTGGAGGGGCCGGTCGTTCCGTTGGCTCATCGGCGAGAAGCAGTCGGTGGGGGCCATGAGAGTGCGGGCCGGCGTAAAAATGTGCTGCTCACCCCCGGAATGGCGGACTCCTTTGTTGTTGCGTCGTTCCTTTAGCCGGATGAAGATGCGGCGCTCTTCCTGGAGGCTAGCTAAAATACAGGCCGCCGTTCACATTTATGGTCTGCCCGGTCATGTAGCCGTTTTTCACCAGCATGAGGACCGCTTCGGCGACTTCTTCTGCTCCGCCGAAACGGCCGATGGGAATGAGGTCGGGTTTGGCCTCGATCTCACGCACCATATCGGTTTCGATCAGGGGCCGGTGCGACCGTATTGACGGTAACGCCGCAGGTTATCAACTGCTTTGCGTAGGAATGTGAAAGACCCCAGAGGCCGGCTTTGGACGCCACGTATGGGGGCGCGGTGAGGCCGCCGGTCTGGGCGGCAGTGGAAGAGATATTTACGATCCTTCCCCAGCCTGATGCGCACATCCCCTGATAGACCGCCTGGGTGAGCAGGAAGGCCGATTTGAGGTTGACCGCGATCACCCTGTCCCAATCCTTTTCGGTTACCTCCTCGAGGCTTTTTCGAATGGCGATCCCCGCGTTATTTACGAGTATCTGCACCGGCCCCAGACCGCGCTCGATTGCGCCGATCATCTCCGAAATTTCAGAGGAATTCGAGACGTCCGCCCGGACAAGAATTCCCCGCCGGCCAGCCCCGGCCACCAGGGCCAGGGTTTCCCGGGCTTCCTTCTCACGGGAGAGGTAATTGAGGGCGACGTCGACCCCGGCCTCCGCAAGCACCCGAGATATAGCTCGCCCGATGCCCCGGCTTGCCCCGGTTACGAGCGCCACCTTACCACGCAGATCGTCCATGTGTGTCTCTTTTAAGTCGAAAGTCCGAAAGCCGAAGATGTTACCGGCCTAATGGCTGATCGGGTAATGATTTCACCTCAGCCTGCCTTCGGCTCGCAACGTATAAACAAACGACCCTGGTCTCGGCCCTGCAGCCCCCGATGTGGAATCAATCCGCCTTCTTCTTCCTGATTCTCGTCCGTTTCGGTTGGCCGACCGAAACCGTCTCCGTTAATGCAGGTTCAGACACTTCGACTCTTGCCTGCCTTCTTTGCTCCATATACTTTTTCAGATTCTCCGGAACCCCTCTTTTCTTTGCCGCCTTGCTTCTTGCCTTTGTCAACGATTTGGCCGCCAAAGGTGTCCCCATAGTAAATCCGTATTTTTTCTTGTACTCTTTGGCAGTCATGCCATGGGAGACAAGATGCAACTTTGTAAGCTGCCTCATTTCAGCGCCGCATTCAAGGCAGACCACTTTATCTTCCTGAATGGAATCGCTCGGGGTAAGTGCTTTAGCCGGCGCCGGCTCCTGTATTTTAGCCAGCTCGACTTCCCCTGACTCGGCCCGGTTCAATTCATGAAGTGTATTAAAGACATGCCGCAGAGACGCTGCGATCTCGGTTGCCGTCATGTGGGTCTGAGATACCTGGGTTTGCACGATTTCTGATGCAATTTCGATAAGTTTTCTGGACATTGGTGATCCTCTCCGTGTAAGCGTAAATTGATAAGCTTATAGTTCGAAGTGTGGAATTTTAATGATTCGGAATAGGAAAGCAATCATTTTCGAATGTAATGTCTTTAATTAACTAAAAATAACTAAAACACAAGTGGGGGCCATAGTTTTCAGTAATCGGTCGGCCGACCCAACCCCTTAAAAGCGATCGTTCCGGTAAAAACGCTCCACACTTTCATCGCTAAAACGGCAGAACTTAATCAAAGGCTGGGATTAGTATGCGGTCTTCATTCATCACTTCGTAAGTAGATACCGGGCAGAGGCAACCGGCCGCTTCGAGCTGACTTGATTCTAAATCTTGTATCGGCTCTCCGATTTGTCCGAAGGGCCGCCGTTTGCTCCTTTTTTCGGGTTCAAAGGACTTTGTCTCGATCCGACCCAACCGGCCGATCGGGATGAAACAACGCTTGATTACCGCTTGGGCGGGTGAGAAAATGAAAGATTCGGTTCGAGGGCGATCCACGGCTGTTAGAGTAACAAAATGTTGCTTGGATTTACGAACAGGATGTGCTACAAAAAGATTTCAGCCCATTATTGACCGGGCTTGCAACGTAAGTGGACAGTTTAGTAGGCACGTAGCTCAGTGGGAGAGCGCTACCTTGACGCGGTAGAGGCCGACGGTTCGAAACCGTCCGTGCCTACCAGTGTAGGAGTTGTCGTAAGGATTTGGAGGCTCTTGACGCCAGCCATCGCGAATTATAGTTCATATTGTACCTGCGCGTGGGCGCGGATCGAAATAAACAAGGATTGGATTTTCCATTCGAGGCATCTTTCCGAACTGGCGGGGTGCCTTTTTTAGTTGCATATACAATAGATCCGGGTGAAAAATGTCTGAAGAAATCGAAATTACACTCCTGCCGGGCGGGAAAAAACTCACGGCGCCCGTGGGGACGCGCCTTTCCGAAATCCTTGGCAAGGCGGGCGCAGGCGATTTGTTGATCGCGGCAAGAGTTGACGGTCAATTGGTCGATCTTTCCCGAAAGGTCGAGCAGGATGCTTCGGTCGAGCCGATAGGAAAAGATTCACCGGAGGCGATCGAAATCCTGAGGCACAGCGCCGCGCACATTATGGCCCAGGCCGTAAAATCGATTTTCCCGGAAGCCCGCGTAGCCATAGGTCCTGCGATCGAAAATGGTTTCTACTATGATTTCGATGTGGCGCGGCCTTTTACGCAGGAAGATCTCCAGAATATAGAAGATGGGATGCGGCAGATCGTGTCGCAAAAACTTGCCTTCTCCCGCAGGGATGTGCCCCGTGAAGAGGCGATAGGCATCTTTTCCGCCATGGGGGAAAAATACAAAGTCGAGCTGCTCGAAGAATTCACCGATTCAACCGTTTCAATTTATCAGCAGGGAGATTTCGTCGATCTTTGCCGTGGTCCTCACATCCCGCAAACCGGTTTTCTCAAGGCTTTCAAGCTTACCGGGGTGGCAGGCGCCTACTGGCGCGGAGACGAGCACAACCAGATGCTGCAGCGTATCTATGGGACGGCTTTTTTCGATGCGGAATCGCTCAAAAAGTATCTCACTTTTTTGGAAGAAGCCCAAAGGCGCGATCATCGCCGGCTCGGAAAAGAACTCGATCTATTCAGTTTCTCTGATGAAGTCGGCGCCGGCATGGTTATCTACCACCCCAAGGGCGCCATTATTCGCCATATCCTGGAAAATTTCGAAAAGCGCGAACATTTACTTCGCGGCTACCAGGTAGTGATCGGCCCGACCCTGCTCAAGACGGATTTGTGGAAAAAGTCCGGCCATTTCGATCATTACCGGGAAAACATGTATTTTACGGAGATAGACGAACAGTCCTACGGCGTAAAGCCGATGAACTGCCTTTCGCATATGCTGATCTACAAGTCCAAAATCCGCAGCTACCGGGATTTGCCCATCCGCTACTTCGAACTCGGGACGGTGCATCGGCACGAAAAGTCCGGCGTTTTGCACGGTCTGCTTCGGGTGAGGCAGTTTACTCAGGACGACGCCCATATTTTGTGTGCCCCCGACCAGTTGAATGATGAGATCAAGAGTATTATTGATTTTGTCAGCGAGGTAATGGGGATTTTCGGCTTCGAATTCGAGATCGAGATCAGCACCCGTCCCGAGAAATCCATCGGCTCGGATGAGGATTGGGATCGGGCGACCGCTGCTCTTACAAAGGCGCTTGAAGAGAAGGGTTTCAAATATCATGTGTGCGAAGGGGAAGGCGCATTTTATGGTCCCAAGATAGATATCAAGCTTAAAGACGCCCTTGACCGGCGTTGGCAGTGCGCAACGATACAATGCGATTTCACGCTGCCTGAACGATTCGATCTGACCTATATCGGGGCCGATGGCGGCCGCCACAGGCCGGTGATGGTGCACCGCGTGATCCTGGGGGCAATCGAGCGCTTCCTGGGAGTTCTCATTGAACATTACGCGGGGGCTTTCCCGGTGTGGCTTGCGCCCGTGCAGGCGATGATCGTAACGGTTACCGACTCCCAGCTCGATTTCGCCAAGGCCGTCTGCAGTGAGCTTCGGGGGCGCGGCGTTCGCGCTGAAGTCGATACGCGAAGCGAAAAGCTGGGCTATAAGATTCGCGAAGCCCAGATGCATAAAGTTCCCTACATGCTCGTAATCGGGGATAAGGAAGTCCAGGGCGGCGCTGTAGCGCCCAGAAAAAGAGATGGAACGCAACTTGGCCTAATGACCTCCCTTGAATTTGCCGATCTGGTTGAACGAGAGTGTCTCGAGTCCAGCAAGGGGCGCGTTGGATTGAACATTATTTGAAAAAGGAGATACGACACTGGAGAAACAGACCAATGTGAACGAAAAGATTCGAGCGCCGGAAGTCAGGTTGATCGGCCATGACGGCCAACAGCTTGGGATCGTTCCGGTCAGACGGGCGCTGGAGATGGCTGCGCAGGAGCACCTGGATCTTGTCGAAGTTGCGCCGAACGCCGAGCCCCCTGTTTGCAAAATCATGGATTACGGCAAGTTCAAATACCAGCAGAACAAAAGGACCCAGGAAGCCAAGAAGAAACAGACCGTGATCCAGGTAAAAGAGGTCAAGATCCGTCCGAAGACCGACGAACACGATCTGCAGGTGAAAATCCGCCACATCAAACGTTTCCTTGCCCAGAAGGATAAGGCCAAAATAACGATTCTTTTTCGTGGAAGGGAAATCGCCTACTCGGATCAGGGCATGAAAGTGCTGGAACGTATAAGGGAAGAGTTGAAGGAAGAGATTTCAGTCGAACAGCAGCCCAAGATGGAAGGGCGTAACCTGATAATGATTCTGGCGCCGAAATCTTGAAAAATTCACAAAATCCACCTTAATTTGTTGACTCTTGATCATGTCCCAAATAAACTAGCTGTTTTATGCCGTGGCGATTTTACGGCCCTCCCCTCGGGTGTCAAACTCGGGGTGAGGCGACTGAAGCCATTATATCGATTGCCCGCACGGGAGGCAGGCTCGACAGCCGAGGCTTGGAGCTCCCCAGCAGGCAAACGCGCCCGCCTGTCCAAGGCGGGGGCCTGGCAGGCGGCCTTGCCGCCCGGCCGGAAAACTCATTTGACGGAGGATATCCGCAATGCCTAAAATCAGGACTAATCGTGCCGCCGCCAAGCGATTCAAAAAAACCGGGACCGGAAAGATCGTCAGGGCCAAGGCCTTCAAGAGCCACATCCTGACTAAGAAGAGCCGGAAAAGAAAACGGGAATTGCGCCAGGGTGCGGTGGTCGACGCTATAAATGTACGCTCGGTAAGACGGATGATGCCCTATCTGTAGATAGAATAGTTTTTTCATGCCCCGCGGGAAAACCGTAAAGTACCAAAATCCCGTGGTGCTGGCATGGCAATACCGGCTGGCGGTCCCGCCGCCAACTTCTCGAATCAGGAGTTTTCGATGCCCAGAGTAAAAAAAGCGGTCAAGTCGCGCGAGAGGCGCAAAAAGATCCTCGCGGCGGCTAAAGGATATCGCGGGGGGCGCAGAGTTTTGCTGCGTACGGCCAAGGAAACGGTCGAGCGCGCCCTCAAGTTTGCATACCGCGACAGAAAGGTCAGGAAACGCGATTTCAGAAGCCTGTGGATTATGCGGATCAATGCAGGCGCCCGCGAGCACGATTTGAGCTATTCGAAGTTCATGAACGGCTTGAAGAAGGCCAATATCACCCTTGACAGGAAAGCATTGGCAAACCTTGCCGCTACGAACCCCGAGGCTTTCGCCGAACTGGCCAGAATCGCCAAAGAAGCAGCATAGGAAATGAAAAAGGCTGTTGAGAATCTTCTTGAGACGGCCTGCCGCGTACTTTCCGGTCTGCAGGATGACCCGAAGGCCTTTGAGCTGGCGCGGGTTCGGTTTTTGGGGCGAAAGGGCGAACTTGCCCAGCTCTTCAAGGAGCTGGGAAAGGTGTCCGAGCAGGAGCGCCGTGAAGCCGGCAGACTCTTGAACGAGGCCAAGTCGCGGCTGGAGACTCTTTTTTCGGAAGCGCTGGACAAAAGGCGGGAGCTCGATGCCGCAAGGCGTGAATCGATCGATGTGAGCGTTCCGGGAAGGCGCCCGCCTGCGGGTCGCCTCCATCCGATCACACAGACGGCGACCGAGATTTGCCGCATTTTCAACTGGCTCGGCTTCGAGACCGTCGAAGGTCCCGAAATCGAACTGGATTATTACAATTTCGAGGCGCTCAACATTCCGAAAGACCATCCTGCCAGGGACATGCAGGATACTTTCTACATTTCCGAAGACGTTGTGCTGAGAACTCACACCTCGCCGATCCAGGTCCGCACGATGGAAAAAAGAAAACCCCCCGTGCGGGTCATTGCACCCGGAAGAACTTACCGCCGCGATTCGGACGTCACCCACACCCCGATGTTTCACCAGGTCGAGGGGCTGATGGTGGGAAAAGGAATCTCCTTTGGTGATCTGAAAGGAATTCTTACCACATTCGTCCACCAGATGTTCGGTCCTTCCGTGGGGCTTCGATTCAGGCCGAGTTTTTTCCCCTTTACCGAGCCGAGCGCCGAGGTGGATATCGAGTGCGTGATGTGCCGGGGCAAAGGCTGCCGCGTTTGCAAGGGCACGGGATGGCTCGAGATCCTGGGATCGGGCATGGTCGATCCGGAGGTCTACAAGTATGTCGGCTATGATCCGGAGGAGATTACCGGCTTTGCTTTCGGCATGGGAATCGAGCGAATTGCGATGCTAAAGTTCGGAATAGACGACCTGCGCCTGTTTTTTGAAAACGACCTGCGTTTTCTCAAACAATTTTAGAGTATATATCCGATAAACTTGACCGGGCGGCGAGTCGGGCGGGGAGAATCCCTGCCGTGGCGGCTCGCCGCTAGAGTGACCGATGCTGATAAGTCTTAACTGGCTTTCCGACTATGTTGACTGCCCGCTTTCCCCCGAGCGGATCGCAGAAGGCCTGACCATGGGGGGGCTCGAGGTGGAATCGATCTCGCTTCGCCACCCTCAACTGAAAAACGTCGTGACCGCACGCATCGAAGCGGTGGAACCTCACCCCAATGCCGACAGGCTGAAGATTTGCGTGGTCAGTGCAGGCGGCCTTGAATTGCGCAGGATCGTTTGCGGTGCTCCCAACGCGCGCGCCGGCGCAGTTGCTCCGTTGGCTTTGCCCGGGGCCGAGCTGTCGGGCGGGATTGTGCGGGAAGCGAAGGTGCGCGGCGAATTATCCAAGGGAATGCTCTGCTCACAAAAAGAACTGGGCTTGAGTGAGGATCACAGCGGTATCTGGATCCTTCCTGAAGACACGCCCGCAGGCATACCTCTGGACGAGGCCCTCGGAATTAAGGACGTCCTCATGGATGTCGGAATCACGCCCAACCGTGGCGATTGCCTTTCTTTGATAGGCATTGCGAGGGAAGTGGCGGCCCTTTACAAAACTTTAGCCAGATATCCTGCAAGCACCGTCGAGGAAACCGGTCCTCCTGTCGATTCGCTCACCTCGGTCACTATAGACGACCCGAAAGGGTGCCCTCGCTACGCGGCCAGGGTCATTAGGGGCGTCAAGATCGGTCCTTCCCCCGATTGGCTCAAAAACAGGGTCGAAGCGGTCGGCGTCCGCTCGATCAATAACATTGTCGATGTCACGAACTTCGTTATGATGGAACTGGGCCAGCCGCTGCACGCTTTCGATTTCAACCGGCTGCGCGAACGACGGATAGTCGTGCGTAAAGCCGAGGCCGGCGAGCGGTTTACGACGCTTGATTCGGTCGAGCGCGAATTGGGCGAGGGGACCGTGCTGATTTGTGACGGGGTTGGTTCTGTTGCCATAGGGGGCGTCATGGGCGGGCTCAACTCGGAAATCGGGCCCGATACGTGCGACGTTTTGATCGAGAGCGCTTACTTCGATCCGGTTTCGATCCGGAGGACGAGCAGGAGGCTCGGGCTAAAAACCGAGGCGAGCTACCGGTTCGAGCGCGGTACCGACCCGGGCGGCGTGCTAAGGGCCCTTGACCGGGCTGCGGCGCTCATGCTCGAGGTGGCTGGCGGCGAGATTGCATCGGGAAAGATCGATGTCTGTCCGAATCCCCTTAAGGTCTCCGAAGTCGATCTCAGGGTCGACAGGGTCAACCGCTTCCTCGGGATCAGCTTATCGGGCGATGAGATGAAGGAAATTCTCGAGCGGATTGAAATGCGCGTCGAGAAATGCGAACCGGATAGGCTGCGTGTGACCGTGCCCGGCTTTCGCAGCGATATTACAAGAGAAGTGGACCTGGCTGAAGAATTGGCGAGGCTTTCGGGCTATGATGGAATCCCGGTAACCAGCCCCTTGGCTGCGGTTCATGCCGCCGACTCCGACCCGCACCAGACGGTTCGCGCCGAACTTAAGAATCTCTTGGTCGGCGCCGGGTTTTTCGAGGTCATAAATTACTCTTTCATTTCCTCCGGTGCCCTCCGAATGCTTCGATATTCGGAAGGCGATCCCGCTGTGCCGGCCCCGATTCGTGTCAGAAACCCTTTGAGCGACGAGCAGGCAGTGATGCGAACCAGTCTGCTGCCGGGGCTGCTGAACAATGCGCGTTATAATATCGATCACAGGAATGAAAATTTTAAAATTTTCGAACTGAGCAAGGTTTTTCTACCCCGAAAAGAGGGGCTGCAGGCAGAGGAAGTTCATCACCTGGCGGGGATAATGGCCGGAAAACGTGTGGAGCTTGCCCTTTACAGCGATGGTGATGTTGATTACGCCGAGACGAAGGGCGTAGTCGAGCATATTTGCGCGTTTTTGAGAATCGATGACCTGCGGTTTCGCGCGGACTCTCTACCTCCGTGGCTCGATCCCTCGGCATCTGCTTCCGTTTATGTAAAAGGCGAAAGGGTCGGTGAACTCGGCAGGGTTCATTCCGAGGTGCAGGAAGCATTCGATCTTAAGCGGACCGTATTTGCCTTTAGACTTGATTTTGACAGCCTTTTTGCCCTCAGGGGGCCGGTCCCGGTCTACAGGGGGCTTCCCAAGTTTCCGCCCGTTCCGCGTGACTTGGCCCTGATTGCCGACGAGTCGCTGCCTGTTGAGCAACCTCTCGATTTTATTCGCTCGCTGAAAGAACCACTGCTGGAGAGTATCGAGATATTTGATATATTCAAGAGCGAACAAATCGGGGAGGGGAAAAAGAGCATCGGTTATCGGCTGACGTATCGCGCCTCGGACCGGAGTCTTACCGACGAGGAAGTAAACACCGTTCACAGCCAATTGATCGGAAAGGTGACGGCGAGGTTCGCAGTTTCCTTGAGATAGGGGGCCGGGGTGAGCGAGCAGGAAAGCGCAAAAGAAGTCATTGTGGACAGGAAACTGCCCTGCAAGGTGACTTTTGAGTCGGGCGAAAAGACGTTTTCCGGCACATCTACTCATTTCAACGAAAGAGGAATGCTGGTGATGTGCAAGAACCCCGCCCCGCTTAATGCCAAAGGAAAAATAACACTCTTGTTTCCCGGTTTTAACAATTCTGTCGAGCTGAACGGAGAAGTCGTCTGGACTAACATCTACGGCGCCGGGGATGCGCTGTGCCCCCGAGGCATGGGGATAAAGTTCGTCGGTGTTGACAGAGAGACCGAGAGAATGCTCGCCGAGCTTTCCGCGCAGTACGAATCGCTTGGAAGCATTTATGCCTGTTATTATACTTAGGGGGGCGCGCCAGGCGCCGGCTCCAAGCTTACCCCGGCTTTTGCGGTCCTGTTTTTCCCTTCTCGCTTGACGGCCCCCGCTACTTTCACGATAAAAGGTCGGCCTTGCAATTATTGGAAACAACCCTTGTCGCGGTAGCTCTCGGATGTGATGCCTTTGCTGTGGGAATGAGCGTTGGCGCTCGATTCTGCCGGCCGAGGCAGACCTTCAGACTCTCTTTTCATTTAGGCCTCTTTCAGTTTATGATGCCGATTTTTGGATGGCTTGTAAGCCGCAGAGTCCCGGAAGCGGGGAGGGTTTGGGGCCCGTGGATCGCCTTTGCGCTTCTTTTTTTCATCGGCTCTAAAATGTTCGCCGGAAGCTTTAAGAGGGCGCGTGAGGAACAGGGGGAATGCGCCGACCCTACGCGGGGGGTAAGCCTTTTGGTGCTGTCGGTAGCGGCCAGCCTTGACGCGCTTGGAGTCGGGTTCGGCATGGGGCTTGTGGGATCGTCCATGGTCGCCTCTGCCGTCTGCTTCGGGGTGACCGCGGGAGTGATGACCTGGGTTGCCATGAAGCTGGGTAAACGGCTCTCGATGAATTTCGGAAGCTGGGTCGAAGCTCTCGGAGGATTGATTCTGATCGCGCTGGCTGTTGAGTTCATAATATAGTGAGCAGTGAAGAGCGAAGAGTGGTTAGAACAGGAGAGACGCGCTGAGCGGCCCACTGATCACTCTTCACTGTTCACTACTCACTTGCCGGAGGCAATATGACAAAGAGACTGGAAACGGCTCTAAAACCCCACCTTTTCGATCCGGATGGGGCTGGGCTTTGCAGGAGGGTTCGCGACTACTTTGGCTGGGAGATAGGAGAAGCGCGTGTAATAAACATGCTGACTCTGGATACCGGCCTCTCGGACCAAGAACTCGAAGCGGCGCGCGCCGGGATTTTCACCAATCCCGTGACGCAGGTATCTGCTTTTGCAAAGGGGGGTGGGGAGACACTCGAGGAGCTTACGGGTTTTGACTGGGCGATCTGGGTGGGATATCGACCGGGGGTCCGCGATACTGCGGGAAGTGTGGCGATCGAGGCTATAAGGGATTTGCTGGGAAAAGCGCCGTCTGTGGAAGATGCCGCCTACACTTCGCGGCTCTACCTCCTGAAAGATGCCCCGCTTTCGAGAACTCAGGCCGAAACGATAGCTCGTGAGCTTCTTGCAAACGAAATCATCCAGCAGTGGAAGGTCTATACGTGCGCCGACTGGATCGAGGGCGGGGGAGCCGACATTGTTGCCCCCAAGGTGTTTCTTGCCCACAAGCCCTCGATCTGTGAAATCGCGCTTGAAAGCGACGAGCAGCTTGCAAGGCTTAGCGACGAGAGAAACCTGGCGCTAAACCGCAACGACATCCCGATCATCAGGAATTATTTTCTGAGGCCGCAGGTGCTCGAAGAGCGTGCAAAGTTTGGTCTAATCGCTCCTACCGACGTGGAACTGGAAGCGATTTCCCAGGCTCGAAGCGACCACTGCAACCATAATACCTTCCGTGGCAAATTCCGCTATGTCGATCTGCTTACGGGCGAACGATTCTCAGTGGACAATCTTTTCAAGACCTGCATCCAAGTCCCTACACTGGAGGTCCGGGACCGCAAGGACTGGGTGGTCTCCGTTCTTTGGGACAACGCCGGCGTTGCCCGGTTCGATTCACGCTTCAACTACTCGGTTACCGGCGAAACCCATAACAGCCCGTCCAACATGGAGGCTTATGGAGGCGCTCTGACCGGGATTGTCGGGATTTATCGCGATATAATGGGCGTCGGAAAGGGATCGCGCCTTATAGCCGGCCTTTACGGCTATTGTGTCGGGCCTCGCGACTATAGCGGACCGCTGAAGCCGCACCTTCACCCCAGGCGGTTGCTCGACGGGATCGTTGAAGGAGTGAAGGACGGCGGCAATAAGCACGGAGTGCCTACGCCCTTTGGAAACCTGTTTTTCCATCCCTCCTATCTGGGCAAGTGCCTGGTGTTCGTGGCAGCGCTCGGAATCATGCCCAAAGAAATCGGGGGAAAGCCCTCGGAGCTAAAATGCCCCGAGCAAGGCGACCTGATCATAATGAGCGGGGGACGCGTGGGAAAAGACGGCATCCACGGGGTCACCGCTTCGAGTGAGAGCTACGGGGCGGGCACCCCCGCCGGGCATGTCCAGATCGGCGATCCGTATACTCAAAAGAAGATGCACGATTTCCTTCTCGATGCTCGTGACGAAGACCTTATTACCTTCATTACCGACAACGGCGGCGGGGGGCTTTCTTCCTCAATAGGCGAATCGGCGGCGATGGCCGGCGGCGCGCATGTAGAACTGGACAGAGTGCCTCTCAAGTATGAAGGCCTCGATGTGTGGGAAATATGGGTATCGGAATCCCAGGAGCGGATGACCGTCGCGGTCAAACCCGAAAACCTGGACCGGTTCATGGAGTTTTCGCGAAAACATGATGTCGAGAGCACGGTAATCGGCAGGTATGAAAATACGGGGAAGTTGCGCCTGGATTACGGGGGCAGGACCTGTGCGCTCCTGGACCTGAGCCTTTTTTCCGAAGATTTTCCGCAGTGGGAGTTCGATGCCCAATGGCTTGCTCCCGAAGCTCGAGGCCTTAGCGAACCGCCGCTCGGCGAACCTGAAAATTACGGGCCGCTTTTGAATGCGCTTCTTTCCACCCCCAACCTGTGCAGCCGGGAATGGATCCAGAGACAATACGACCATGAGGTGCAGGGAGGCAGTGCGGTAAAGTTCATGGCCGGCAGGGACCGGGACATTCCAAACGATGCCGCAGTCATCCGGCCCGTCCTCGATGCGAACACGGGGCTTGCAGTGGCGCAGGCCCTTCTACCCTCCTACTCCGAGATCGATACCTACCATATGGTTGCAGCGGTGATCGATGAGGCGGTAAGGCGCATCCTGGCGGTCGGGGGCAGGCTGGACGAAATCGGGGGCGTCGATAATTTCTGCTGGCCCAACATTCAGTACGACCCGGTTCAAAACCCGGACGGGCGTTACAAGGCCGCGCAACTGGTCCGCGCCAATCTTGCGCTTCGAGATCTGTGCCTGGCATGGTCCATACCGCTCCTTTCGGGAAAAGACAGCATGTATGTGGACGGGTCTCTTCCGGGCGGTTTCGGCGAACGGCACAAAGTGAGCGGTCTTCCAACAATGCTGTTTACGGCGACGGGGATAGTTTCCGATGTGTTAAAATCGCAGACCCTTGAGGCCAAGTATCGAGGCGACCTGGTATATATGCTTGGCTACACGGCGGACGAACTCGGAGGCTCGGCCTATTACGACCTTTTCGGCTACACAGGAGTCAATGTCCCGAAGGTAGCCGGCTTTGCCGACCCGAAGGCGCTTGATAAGAGGAAATGCGAATCTCTCCTCGACCTCTACCGCGCCGTGGAAACAGTAGTATCTTCAGGCATTGTCGCTTCCTGTCACGGTATATACAGAGGCGGGCTCGGGGTCCATGCGGCCATGGTCGCCATCGGCGGCCGTCTCGGATTGACAATCGATCTGTCCAAAGTCCCGGTCCTGGACCAGGCTCTGTGCGAGGACCGGCGCCTTTTCAGCGAATCCTGCGGGCGGTTTCTCGTCACGGTCCCGAAAGAATGCGCCGGGGAGTTCGAGAAAATCTTTGTCGGGCTGCCCTTCGGACTGGTGGGCGAGGTGACGGAAAATCCCGAACTTGTCATTACGGGCAGGTCCGGCAGGGAAATCGTAAGAGAGAATATTTTTTCACTGCGCAGGGCATGGATGGGAGCGCTATGATGCAAAATCCTCTGGTTGGAATCATAATGGGCAGTAAGTCGGATGTCGCCGTGATGGAAAGTGCGGGCCGGCTTCTGGACCAGTTCGAAATACCTTATGAGATGAAAATCCTCTCGGCCCACAGGACCCCCGACCAAACCGCCGAATACGTGATGGAGCTCGAGGAGCGCGGGGTCAAGGTGCTTATAGCCGGGGCAGGCTGGGCCGCCCACCTGGCGGGCGTATCCGCTGCCCGGACCACCCTGCCTGTTATCGGGGTGCCGATCGATTCTTCCCCGCTCAAAGGAATGGATTCGCTTCTGTCAACCGTGCAGATGCCTCCGGGCGTTCCCGTTGCCACCATGTCCATTGGAAAAGGCGGCGCCTACAATGCGGCTGTCTTTGCCGTCCGCATCCTGTCTCTTCTCGATCCCGCCGTTGCGCGGAGGTATCGTTCCTTCATTGAGGATATGGCGAAGGAGGTAATCTCAAATAGCGACCTGTAATACAAAGTTGCGTTTCAGTTGTGCTCTCGGGTCTTTTTGAAAGAAACAGCCGGCCAGTCCTCCATAACAAAATCCAGGCGCCATACGGTGGGGGCAAGATAGGTCAAATGCCCCTCCGAATCATGGGCCAGATTGGCTAGGTGTTTACTTTCGAATTCTTCGAGCTTCTTCTTGTCCTCGCAGCAAATCCAGCGCGCCGCCGAAAAGCCTATGGGCTCATAGGCGGCATCCACACCGTATTCGGCCTTGAGCCTTGCAATGGTCACGTCGAACTGCAAGACCCCCACGGCCCCCAGGATGTAATCCGAGCCCCTTAGCGGGCGGAAAAACTGTACGGCGCCCTCTTCTGCGAGCTGGGTTAAGCCCTTCTGGAGTTGCTTTACCTTGAACGGGTTCTTCAGGATTACGCGCCGGAAATGCTCGGGTGCGAAGTTTGGAATGCCTGTGAAGTGCAGGGCCTCCTTTTCCGTGAAGGTGTCTCCGATCTTGATGGTTCCGTGATTGTAGACGCCGATGATGTCCCCTGCATGGGCCTCCTCGACGTTGGTCCTGTCCTGGGCCATGAAGATGGTGGCGTTGGCCAGGGTGATTTCCTTCCCGAGCCGATGGTGAATGACCTTCATTCCCCTGGTGAACTTTCCCGAACAGATCCTCAGGAAGGCGATACGGTCGCGGTGGGCCGGGTCCATGTTTGCCTGAATCTTGAAAACAAATCCGGAAAAAGAGTTCTCAAAGGGACAGACGTCCCTGGTGGCAGTGGGCCTAACCCCAGGGTGTGGCGCCATTTCAATGATGGCGTCGAGCAGCTCCCTTACTCCGAAATTGTTGAGAGCACTGCCGAAGAAAACAGGCGACTGGTTTCCCCTGAGATAGTGATCCAACTCGAAAGGATTGGCAGCCCCTTCGAGCAGTTCCACATCAGAGCGCAGATCGTCGGCCTGCCGGCCCAAAAGCCTGTCGAGCTCCGGGTCGTCCAGACTCCTGATCAGAACTCCATCCTGTTTTCTGGTTTCCTGTCCGGGTGTGAAAAGATGGAGTTGCCTGCGGTAGAGATTGTAGACTCCTTTGAAGTTTTTGCCCATGCCGATCGGCCACGAGAGCGGCGTACACTCGATCTGGAGCTTGTCTTCTATCTCGCTCAAGATATCCAGGGGCGCCATGCCTTCCCGGTCCAGCTTGTTTATGAAGGTGATGATGGGGGTGTTGCGCATCCGGCAGACTTCCATCAGCTTCTCGGTTTGGGACTCGACGCCTTTGCCGCTGTCGATGACCATGAGAGCGCTGTCGACCGCAGTGAGCACCCGGTAGGTGTCTTCCGAAAAATCCTGGTGCCCCGGTGTGTCGAGAAGGTTCATTTCGAAATCGCGGTAGTTGAACTTCATAACCGATGTGGTGACGGAAATCCCGCGTTCCCTCTCGATGGCCATCCAGTCGCTGGTGGCGTGACGGGCGGCCCTGCGCGCCTTGACGGCCCCGGCCGTTTGGATTGCCCCGCCGAATAGCAGCAGTTTCTCCGTCAACGTAGTCTTGCCGGCGTCGGGATGACTGATGATCCCGAAGGTCCTGCGCCGTTTGATTTCTCTCTCATAGGGTTGATGCACTTGAGCTTCCTCTTAAAGTAGCAGTGCGCGCTTTTCTTTATGGACATGAATGCCGCAGGGCTTCGCACCAAAATCGATGATTTCCGCCCGTAACTCCGTTATGGCCCATGACTGCGTATCTATCCGAAGGTTTTGGAGGGCCGGCGGGCAGGCAGACGCCTTCAGGCGGACGGTAAACCGTTAAGGTAGCGAGGTCTTTTCAATCAGGGTGGATTTCCATGCATTGTCCGGTTCGATTCGATCGAGCGCGGGCAGGAACGTTCAATTTTGTGGAAGGTCGGGATCACTAATCTGAGTCCTTAAGAATAAGAGCGTATAAACGACTGTTACAGCACCGTAAATTAAATTGAGTATACCGCACCGGACCGGCCGCAGTCAACGTCTGAAGCCAATTTCGAGGCTACCCTTCGATATCGCCGAGCCAAAAATGTTGCACCCGGTTCTCTGTGATGAAACACTCAGTAGCTCGCAACAGTCTATCATTGCGTCGACTTTGAGTCCAGGTCCTTAAGAGCTTTGGTTCACCCCTCGTTACGGTCTATGATGTTCCCGTTGCCAAAGAGATCGATCTCGAGTAGAAGTTGGAGAGCGGCATATTGCAAACTTTTGGCCGCTGCACAGAAGAGCTATAGTCGGATGCCGGAACTTCCCGGACTTCAGACCGAGGCGGGAAGCAGCCTGAATAGTTGCTGAAGCGACGTTCCGGCATCTTGCTTCCTCCTTGGCGGGCTGCGATCATGAAAACTCCGGCTATTTCCGTCCTGCTCCCGGTCTATAACGTTGAGGGGACCATACGCAGTGCGGTGCAAAGCATTCTGTCCCAGACGCTCGCAGACTTTGAGTGCATCATCGTTGATGACGGCTCGATCGATGCGACTGGAAATATCGTGCATGACCTGGCCCGAACTGATGACCGGCTGCGGGTTCATCGCACTGAAAACCGTGGCATCATCGCAGCGCTCAATACCGGAATCGAGCATTGTTCGGCGCCCCTGATTGCACGAATGGACGGAGATGATCTCTGCCACCCTCGGCGATTGGAGCTTCAGACAGCGTACATGGAAGCGAACTCCGAGGTAAGCGTTTGCTCATCGCGTATCGCCATGTTTCCCCGGCCTGAGGTGCGTGGAGGCATGTGGCGTTACCAGCAGTGGTTGAACGGGATGTACTCCCATGAGGATATCGTAAAAAACATCTTTGTCGAATCCCCCTTCGCTCACCCCAGCGTGGTCGTGCGCCGGCATGAGCTCCTGGCCATCGGCGGGTACCGCGAGCACGGGTGGGCGGAAGATTACGATCTCTGGCTGCGCTATTATCTTCGCGGAGGCAGGTTCGCCAAGCTATCGCACACCGTCCTGGCCTGGCGTCATTCCGAAAGCCGTTTGACCTTTGCCGATGCGCGTTACAGTGTGGACAACTTCCTGCGCGCAAAAGCCCACTACCTTTCGTGCCAACTGCAAGGTCTGCGGCGTCCGATTTATTTGTGGGGCGCCGGGAAAACAGGCTCCCGGTTACTCAAGCACCTTCAGCTGGCGGGACTCGAGATTGCCGCCGTCATAGATGTCGACCCTCGCAAAATCGGCAGAGTGAAGCGAGGGGCGCCGGTGTTGGCGCAAAATGGTCTGCCGCGTCCACGCGAGGTCTTCGTCATCACAGCCGTAGGTTTAGCAGGCGCACGCACCTTGATCCGCCGGCATTTGAGCGAGCACGGCTACAGGGAGCTGCAGGATTTTATCTGTGCCGCTTGATCAGCCATGCCGGTGCGTTCGATGAGAGAAGCCGAACCATCCATATGTGTTCGACGAAACCGCCCACTCACCCACTCACCGACCCTCCGACTCCCCGCTATGCCCGTTCGCGGATGAATTTCCCCTATTATTTTGATACAATTCAGGGTAAATAATAAGAAGGTGTCTTAATTTCCCTGCGGATGTCCGCAATGCCGGCCTGCCGAGCGGCGCCGGGAGATCGAATTCAAGAGCGGATAAAATGGCTGAGATCGAACTTTGCGAAAATTCGGGTCCAGTATTTCCGGTGACAGCCGAGCAGACGCATTTTTTCAATCTCGCCGAGTTCCGTGAGCGGATGGAAAAAAGCCTTGGTCCATCGGGGGACGGTAATGCCCTTTTTTTCAAAGCTCTCGATTTTGCGTCCGAATTGCATGAGGGGCAGCGCAGAAAATCAGGGGCGCCTTACATAAGTCACCCTTGTGCTGTGGCCGAAATCATGGTCCGGGAGATGCGCTTCAAAGACCCGGTGCTTCTTGCCGGCGCCCTGCTGCACGACGTCGTCGAGGACGTTCCATGGATGGCGGTCGAAGACATTGAAGCGCGCTTTGGCGCCGGGGTCTCCGAACTGGTGGACGGTTGCACGAAACTGGCCAGGTTCCATCTGGACAGGGCTTCGTTAAAGGACCTGACGCACAGCAAGATCTTTATCAGCGCAAGCCGAAGACTCGGGGTGCTCCTCATAAAGCTGGCCGACCGGCTCCATAACCTGAGGACGCTCCATTATCTGCCTTTGACCAAGCGGCAGCGCATCGCCCAGGAGACGGTCGACGTCTACGCCCCGATCGCGGCTCGCCTCAACCTCTACCCGCTCAAAAGAGAACTCTACCACCACGCGCTCACCTTTCTTTATCCAAAAAAAAGCAAGAAAATCCTGCACTTGATGCAGGAGTTGCGCAACTCGCCGGCCGTTGCCAGCCTCGAGGCATCCCTTTCGAAAATCCTTTCCGATTGCGGCGTCCCAGCCGATATCCGCTCGCGCGCCAAGGGGCTGGGCAGCTATTACAACCCCCTCAAACGGAGCCTCGACCCGGCTTTCCCGGAGAATTTCGTTGACTTCGCCGTTGTCCTTCACAGCGATGAGATAACCGATTGCTACAAAGTGCTCGGGTTGGTGAACAACAACCTTGTAGCGATTCCCAAGAGTCTTCGCGATTTTATAGCCAACCCGAAGGCTAATGGATACCGGAGCCTGCACACCAGGGTCCATTTGAGCGGAAACAATTATCTGATCAAGATCCGGAACCTGGAGATGGAGAATTTGGCCGGTGGAGGCGCCCTGAGGGCCTGGGAGTCCCAGGAGGGGCTTTCAAACGAGCACTGGCAGGAGATAAGCGAGTTGCTGCGCTATATTGGCGAATACGAGGGCGCCGCAACGCATCGAAAAGACCTGATTCGGCTTTCGGAATCCGAAGAAATCTATACTTACAGCCCGGCGGGAGACATTTACTACCTTCCCAAATCCAGCATAGTGCTCGATTTCGCTTATCGCATCCACTCCGAGATTGGCGACAGTTGCGAGGGCGCCCTGGTCAACGGCGCATGGACGCCGATCACGGGGCAGTTGAAAGACGGCGATACGGTTGAAATCCTCACGTCTTCGGAACAGATGGATGTGGATACCGAACTGGAGGCGCTGTGCAAAACCCCTAAGGCACGCACCGCCATCAACAGACGGCTGCATCAAAAACGGCTGATGTTCGCCCGGCAGGCGGGCATGGACATTCTGCTCCAGGAGATAGCGCGACATAAGTTCTCCGCCTCTGTGCTGGAGGGAGAAAGCATGCGGCTGATCCTCGAGGTTTTAAACGTAAAAGACCTCCAGGAATTATACCTGAAGATAGGTCAGGATCTTGTTTCTCCTCAGGCTGTGCTCTATTATCTGGAAAGTCATAGGGCCGATGAGGCCAGGAAACAGGAAAGCGCGGAAGGGCAGGGTCGAAACACTCTTACAGTCTCAGGTCTGGACAAGGCAGTCTTCAAATTTGCGCGCTGCTGCAATCCTTTGCCCGGTCAGGACCATGTTCTCGCAACCCTTAGTGAAAGGGGGGTGACTTTTCACCACCGGGACTGCCGCGACCTTCATGAAAGACACTCCCTTCTGATGCAGCAAATGCTCCTGGTCAACTGGGATCTCGCCGTTCCTTGGCGCCACCCCCTGGTGCTCCATATTCAGATTTTAGACAGCAGCATTCGCGACCTGCTCGGCGTGCTGTCGAGCATGCCGGATGATGTCCTGATACTGCAAGTAACCGGCGGCCTGGATAGGCATAACAGGGAGTTTGTATCACTTAGCGTCGTATTTCATAATTTTGCGGAAACGAGGGAATTCTTCAGCCGCATGC
>JAJYTC010000175.1 GCA_021793275.1 Deltaproteobacteria bacterium | reverse complement strand
AGAACGGCGCTACCGAGAAAAGCGATCTTGGTCAGGCGATAGGCCTGTCTCTCGATTCCACTTGGATTGACAAGGTTTATACCATGAAGGTTTTTCAAGCCGCAAAGCGGCAATCAGAAACGGAAACGAGAAGCGGCAATAGAAAGGGAAACCACAAAAGGCAAAAGTAGGGGGCGGTGAGTGGGTGAAAGGGTGAGTAGGTGAACGGGTGAATGGAGGGAGAGATTTGATTTGATTCCTTGACTGATAGTGATAGATTGGATTTTGAATCCGAACCACTTGTCAGTCTCACGTTTCATATCTTTAAGTCTTCTGGATTTGATAAGCAGCATTTTAGCGGCCGCCAGCCGGGGGCCTGTTATGCCTCTGTCGACGCGTCCATGGGGACTGGCCCCGGCGCGGTTTAATCTTGTTTGGCGGACCTGTCGGCCAAGTCACAAATGACATCATGGAGGCGGCTTTTTAGAGACATCTTTTCACAGCCATCGTGCGGGATCAGGTTTTAGCCGGCGGGTCCGAGTTTGGGCAATGGGGATGCGAGGATGCTTTTTTACGCTCACAGTCGGGAAGATTTTGGTGAAGATAAGTGGCAGACCCTTTCGGAACATCTGGAGCAGGTGGCAAATCTTGCGCGGATTTTTGCCTCGGACTTCGGGGCGGGCGATTGGGGTTATGCGGCTGGGTATCGTCACGACTTTGGTAAGGCAACATTAGAGTACCTGTCGCGTTTGCGCGGCAACCCGCAGCGAGTCGACCATTCTACGGCGGGTGCGCAACAGGTTTCTCGCGAATTGAAGCTCGGGACGCTTCTTGCTGCATGTATCGCCGGCCATCATGGCGGGCTTCCTGATGGCCTTTCAGAGGAGGACTCGTGCCTTGCAGCGAGGCTTCGCAAGAGTGTTCCCGAGATTGCCGACAGTTCTTTTCTGTCGCCCCTGCCCGTTTCACCTAAATTGCTTCCGCCGTTCAAGCTCGACGAGAAAAGGGCAGGCCTCCAGTTGGCATTTTTTACCAGGATGATTTTTTCCTGCCTCGCCGATGCCGATTTTCTGGATACCGAGAAATTCCTCGATCCGGAAAAGGCTTCCCGGCGGTCGGTGTTTCCGGAGATTTCGGACCTCAGCGTCAAGTTTTTTGAAGGGCTAGGGCGGAAGTTCAAAAACACAGATCCTACTCTGATAAACTCGCATCGGGGCGAAATACTCCGGGCGTGCCTAAGGATGGCCGAGGAACCCGCAGGTCTTTTTTCCCTCACTGTTCCGACGGGGGGCGGCAAGACTATATCCTCGCTGGCCTTTGCGCTGGAGCACGCTCTCCGGAAGGGTCTGAAGCGCATCATCTACGTTATTCCGTTTACGAGCATCATCGAGCAGAATGCGGATGTTTTCAGATCCTTTCTTGGGGATGATGCGGTGGTCGAGCACCACAGTGCCTTCGATGCCGGGAAGCGATACGGCGGCGGGTCTGAAGGTCAGGAGTTCGCACGCAGGTTCGAACTTGCCTCCGAGAACTGGGACGCGCCCATTGTAGTAACCACTGGTGTACAGTTCTTTGAGTCGATCTTTGCAGCGAAGCCATCGCGGTGCAGAAAACTCCATAACCTGGCGAGGAGCGTCATTATTCTGGACGAGGCCCAGATGCTACCGACCCGCTTTCTCGTTCCGTGTGTACGGGCGATAGAGGAGCTTGCCGCAAATTACGGGAGCTCTATCGTCCTCTGTACGGCTACGCAGCCGTCCCTCAGGAAGACGGAAGGATTTAGACTGGGCATCGAGGCCCCGATCAGAGAAATTGTGGAAAATCCGAGAGCGCTTTATGAGGTGTTCCGGCGTGTGAGGGTTGAAAATGGTGGAGAATTGGACTTGCCGGGGCTGGCTTCTCTTCTTGTGGAGAGCGCGGAGGCACTTTGTATCGTTAACACCCGAAGGGAGGCATGGGAACTTTTTAAAGAGGTGGCAGAAAGAGAAGGTGTCTTCCACCTGAGCGCGCTGATGTGTGCTGAACACCGCGCTCAAAAGCTTGACGAGATAAAAGACAGGCTGCGTGACGGGAGTGTTTGCCGCCTGGTGAGTACCCGGTTGATCGAAGCGGGCGTGGATATTGATTTCCCGGTGGTGCTCCGCGCGGTTGCCGGCATCGATTCCATCGCGCAGGCTGCTGGACGGTGTAATCGCGAGGGTAAGCTCAAGTCCGGCCGTTTCATCATTTTCAAGATGGCCGGAGGGAATCTTCCTCATGATTTCCGGCCTCCTGCGGAGACTGCGGCTGAGATCATGCTAAAGCATGTCGACCCGCTCTGCCTGGATGCGATCGATGATTATTTCCGAATGCTCTACTGGAAATACGGAGACCTGCTCGACGAGAAACAAATCATCTCCCGTTTCCAGGAGTCATGGCGCGAGTTCTTTTTTCCGTTTCGCTCGGTGGCCGATGACTTCGAGATCATACGCGAATCTGGAGAGTCGCTGCTCATACCTTTTGACGAAAAGGCCCGCAAGCTGATCCGAGAGCTTCAGTACTCAGAGTTCCCCGGCACTATCCTGAGGAAGTTGCAGCGCTATGTTGTACAGGCGCCCTACGGGGCTTTATCAAGGCTAAAGCGGGAGGGTGCTGTCAGCATGACGGCGGGTGAAGTTTACCCGGCCCTGACCGATCAGGGTTTGGAACGATTCTATGATCGGGAGATCGGCCTAAACGTATGGGAAGAGTGTCCCATCGAGGCCGAGTCGATGATTATTTAGGGATTTTGGGGCTTGAGATGGTCGGATTGACATTTTTTGTGGCCGGCTGACAGTTTCAAGGCGGCAGATAGTGACCCATCCTCTCTTCGCCCCTTTTCCAGAAAGGAGGGTTTATGGCGCATGGCGTCAAGCTTAGGGTATGGGGGGACTACGCCTGTTTTTCCCGCCCGGAATTTAAGGTTGAACGCGGTTCCTATGATGTGATGACCCCGTCCGCCGCTCGTGGCATCCTCGAAGCGGTCTACTGGAAACCCGAGATCCGTTGGATAATCGAACGTATACGGGTACTAAAGCCTATCCGGTTCACCAATATCCGCCGTAATGAAATCGAGAGCAAAGTCTCGGCTGCAAACGCAAAAAGGGTGATGAATGCCGGGAAGGGAAAGCTCGGCGTATTCATCGAGGACGACCGCCAACAACGGGCGGCGCTTATTCTAAGGGATGTAGAGTATGTGATAGAGGGGCGAGTCGAGGTGCTTGACTCTTCAGAGACGAACACTGGCAAGCACAAGGAGATATTCACACGGCGGGCCAGAGCGGGGCAGTGTTTCCACCGGCCCTATCTGGGATGCCGCGAGTTTCCGGCTTTTTTCGAGCTTGTCGAAGGCGAAGCGCCTGCTTCGGACCTAAGCGGCGACCTTGGTTGGATGCTTCACGATATCGATTTCAAAAACGGAATGCAGCCCAGATTCTTCAGGGCCAGAATGCGAAAGGGCGTCATTGAAGTGCCGCCTTTCGAATCGCGGGAGGTGCGGTCATGATCCTCAGTGCGCTCGACGGCTATTATGACCGCCTGGCCGAGTCAGGTGAGCCGGGCATACCGCTGCTTGGCTTTGGACGGCAGAAGATTCATTTCTGCCTCGTGATCAATCGCGAAGGCGAGCTTGTACTTGCCCCTCAAACGCTGTGCAGGCAGGAGGGGAAAAAACGCATCCCTCAGGAACTGGTCGTGCCGGAGCCTGTGAAGAGGACTTGTGGGGTTGCCGCAAATTTTCTCTGGGACAACACCGGATATGTTCTTGGAAACGACCCTAAGGGAAAGCCCGAGCGATCCGCTGATACTTTCTCGGCGTTTAAAAAACTGCAGCACCTCGTTGGCGACGGGATCGACGATATCGGAATGGTTGCCGTTTTGCGCTTCCTGGACAAGTGGAACCCTCTGGATGCGACGAGCCTTCGGTACTGGGAGGAACTGTCGGGACAGAACGTGGTGTTTCGGCTTCTCGATGACGATACGGAACGCTATGTCCATGAAAGGCCCAAGGTTCGCGAGGCGTGGCTCCGGTATTGCCATCGCAAAAACGATAGTCCCAGGGGCGTCTGCCTCGTTTCAGGGCAGGACGGCCCTATTGCCACGCTTCATCCGGCTATAAAGGGTGTTTTCGGCGCCCAGTCATCCGGCGCCGCTCTGGTGTCCTTTAATCTGGATGCCTTCAAATCTTACGGCAAAGATCAGAATCACAATGCACCCATAGGCGAGAAGGCTGCTTTCTCCTACACGACGGCTTTAAACTGGCTTCTAAGGAATGAGAGCAGGCAGAAGATTCGCGTAGGCGACTGCACCATGGTTTTCTGGGCCGAACGAAAGGCGGAGGTAGAGGATATTTTTTCCGAACTGATCGCACCGTCATCGGGTGACGGTGCGCTGGAGCCGGAAGATTCGAGTACGGACCTGTATGTTCGTACAATCCTGGAAGCCGCCAGGACGGGGCGCGTCCAGGATGCGATAACCGCGCCGGACACGCCCTTTTACGTCCTTGGCCTTTCGCCGAATGCATCCCGGCTCTCTGTTCGTTTCTGGCTCGTGAGCACGGTCGAAGAGATCGTACGCCATATCTATCTCCATTTGAGCCAGATCCAGATTATTCAAGGTTTCAAAGACGAACCAGAATTTCTTCACCCGCCTGTGTGGCGTCTTCTTCGCGAGACCGCCGCTTTAAACAAAAGCGAGAATATATCTCCGCTGCTCGCAGGGGCATTCATTCGGGCCGTTCTCTCCGGTGAACTTTATCCGCCCAACCTTCTCTCATCTCTTCTCGTGCGTATCCGGGCTGACCATAACGTAAACAGGCTGAGGGCGGGCTTAATCAAGGCCGTCCTCGTGCGAAACCATGGAATGGAGGTTGCCGTGAGTCTTGATAAGAACAACACGAACATCGGCTACAGGCTTGGGCGGCTTTTTGCCGTTCTCGAACTGGCCCAGGAAAGGGCCAACAAGGGGATTAATTCGACAATCCGGGACAAATACTTCGGATCGGCTTCGGCTACTCCACGCAGCATCTTTCCCGCCCTTTTGAGCCTTTCGCAAAAGCATCTGTCCAAGCTTCGCAGGGACGAGGAGACCAAAGGCTATTACGTGTATCTCGACAGAAACATCGAAGAGATAGTGACCGCACTGGACGCCAAGCCGATTCCGGCATTTCTGGAGCCTACCGATCAAGGGCTTTTTTCGATTGGGTACTACCATCAGCGAAGAGACCTGTTCACGAAGGACAGTGACAGAAAACAGGAGGAGTAAGCCATGTCCGAGAGTATAAAGAACCGTTATGAGTTCGTGTACCTTTTCGACGTTGAAAACGGAAACCCCAACGGGGACCCCGACGCTGGAAACATGCCCCGGGTGGATCCTGAGACGAATCACGGCCTGGTAACCGATGTCTGCATCAAACGAAAAATCAGGAACTTTGCGGAACTGGCAAAGGGAGGGACACCGCCATACGAGATTTATGTGAAGGAAAAGGCGGTGCTCAACAATGAAAATGAGCGAGCATATTTAAACAACCCGACGATCGAGCGCCCTGCCGCGAAGAAACTTCCCAAAAAGGAGGAGGATGCTCGCAGGATCACCCGCTGGATGTGCGACAACTTTTTCGATATCCGCACTTTCGGGGCCGTTATGACTACGGAGGTCAACTGCGGACAAGTGCGAGGTCCCGTACAGATCAACTTCGCAAGGAGCGTCGAGCCGATTCTCCCGATCGAGGTATCGATCACCCGGATGGCCGTAACCAATGAGCGTGATGCGGAAAAGGAGCGCACGATCGGAAGAAAGCACATCGTGCCGTATGCGCTCTACCGCGCGGAGGGCTACATTTCCGCTAAGCTTGCTGAACAAACCGGCTTCTCGGAGGATGATCTGAAGCTCCTGTGGGATGCCCTCGTAAATATGTTCGATCACGACCACTCGGCGGCTCGCGGCAAGATGAACTCCCGAGGACTTTATGTTTTCAAGCATGATTCGGTCCTTGGGAATGCCCCGGCTCACAAGTTATTTGACCTGGTGAAGGTGGAGCGCGTAAACGGGGCCGCCGGGGTGGCAAGAGCGTTTGACGATTTTGTGGTAAAGCTGGATGAATCGGCCTTGCCGGAGGGAGTGGCGATAGACGAGAAGGTTTAATGAGTTCTCCGTTGTTCTTCATTTAGCGGCGTTTCCCGTTTGGGCATGAGAGTTCTGTCAAGAAAGAGGACGTATAAGACCCATATGACCAATTTTCGAAGCTTCGCGCGGCACGAATTCCGAAGAGGGGTGAGGCATGACGAAGGGGCTTGATAAAGAGGGTTCTCTGGAAAATAGAGTGGGCAAGGGAGACACGACTCCCCAGATCATTCCTCCACACGGCGGATACAACGATCTGAGATCTTACCAGATGACGGAGATTATCCACGACGGGACGGTGGTGTTCTGCGGCCGGTTTCTCGATCCGCGCTCGCGCACTAACGACCAAATGATACAGGCGGCAAGGAGCGGAAAGCAGAATATCGCCGAGGGGAGTATGGCTTCAGGAACGTCCAGGAAAACGGAACTGAAGCTCGTGGGGGTGGCTCGGGCGAGTTTGGAGGAGCTGCTTCTGGACTTTCAGGACTACCTGCGGCAGCACGGTTTGCCGCCCTGGGGCAAGGACCATCCGCAGGCACGGATGGTTCGGGGATTGTGTTATGAAAAAAATAGGTCGTATTTGACATATAGGACATATATCGAGGCGCCGGCCAGCGCGGAGGTGGCGGCAAACACCATCATCTGCCTGGTCCACCAGGCGAATTACCTGCTCGACCAGCAACTTCGCGCTCTTGAGCAGCGGTTCCTAAACGAGGGCGGTTTCACTGAAAAGCTCTACCAGGCGCGTCAGCAGATGCGCAATAGCAGCAGGAAGCCATGAACTATACCGAAGACGACCTTCTTCCCCTGTCGGCGCTGCAGCACCTTGTGTTTTGCGAGCGGCAGTGCGCTTTGATCCACATCGAGCAGGCGTGGGACGAAAACCGCTTTACCGCTGAGGGCAGGGTCATGCACGAGCGGGTGCACGAGGCCGGCGAGGAGTCGCGGGGCGAAGTGAAGACGGCGCGGGACTTGTCCTTGCGGTCGCTCAGGCTGGGGCTGGTCGGAAAGGCAGACGTTGTCGAGTTTCACCGGGAGGCCGGCGGCATATGGCGGCCTTTTCCGGTCGAGCATAAACGCGGAAAGCCGAAACCCGATGAAAGCGACATGGTGCAGTTGTGCGCCCAGGCCCTTTGCCTGGAGGAAATGCTCGGGGTGCGGGTTGATTCGGGTGCGATATTTTACGGCAGAACTCGGCGTCGGCTGGAGGTCGATTTCGACGGGCCTTTGCGGAGAAAAACCGAAAAAGCGGCGGCTCGGCTGCATGAACTCATCGAATCCGGCGTAACGCCCAAACCGGATTACACCAAAAAGTGCAAGAGCTGTTCTCTCGTTGACTTGTGCCTTCCGCAGGCGATTCGCAAAAGAGTCTCCGTTGCGGGCTACCTGGACCGAATGCTTGAAGAAGGAGAGCGATGAAAAAGCACCTGAACACGCTTTTCGTCACTACCCAGGGCGCTTACCTCAGCAAAGAGGGTGAGACCGTCGTGGTCAAGGTGGAAAACGAGGTCAGGCTTCGCATGCCGATCCACCTGATCGGCGGTGTCGTATGCTTTGGAAACGTGCTTTGCAGCCCGTTTCTTCTGGGTTTTTGCGCCGAAAGGGGCGTGGCCGTGAGCTTTCTTACCGAGCACGGCAGGTTTCTGGCGAGAGTCCAGGGGCCGGTTTCGGGGAACGTACTCCTTCGGCGCGAACAGTATAGGAAAGCTGACGATCCGAAAACGACGGTGAGTATGGCCGCAAACGTGCTCGCCGGGAAGCTTGCCAACTGCCGGACCGTACTCCAGAGGGCCTTGAGGGACCATGCGGACAAAGTGAATGTCCAGGCGATCAGAGAGGCGTCTTCGGGAGTGAGCCTCTGTTTGGAGCGGCTGGGCAGGGAGTCGGACCTCGATTCTCTGCGCGGAGTCGAAGGGAACGCGGCTAATCTCTATTTCGGCGTTTACAACGAACTCATTACCGCCCAGAAGGAAGATTTCACGTTCGAGGAGAGAAACAGGCGCCCTCCGCTGGATAATGTCAACGCTCTGCTTTCTTTTGTCTACACGCTGGTGATGCATGACGTTCGTTCCGCGCTGGAGTCCGTCGGTCTCGATCCCGCCGTCGGTTTTCTCCACAGAGACCGGCCGGGCCGGCCAGGACTTGCCCTCGACGTGATGGAAGAGTTCCGGCCGTTTCTTGCTGACAGGCTCGTGCTCTCCCTTATCAACCTTAAGAAAGTCCGCGGAAGCGGATTCAAGAAAAGCGACTCGGGCGCGGTTACGATGTCGGATGAGACCCGGAAGGAGGTGCTCGTCTCCTATCAGAACCGAAAGCAGGAGGAAATCGTCCACCCCTTTCTCGATGAGAAGGTGAACGTCGGGATGCTCTTTCATATCCAGGCGCTCCTGCTTGCAAGGGCGCTCCGTGGCGACTTGGACGGATATCCTCCGTTTATCTGGAAATAAGGACTAGAGGCGCAGAGGGGCGGTAAGCCATGATGGTGGTGGTAAGCTACGACGTATCGACTACGGACCCCGGCGGGCCCGGGCGGCTCCGGCGTGTCGCAAAGGTCTGCAAGGACTACGGGCAGAGGGTGCAGTACTCGGTTTTCGAATGCTCCGTCGATCCGGCCAAATGGACATTCCTGCGCGCCAGGCTGATCAAGGAAATCGACCCCGACCAGGACAGCGTGAGGTTTTACTTTCTCGGCTCCAACTGGAGGCGCAGGGTGGAACACGTGGGGGCAAACAAGCCTTACGATCCGGACGAGCCTTTCGTTATCTGAGAGGGCGCGAACCTAGAGCTCGCATTTGGGTGTTTTGGCCGTATGCCTTACGGAGCGTGGTGTTGCGGGCTTTTGGAGGGGGATGGGGTTCGCGATTGCTATTTAGCTTGTGGTTCCAGGATATTGGGGAGCCGGGGTCTTTGAAAACCGAACAGATTGAAGGAGCAAGTCAGGCCCTTCGCGGGAATGGGCCTGAAAATCTTTTGTCGGCAGATGGTTAGGGGCCGACGGTCGCCCCCCGCGCGGGGGCGTGGATTGAAACTGTGAACTCGCCGAGAAGGCGGTAAGAATGGGGAGTCGCCCCCCGCGCGGGGGCGTGGATTGAAACGGGATGTCCATATTTTTCCCTTTAGAGAGCTATAGTCGCCCCCCG
>JAJYTC010000016.1 GCA_021793275.1 Deltaproteobacteria bacterium | reverse complement strand
TGTGACTCATGAGGTGCCGGCGGGAATGGTCTGGATGGCGTTTCATTTCCGGGAAGGCTGCGCGAATTGGCTGACCAATGCGGTTTTCGACCCGGTTACGTGGACTGCCGAATATAAGGCCTGCGCCGTCAAGATAGAAAAGCTATAAAGTGAAATCTCCTTTGTTGTGACAAAAGGGGCCCTCGACAGAGGGCCCCTTTTCGTCGCTATACCTTATGATGCGGCGGCCGGTTCCTGCGCGGCTTCGGGCATCGTCATTTCAAGTTCTTCCACGGAAAAGACTCTATCTACATCCAGACATCAGCTTGTCCTGGCCGGAACGCTCCATCACTTTTACCGTCAGGTTTCCCGAAGCTATTTCTTCAGCGGTGTTTGTTACCCGGGCCATGGCGTCGATCAGCATGTTGAGGTTATTCTTGATTTCGTTGAAATCTCCCTTTTGTATTCATTGTTGAGATTGCCAGTTGCAGGGCCGCTACGCGTCCTTAAACCCACCTCATCTCCTCATCTGCCGCTGCAGCACCCGAAAACCATGAAAAGCACCACGTTGTCCGCGGTTCTTCATGTCGCGTTGATGACCGGTCTTTGCGTAAGAGTATTGCTTTCGCGTCTTCGCGGCTTCGCGTGGGAAAAGTTTTCGAAGCAGTAACCGGCGTCCCCATGGGGACATCCTGAAACAATGAAAAGCTCGCGTAGGACCGAGCCGTAGGTTGGGCTAAGCGCAGCGCGGCCCAACAAGAACCTTTCGTAAGAGAGCCGCAAAGAGCACTGATACCAGGTCGCGTTAAAGATGGATGTTGCGCGAGGGCATCTACGGAAGGGGCGGGGTTTATCGCCGCCCGATCTTTAATCCCAACTGGGTGTGAGGAAAAGGCTCGACAAATAGGGGCAAAACGAAACAAAAGTGAAGACGCATAAGAGCTTAAATAAAAATTCCTTTACTTCCGCTATTTGTTGTAATAATATCATATCCATCAACCCCCGAACCCGGTGCTCTTCCTTGCGGGCCAAAGATTGATTCGGCGCCGCTCTTTTTTGCGTTTTACGCCTGATTCATCAGGAAGGCCGCATGTCGCTTCGCTTGGCGAGCGCGATGTGATCGCAAGGCAAAACGTTTTTGGGGGATGCCCGCTGCCGATGCCCCGGCAAGGACCGGGAGCATCTGCATCAATGCCGCGGCTGCTTGCCCCGAAGAGCCTCGGGTTCTCGTTTGTGTTACTCCAATATATTTTTATCGCTCGATGTTTTCTTGACCAAGCTTGGCGAAGCGGCCCCGCATTAAAATGAGGTTGAAGGAAAACCCCGCGGACGTGTAATAAAGTTACTATTTAAATAGCCATATTATAAATATTCTTATTTAAGCTCTTATTGGCTGATCCGCTCCTTAACCGCAGATCGGAAGATGTCATGCAAATACCCGCCTTAGCACAAGCGATGAGAAACTTCGCCGGCGCCCTTGCCGCTCCCGGCCTGAGCCGCGCCGCAATAAACGCCATCAGGAACGCGGCGAAAATGGTCCTGCTAGATGCGGCGCGGCTTCTCGCTCCGAGGATTTCAACAACCGCAACCGATCACTCGCAGCAGGCGCAATTTTCAGACGAAAATTGGGCCATAGGTCCCGATTCTGTAATGAATCTCTATCGGAAATCCGGCGTTAAAGGCCCCTTGGGCATTCCCGCCCGAGACGATCGGCTTTTGGGGTGGCTGCCGGATAGGGAGCGGCAGCTAAAAGAGGCGGCTTTCGCAAAGGGTGAGATAATCATTGCGAGCGGACTTTTTATTTCGAGTCGGAATAGCGATATCAGGGCGCCAGCCGGCATTGCCGAAAAATTCAAAAATAGCGGTGAGCCTGTCGCAGCAGTTGTAAGCACCGCCGTTTCAGACCGAAAAGAAACCGCTGGCCCGCAAGATCGGTACGCGTGGCCTTTTATGGGCAAAGCAGAGCCGCCGGTCGTACAGCGGCAGGGCGAGTATGCCGGCCTGATCGATACCCCCGAATTCAAGAAATGGTTCGGGGAGAGCAAGGTGGTTTTTAAGCCGGGAGAGTCGGATTATTTTCAAAATCCCCGAGCCATCTCCGACGTTCCAAGGATGGTCTATCATGGCACCAACGCAGATATTGGTTTCGATATTTTTCGTCAAGACGAACGTGGAGCAATATGGTTCAGGAGCGACCGGACGGCGGCAGGACGTCTCGCCGGCAGAGAGTCGGCGGTTGTTCCGGCATTTTTGAAGATGGAAAATCCTTTCGAGCCGGCGCCAACCGATTCCCTTACGATGGGCGCCGCCATAGACAAGGCAAAAGCGTGCGGTAACGACGGGGTTATACTCGATCTCGGGAACGGAGATTACATATATACCGTCTTCTCACTGGACCAGGTGAAATCTCCTTTAATCGGTGCCCCATTTAATACAGGCGAAATTGAGGTTTCTGGTGAGCCTGAGCACGGCTATGCCGAAAATTGCCGGGAAGCCCAAAAAGGGTTTGAACCACAAAGCGGCCGAAAAAGCCGATCCTGTCACTGTATGCCTGCATCGGCCATTGACTTGGACGATGCGACAATTGGAAAACAATTCCAGCAGATCGAAAAAAAACCGGTTCAAATAATCGGGCTCAGAGTCAAGAACTATGCCGACCTTGCGGTGCTCGCCCAGGGGTGGAGAAATCCAAACTACGAGGAACTCCGCTATGTCTTTGTCAGTCGCGGCATTATCGTCGATCACGAAAGAGTCACCTGCATGCATCCGGGATACTCGAAGGCCTATCTCGGTGATGACTTCGGCCAATATATCGAACACCTTAAGGAACGCATCAGAGCACTTGACGCCACGGCCGTTTACATGGTCCATAACCACCCCAATGGAAATCCCGAACCATCTGATGCCGATGTTTGGGCCTCTGCCGCAATAGCTATGTCCATTCCTCAATATAGAGGTCACATCATTATAAATTCGAGAAAATATGGATATATAGACAGCACAGTATCAGATCCGGTCGTAAAGAGGCTCCCGAAGCTGCCTCAGGATTGGGCGGACCCCATTCTTCAGCCCTCGGTCCCGCATGAACTGCTCGGAAGCAAGGCTGACACCATTGAAAACATTGCGACCTGGGCTAAGTCGCTGACACTGAATCGAGACGCTCCTGTCCTCATATATATCGACCCCGATGGAAAGGTGCGCGGACTCCAGGAGATCCATGCGCGCAATTTTACCAATATTGCATTGATCCGCAATCGGATGCCGCAAAAATTGGTCGACTTCGGCTCGATTGGCGCTATTGCGGTACTTCCTGAAAAAACTACTCAAAGAATGCTGGACGCAGTGAGATACTACGTGCAGGCACATGTTTTTCGGGATGCAATCGGGTTTGACGGTGCATCCGCTTACTATTTCGGCAGGGGCGAGACGGACCTGGAATACTTTGGCGGTATTTTGCGCGGCAAAATGTCGCATCGGCCTGCTTGGTAAGCCAGGGATTTTCAGGCCTCATCGCTTTGACTTGCAGGACCTTTGAAAATGCCGAGCCCGCGCCCCGATCTTATCTCATGGCTTGCTCAGACGAATTTGCACGGCATCGGGAAAAGTTTTTTCTACCTGAGCTTCCCCGTTCGTTGAGGATTGTCGCTCGTCTATTATATGCAGGTCCCGCTGCGGGAAGGGGATTTCGATCCCCTTTTCCCGAAAAGTTTCGAAAATGGCCGTATTGATTTCATGGGTGGCCTGGAACCTGTCGCTCGGCGTACGGACGAACACCTGAATCACAAAATGTAGGGAGCTGTCGCCGTAGGCCTGGAAATATATACGCGGCGCAGGCTCCGTGCTCACCAGCGGATTGGCCCTGCAGATGTCCTCGAGCAACCGGGTCACCATTTTTACGTCCGAACTGTAGGAAACTCCAACCTCGAGAGTCAGACGATTGGGACGGACGCCAAAATGAGTCCAGTTGACTATCTTGGCCGACAGCAGGTCGGAATTGGGGATGATAAGCACCGAATGGTCGAATGTCTGGAAAACCGTGCTCCGGATTTTGATGGCCTTTACCTCTCCCCACTGCCCGTCCACAACGAGCATGTCCCCCACCTTGACCGGCCGTTCGAACAGGAGCACAAGGCCGCTTACGAAGTTGGCTATGACGTTCTGAAGACCCAGTCCCGCTCCCAGACCCATGGCCCCGGCAAGCAGCGCGAGACTGGCCAGCGGAAACCCCAGAATGTTCATTGCCAGCAGTACGCCGGCAATGATGATCATATACTGTATGAGGGTCGCGATTGAGTATTGTATTCCCAAGTCCCAGCCGGTACGCGGAAAAACCCTGTGATGCAGAACTGTTTTGCAAAAGCTCGATCCCCGCGATACCACGTAGAGGATGAATACGCAGGCCAAAATGTTGAGAGGGCTAAGGTGCAAGGAGCCCAGATTCACCCCTTTGCTCAGGTGACCCATCAAAGCCGCCAGGGACGTGATCCCGACACCCCACGCCCACAGAAGGCCCGTTGTCAGGCCGGCGATCAAAAGTGCCGAAAAAACCAGGCGGGCCGGAAGGTAGAATTGCCTGACTTGAATATTCAGCGAACCGAGACTTTGGTGCAGCATATGTTCGTGTTCAAAGAACTCCTTTAAAATTCCCTTGCCCGTCACCGCGAGCAGCGCTACGCCGGCAATCACCGCCTCCGTCAAAACCGCTGCGTGAATTGCATAGATCGAAAACGACTGAAATCCAAGCAGTTCCATAAAGCACACGAAGATCGGCAGGAGCAGCAAAGCGGTCCACGAGGAGCGCAGTAATTTAGTCCATCGCGGCGAGACCGGGAGGTCGATGATTTTTTGCAGGTAGCCGGGGCGCAGCAGAAGGCATGTCCACAGAAGCGCGCCGATACCGTAGATTTGGTTTACAAGCAGTTTCAACGGTATGGGGAACCTGTCCAGGCCGAGGATTTTGGTGAAGACAAACCCCATGATTCCATATGCCCCGTAGGCTTTCAGGCTGCGGCAAAAAGACGGCGCAACGTTGCTCTTGATGTGAGGAACGCAGCTCGTTTCTGCTCCCGTCCTGCAAAAGAGATCCTTTATCACCCGGATGAACACGGCAAGAGCTGTCAGGCCTGCCAGGATGTAGAGCAAAATGAGCGCAGGGACGGCTTCGAACAGCCCCAGAACGGCATAGGCTGTGGTAAGCCACAGTATAAAGACGATGGGATATGCCGTGGCGATCAGACTGCAGGCCAGGCTGATCAGCATACGGACGCCGATTTCTCTGGTATCCGAATAAACGTGCTCCATCATTAATTCGAGGTGGTTCTTCAAACGCCGGGTGGCCCATCCCAGGAAAACGATGAAAAACAGGAGCCCGATGAGAGGCGCCCATGTTTTAAGAAGGAATGCCTGGATTTGCCCGGAATCGAGCCACCAGGAAAACCCGACCCATGCCTGGCCGGGCAGGGCGAATATTCTGCGCAAAAGATCGCCGAGTTGCCGTCCAAGCGGCTCCGTCCTGCTGCGCTGGAGGAGTTCGTCAATAAAGGCTTGCTGCAGGATTTTCAACCGCGGCAGCACTCCGACAAGCAGCTCTTTTTCCTGGTTTAGCAAACGCTCTTTTTGGGTCAGCGTGCTTATCAGTCCGCCCGAGGCATCGGCAAATGCCGTGCACGCCTGTGTGTATTTGTCATAGGCCGACTGAATTTTGTCCGACCATGCGCCGGACTGCTTCATGCTTTTCAGGATTTGAATCTGCGCATCAATCGCGGAGCGGGAAGCGTCCTGTTTCGCCTTGCGTTTCTCGGCGTCTTTGATCTCGCCGGTCAATGTGTCCAGCCGGGAGGACAAGCTTTGCTCGTTTGCCGAAAAAGTGTTCAGGATTTCGCCAATTACGGGTGCAGGAAGAGTTTCCGCTTCCATCCCGGCTTTCAAGATGGCGATTTTCGTTTGCATCTCTTGCAGTTTCGCAGTCGTTTCGGCCAGGCTGGAGCGCACCTGCGCCGTATGATCGGCGGCTTGCTTTGCTTCTTTCTTTAAAGATTCTGCACTCCTGTTTAAAACATCCGTCAGCCACTTATAGGCGGCGGATGTTACCCGGGATTTCGTTTCAGGCTGTCCTCCAGCGTTCGAAAGTGCGGGTGTAAGCAGTATCAAAAAGAGCGAAATACAGATTAAGCTTTTCTTGCGATGCGCCAACAATAGAGAACCTCCCTGAAATCGAGGATTGCCTGTCGGGTTGCGTGCGACGATCCGAAGGGGACAAATGTTGCGCCCGGCAGCTAAGTGGTTGAATTTTCATCTTTGTCATTGCGCGGCGCCAGGTTGGCTATATCTGCCGCAGATCGTTTGAAAAAAGGATTTTTCATTAAATGCATGAAATCCTCATCATAATCGATGATAGGGCCGGTGAGCAACAGCCATGCCAACGGTCGAAACGGTCGGGCGAGACGTTTTATGAGGCAAAAAACGAGTTCGAGTGAAGTGTTTTGCCGACAGTATGTATGCTTTTTACTGCAAAACGTGCAAAACTAGCTTTTCCGTGCCGTCTTAGCGATAAATGAGGAAATGAGCTGCACAACCTTGTCGCTTTGGCACTTGGGGCAGGTGACCTTGCTGCTTTCACGCTCGGCGAAAGTCATTATAATTGTAAATTCTTCTTTGCAAGCTTCACATCGGTATTCGTAAGTAGGCATTCTAAATCTCCTTTTCGGGCTTAGGGGGCCTTGCCGCGTATGCGAAGAAAGAAAACCTGCTTTGACACACTCCCCGCTTATAAAATCATTATAAAGCTTCATTTCATGCAGTCAATCGAGCGGCCGGAGTAGTCCGGCAACTATCATACGGCGCTTCGCGTTCCCCGTCAGTCTATGCCCGTTACGGGAAAGAGAGCTTCTTAAAAATACACCGGTATCCGGAATAAAGCTTCAGCGGAAGCCCTTGGGTTGGGATTTCTTCATTGTTTCCGATAATGAGAAATCCACCGGCACGTAATGCCGCCAGGATCTGGATGAAGGCCCGTATTTTTGTGGGCGGTTCGTAATAGGTGAGCAGATTGTTTCGAAGGAAAATGATATCGAAATTCTTGCAGGGGGCGCTTTCGGAGATGAAATCGTGTTCGATCCAATGAATTCCCCCTCTAAGCCCTTCCTGGATGCGAAATCCGTTCGGAACAACCGTGAAGTACTCTTGCACGGTTGAGACGGGCAGGTTTTTCAAACTGCTTTTCGAATATATGCCGGCACGGCCTTTTTCGAGCACCTCGGGGTTTGTATCCGTGGCCCATATTTCGAGGGGAACCGCTTTCGGCAACCCCTTTTCGATCTCATCCCACAGGATCTTCAGGCTGAAAGCTTCCTCGCCGCATGCGCATCCGGCAGACCAGACTCGAACCGGCCGGGGGCCGGCAGCCTCGATTTCCTGCACCAGTTCAGGAATGAGGGAAGCTCCGATAACCTCCCAAAGACGCCGGTCTCGAAAAAAGCGGCTGATAGAAACGGTCAGCAATTTTTTCGCTGCATCGGCGACCTCGGGTTTTTCCTCCAGGACTAACAGATAGTCGCCGATTTCCCGGCATCCGCATTGGCGCATGTGCAGGGCGATCCGCTTTTTCACGCCCCTGCGGACCTTTCTGTACCCGCGCCAGGAAAGATTGAAAAACCGAAGAATCGTTCGAAAGGATTCGTCATCCACCCTCGCCGGTCCCGATCTCAATGCAAAGCACATTGTTCGTTACGAGCAAAAAGTAACCGGTCGGCCGGGGCTGCACAACGGTCAAGTCGATGATTTTCATCGGAGCGTCGATCACCACTGAGTCTAGGCCTCCCGGTGTAGGATCACGGGCGGAAAGCCGCCCTTCAGTCGCCCTGTATCGAAACAGGTGAAGGAACCGAAAAAAATTTGATTTGACCCCCATTCAGGAATGCTGTAGAAAAAATGCTGAAAATTTTTAGCATCGGGTACTTTCGAGTTTAAAAGGGAATCCCGTAAGAATCGGGAACGGTCCCGCCGCTGTGAACGGGGACGAAATCCGAAAGAGCCACTTTTTCGCACAGTCGAGAAGGGAAGGCCCGGAGAGTAGAGCGATCCGTAAGTCAGAAGACCTGCCTGATGCTGTTTGGTGATCCCCGTACGCGGAGATGTCGGGTAAGCCACCATAAGGACCAAGTGAAGCAGGGTGCAATCCTTAGGGCGATTTAGCTCTAAGGATTTTTTTTTGGCAAAATCTTATAGGAATCTTACCCGAAAACCCATACGGTTCAGGGTAGGGCCTTTGAGGCTTTCGGGGTGACCCGGGAGATTATCAACAAGGGAGAGCGGATCGCGCAATCTAATCCCGATCCATCCGCGCTCACCCTGCGCGGATTTACAAGGTGAAATCGAGTGGCATCGACAGGCAATAGGAAAGAGAATCGGCAGATGCGGGCTAACAGGACGAAGGCGGCTATCGCAGGTTTGGTCGCTTTCAACATAGTGGCCTGGGTGCTGCTCTTCGTTGTCTCCAGACAATATCATTTTCTCTTCGGCCTGGGTGCTCTTGCCTATGTCTTTGGCCTGCGCCATGCGGTGGATGCCGACCATATCGCGGCCATTGACAACACGACGCGCAAACTGATGAACGATGGGAAAAAACCCCTGGGCGTCGGGTTCTTTTTCTCCCTGGGCCATTCCACCATTGTCTTCGTACTGGCAGTGGGCATGGCTGTGGCCACGCATCTGTTCAGGACCTTTCTGCACAACGTGGATGCTGTGGCCAGTCTGATCGGCACTCTGGCCTCGGCTCTTTTCCTCTATGGAATCGGCATTCTCAATCTGGTCGTTCTCAAGGAAATTTACGGGATATTCAAGGAGATTCGCCAAACGAACCTCACACCGGAGAAGATGATCGAACTCGAGGAAGCGCTCCTTAAACGGGGCCTGATGAACCGGGTCCTGGGCCGCATGTATGCATCGATAAAAGCCAGTTGGCAAATGTATCCCGTAGGCTTTCTCTTTGGCTTGGGTTTCGACACGCCAAGCGAGATGGCTGTCCTGGGGATGGCCGTGCTGGCTGCGGGCAAGAGCGTCCCCATCCTGGCGATATTTGTCCTGCCCCTCATATTCTCGGCGGGTATGATCATGGTCGATACAATGGACGGGATAGTGATGCAATCGGCCTATTCCTGGGCTTTCCTCAATCCTGTCCGCAAGGTGTACTATAATCTGTCCATCACCACTATCTCCGTCCTCATCGCCATGGGGGTAGGTACGGTGGAGGCGTTGCAGGTCCTTTCGACCGAGTGCTCGCTCAAGGGGGCCGTGTGGACCTTCCTCAATCGTATGGACTTTGGAACCATGGGCTACGGCATTATCGGTATTCTCCTGGTGAGCTGGGCAGTGGCCGTCGTCGTATACAGGATCAAAGGCTACGAGCAGCAATACGGAAGGGTTTGATCCGCGGGCGGGGCACGGGCAATTATTGCCCGCGCCCGGGGCAGGAAAGTCCTTGGTCTTTTGATCAATCCCGTTTCTTAAAAGCTTTTTCAAAAGGATTGTTGAAGGCGGTTTTGCGGTTGGCGACCGGAGTTTTGGCGCGCTGCGGCCCGGGCGCGGAAGGGGCTGCCTTCTCGGATCTTCCCGGCGGCCGGTCCGTTGTATCGGCCTCTCCGGTTCCGGCCGCCGCGGCAATCCCCGATTTCATGGAAAGCGATACTCGCCCTCTTTCCAAATCCACCTCGAGAATGGTTACCGATACCTTTTGATGAACCTTTACCACCTGCCGGGGATCCTTTACGAATCTATCCGAGAGTTCACTGACGTGGACAAGACCGTCCCTGTGAACTCCAATATCGACAAAAGCTCCGAAGGCGGTCACGTTGGTCACTATTCCGGGCAGTTTCATGCCGGGGTGCAGGTCGGTCAGCTTTTCGACTCCCGCTGCAAAGGAAAATGCTTCGAACGATTTGCGGGGATCTCTACCCGGTTTTGCCAGTTCGGACAAGATATCGACAAGGGTGGGAATACCGGCCTTTTCCGTTACGTATCGCGCGGGATCGATTTTTTCCCTGAAAGAGGCCTCCCGCATCAGGTCGGCAACCGAGCAGCCAAGGTCCCCGGCCATTTTCTCGACGATCGGGTAGGATTCGGGATGAACGGCGCTTGCATCCAGCGGGTTTTCTCCGCCCGAGATGCGCAAAAAACCAGCCGATTGCTCAAAGGCTCGGGCGCCAAGGCGGACAACTTTCTTCAACTCATCCCTTTTGCGAAACGGCCCGTTTTCTTCCCGGTGGGAAACGATATTGGAGGCAAGCTGAGGCCCGAGGCCGGAGATATAAGAGAGGAGCTGGGGGCTGGCCGAATTGACCTCGACCCCAACCGCGTTGACACAACTGACAACGACATCGTCAAGCCCCTTTTTCAACTCGGCCTGATCCACATCATGCTGGTATTGTCCTACTCCAATGGATTTGGGATCGATTTTGACCAGCTCGGCCAGGGGATCGATCAACCGCCTTCCTATCGACACTGCGCCGCGCACGGTCAGATCGTAGTCGGGAAACTCTTCGCGCGCCACATTCGAGGCGGAGTAGATCGAGGCGCCGCTTTCATCGACCATGATCACCTGGATTTCCTGCGGCAACCCGAGCTTCCGGATAAATGACTCGGTTTCTCTGCCTGCAGTGCCGTTTCCAATGGCGATGGCCTCGGTGGAAAAATCCCGGGCAAGAACGCGAATCCGCTCTGCGGCCTTTTCGGAACTTTCCGCCCCCGTGTGCGGGTAAATCGTTTCGGTATGGATAAGCTTTCCCTGGGGGTCGAGGCAGACCAGTTTGCACCCGGTGCGAAAGCCCGGATCTATCGCTATCACTTTTTTAAAACCAAGCGGAGGCGCCATCAGAAGAGGGCGTAAATTGTCCGCGAAGACCTGGATGGCTTCTTTATCCGCGCGGAGTTTGGATTCGTTTTTGATCTCGGTTTCGAGCGAAGGCCCAAGCAGCCTTTTATAGCCATCGTGAACCGCGGTCCGCACATGGACCGACGATGCCGAATCATTTTTGACGAAAACGGATTCCAGTATACCTAGGGCTTCTTTTTCGGGAGGTTCGATGCGTACCGTCAAAAAACCTTCCTTTTCTCCCCGCCTGACCGCCAGTATCCTGTGCGACGGCGCTCCCGCGATGGGCTCCTCCTTCTCGTAATAGTCTCGATATTGAATCCCCTCCGCTTCCTTGCCGGGGACGACCCTGGACCGCAGCATTCCTTTGGAGAAAAAAAACGCCCGCAGCTTCAAACGGGAATCGGCGTTCTCATTTACCCATTCGGCGATGATGTCCCGTGCCCCGGATAGAGCGTCTTCAGCCGAGACCACTTCCTTTTCGGGACTGATAAAGCCCTGAGCAAGCTCCATCGGATCGACCGCGGGGTCCTGTTCGAACAGGGCCAGCGCCAACTGCTCCAGCCCTTTCTCCCTGGCTATGGCCGCCCGTGTGCGTCGTTTGGGCCGAAACGGCAGGTAGATATCTTCGATTTCCGCCAGTGTCGCCGCCAGAAGTATACTTTCTTCCAACTGATCGGTGAGCTTTTCCCGTTCTCGAAGAGATTTCAGGACGGCGCTTCTCCGTTTTTCGAGCACATCCAGCTGAGCGAGCCGGTCGCGAATCGCCGCAACGAGCGTCTCGTCGAGAGTTCCGGTTGCTTCCTTGCGGTACCTCGCGATAAACGGCACTGTGGCGCCCTCTTCCAGCAGGGCGGCCGTTGCTCGGACCTGGTATGGCTGTAGACCCATTTCACGGGAAATGGAATCGAGATGATCCTGGTTCATGGCTTCCTTTCAACTCTTGGTCAAATACATCCGGCGGCTCATCGCCCTGTGCATTATACCCCCGATGAACCGTTTACGGGCCATGCTATCTGCAAAAAGATAATCGAATCCAAAAATGAGATGGGACCAAACAAACCGTCCAGATTTAATTTGATAATCATGAAAATGGTTATTATACTATAGCAATTTTGTAGAGAATGTGGAAGCAAAGTGAGTGGATGATATGGATAATGCTCTTCTGATGGTTCATGGTTTTTTTTGCGGTCCACCAGGCGAGCTGACAGGAGATGCGAGAAAATCCCGAAGGGGGAGAAAGCGTGCTGAGCAAGTTAGGGAGTTCACGAAGCAAAAAGGACTGAAAGAAGCGCGGGTTTAGTCGATGTCGTTATATCGCACGACACTCGTGCCGGTGTGCTCTTCGGGGGCCTGCTTCGACCTTGGGCACACGCGACCACGGATCAAACTAGGAGGCGGACGGGCCACCCTGGATGAGATTCCTGATAAAGCTCGCGGAGATGAATCAATCCGTCGTGTTCAATATCAGGAACTGTTTGAGAGCCATAGTGCGCGGTAGACCTGTCTAAGAGGGTTATCTACATCTGCAAGGGAAATCCTACAGCCTGGACGCGAAATGCAACCTGTTGCAGCGCGGGCGGGCTAAGCCCACTTCTGAACGATCCGCTAGACAAACAACCAACCGTAAACAGATGGACCTGCGTTGGATCGGAGACGCTCCCTTTGCCGGGTGCGGATATCAAAGCCGGGCGTATTCATAGGAACCGGGCTCACAGGAATGGTTAGTTTTCGTGGTGGCCGTATATCGGCTGTCTGGACCACCTCTGTAATAATAAGGAGTAACTATATGGCGACAGTCCTGGAATTGGGATCGGACAAAGCCTCCTCACTGGCTGGAGAGGTGATGGCCCGGTCGGGTCAAAACCTCAGTGCTTGTTACCAGTGCCGGCGTTGCGCATCCGGCTGTCCGGTCGGTGAACAGACCGGTTATCTGACCCCCGATCGCCTGATTCGAATGATTGTTTTGGGCAAAAGGGATGCGGCCCTCGATAACCCTCTGATTTGGAAGTGCGTCTCTTGTTACACCTGCGGCACGCGATGTCCCAATGACATCATGACCGCCAGGGTTGTCGACACTTTGAAAAAAATGGCCCATGAGCATCGGATTCGTCCGTCGTCTCCCAAAGTGGCGGCGTTTCACTCCAGCTTTATCGCAGCCGCCAAGCGCGCCGGCAGGTTGAACGAACTGTCGTTTATGGGGCGTTATACGATGAAGAATACCCTGGGGGGGCTGGCGAGGCTCAGGTTAAGGGGAATAATCCAGGACCAGAAAGACCAGGCTGGATTTGGACTGGTTTTGTTGCGGAAGGGGAGAGTACACTTTCTACCCCAGAAGATTAAGAACAGGCGCCAATTCAAGCGACTAATGAGGAAAGGCAGGGCGTGGGCCGGAAGCGTCTCAAAGTCCCCGGCGTCGCAGGAGTAAAGCATGGAGCTAGCATATTACCCTGGTTGCTCACTGAAAGCATCCACCGAGATTTACGATGAGCAGTGTAAACGGGTGCTGTCGGCCGTTGGGATCAACCTGCACGAGATGGATAACTGGAACTGCTGTGGGTCTACCTCAGCGAGCAAGACGGACGATTTTTTGGCGGTTGCTCTACCGGCGCGCAATTTGGGAATCGCCGATGCGTCGGACTACTCCGGAATGGTCGTCCCGTGTTCCTGCTGCTACAACCGATTGTTGTCGGCGCAAAAAGTTCTTCAGACCGACCAAAGCCTTTTGGACACGATCAACGAGGAACTGACGGACAAGATCACCGGCAAGACGAAAATTTTGACCGTTTTAGAGGCTATTCAGTTTGCGGCAAAATCCGGAGATTTGACTAAAAATGTCGTCAAAAAGCTCGAAGGCCTGAAGGCGGCCTGCTATTACGGATGTATGTTGACTCGCTTTCCCTATGACATGGCGGCCTCCGATGATGTGGAGAATCCGCAGGGCATGGAGACCATCCTCAAGGCTTTGGGAGCAAGCCCTCTCGATTGGGGCTATAAGACGGAATGCTGCGGGGCCTCGGCGGCTGTAAACGATAAAGACACAGCCTTCAAGCTTATGTCCAGGATTATGAAAGACGCGGTTGCCCGGCAGGCCAATTGTTTTGTGACCTCATGCCCCATGTGTCAGCTCAATCTGGACGCCTTTCAGAAAAAGATCGGAACCATTTATGGCATCGACAGGGAGTTGCCCGTTTATTTCATCACCGAACTGCTCGGGGTCGCCTTTGGGATGCCGGCCGGGGAGTTGGGGCTCGATCAGCATTTCGCGGACTCTACGACGTTGTTAAAGGAGTTGAACCTCTATGAATGAGCCATCCTCTGCGGGCAGTCGGAAGCATGGGTCGGTGCTGATAGTCGGCGCCGGCATCGGGGGCATTCAGGCGGCCCTCGATTTGGCCGAGAGCGGCTTCAAAGTGCATATGGTGACAAAGGAAGCGTCCATCGGCGGCTTGATGTCGCAGCTCGATAAGACCTTCCCCACCGGTGACTGTGCCATGTGCATGATTTCGCCCAAACTGGTCGAGGTCGGTCGGCACCTCAACGTCGATATTTTGAGTATGTCGGAAGTTCAGTCAGTTTCCGGCGAGCCGGGCAATTTCACCGTAAAGGTCCTTCAAAAACCCCGCTACGTCGATGTATCCAAATGTACCGGTTGCGGTGAATGCGCCAGGGTGTGCCCGGTTACCCGCAAGAGTGAATACGATATGGGATTGAGCGAGCGCCGTGCGATATACCGCCGGTACGCTCAGGCCGTCCCCGGGGCTTATTCCGTTGAAAAGCGCGGCGTTTCCCCATGCAAAGCGACCTGCCCGGCGCACATCTCCGTTCAGGGATATATAGCCCTTACGGCGCAGGGCAGATATCGCGAGGCCCTCGAACTGATTAAAGAAGAAAACCCCCTACCGGCAATCTGCGGTAGGGTCTGCCACCACCCGTGCGAGAGCCGGTGCATGCGGGGCAAGTTCGATGAACCGGTCGCCATCGATTCCATCAAACGCTTTCTTGCCGACCAGGACCTCAAGGCCGAAACCAGGTTTGTCCCGAAAATCAAAGAAAAGCGCGACGGCAAGATCGCAATTATCGGTTCGGGTCCGGCTGGATTATCCTGCGCCTATTACCTTGCCATCGAAGGATACCAGGTGACGGTCTTCGAGAAGCTGCCGGTGCTCGGAGGCATGTTGACCGTCGGGATTCCCTCCTACCGGCTGCCCAAGGACATCATCGAAGCCGAAATCCAGGTCATGCGGGAAATGGGCGTAGAGTTCAAAACCGGCGTTGATATCGGCAAAGACGTTACGATCGCTCAGTTGAGGTCCCGGGGGTATAAAGCCTTCTTCATGGGCATAGGGGCCCAGGAATGCAAGTCGCTGGGAGTGAGCGGGGAAGATATGCTGGGCGTGGTCTCCGGTGTGGAGTATTTACGCTATATCAATCTTGGTAAAACAGTGCCGCTGGGAGATCGCGTGGCCGTCATCGGCGGCGGAAATGTCGCGATGGATACCGTTCGTACCGCGCTTCGCAACGGATCGAGCAAACCCTTTATCATCTATCGGCGAAGCGAAAGTGAAATGCCGGCCAACGAGGAAGAGATTCACGAATGCCGCGAAGAGGGCATCGAAATTATGACCCTCACGAATCCGACGCGGATCATCGGGGAAAACGGCCGGGTAAAAGCCATCGAGTGCGTGAAGATGCAGCTTGGAGAACCCGACGCGAGCGGACGAAGACGTCCGGAACCGGTCCCGGGCTCCGAATTCGTTATTGAAGTGGACGCGGTTATTCCCGCCATCGGTCAGGAGTCCGATTGGGCCTGCCTCACCGAAGAGTGCGCCTGCCGGTTGACCGACTGGGGCACGATGATGGTGGACTCGCTGACCCTGCAATCCCACGACGCCGATATTTTCGCCGGCGGCGACGCGATAAGCGGGCCGAGCACGGTGATCGAAGCCATTGCGGCCGGCAAACAGGCCGCGATTTCGATGGACAGATATCTGCGCGGCGAGGATCTTAGCGCCGGTCGCGAAAAGGTGTGGGATGCAGTAAAGGAAGTTTCGACCGAAGGCTTTGACAAAAAGCCGCGCGCCCGCATGCCTGTCCTCGCGCCGGAGACTCGCACCGGGAATTTCGAGGAAGTGCAGTTGGGCTTCAGCGAAGAACAGGTAAGGGCCGAAGCCGAGCGTTGTCTCAATTGCGGTGTGTGTTGCGAATGCTACCAGTGTGTCAAGGCATGCCTTGCAAACGCCATCGATCACGAAGAGCCGCCTGAAGAGCTTGAACTGAACGTGGGCGCGATCATCCTCTCGCCAGGCCTCAAACCCTACGATGCGGGACGGCGGGGCGAGCTGGGCTATGGTCGCTGGCCCAATGTTGTGACTTCCCTTCAGTTCGAACGCATCCTCTCCGCCTCGGGGCCTTACAAGGGAGTCATTCAGCGTCCGGGAGACGGAAAACACCCGCGCAAGATCGCCTGGATCCAGTGCGTCGGTTCCCGCGATTCCCACAACGCAAATCCCTGGTGCTCCTCGGTGTGCTGCATGTACGCGACGAAGCAGTCGATCATCGCCAGGGAGCACGATAATAATGTGGAACCCACTATCTTCTATATGGAGATGAGGAGCTACGGGAAGGATTTCGATAAGTACGCGGCAAGGGGCCGGGATAATTACGGGCTCACTTACCGTCGCGCCATGGTTTCGGCTGTAAAGGAAGAACCCGGGACGGGAAATCTTATTCTCCGATACTCCGGGGACGACCAGGTGGTGGTGGAGGAAGTCTTCGACATGGTGGTGCTCTCCATCGGACTGCAGCCCCACCCCGATGCCGCGGCATTGGCCGGGACCTTCGGCATCCGCACTACCGACCTTATGTTTCCGAAGACAACGGAAGCTTCGCCCGTGGAGTCTTCTCAACCCGGCGTTTACGTCACCGGTATCTACCAGGGTCCCAAGGATATACCCGAAACCGTTATCCAGGGAAGCGCCGTGGCAGGCAAAGTAATGGCCTTTTTAGCAGAAGCCCGAGGGACCGAGACAGTGGTCAGGGAGGTGCCTCCGGAGCGCGATGTGTCGGGAGAACAACCCCGAATAGGCCTGTTTGTCTGTCACTGTGGCGTCAATATCGCTCAGACCGTCGACGTGGCGGGCGTCGTTGAAGCGTGCAAGGACATCCCCGGCGTGGCCCATGCGGAGACCGTTCTCTATGCGTGCTCGCAGGACAATCAGGAGAAATTGAAGGCCCTTATCGAAGAGAAAAATCTCAACCGGGTGCTTGTGGCCTCCTGTACACCCAGGACCCATACGCCTCTTTTTCAGGCGACCATCCGGGACGCTGGTCTTAATAAGTACCTCTTCGAACTGGCAGACATTCGGGAACAGTGTTCCTGGTGCCACATGGGAAACAACGGAGAAGCGACGGCCAAAGCCATAAAGATCGTCAAGATGAACCTGGCCAAAGTCAGAAATCTTGACCCGGTCCATGCGGAATCGGTCGGGGTGACGCCCGCTGCACTCGTGATCGGGGGCGGTATTGCGGGATTGACAACGGCCCTTGCCATCGCCGATCAAGGCTATGATACACATGTGGTGGAAAAAGAGCATTCGCTGGGAGGTCTTGTTGGAAACCTGCGCAATACTGCCGGCACAAGCGATGTGCAGGCCTTTTTAAAAGAGCGGATCGCAGCAGTCCAGGCACATCCCCGGATCACTGTCAGCACCGGCGTCGAAGTCAAGAGCACGGAGGGTTTTGTCGGCAATTTCAAGACGACGCTCTCCGATGGAACGCAATTCGAACACGGTGTGATTGTCGTCGCCATTGGTGGGGAAGAATATCGCCCGACCGAGTATCTCTACGGCCAAAGTGACCGGGTACTGACTCAGAGGGAACTCGAGCATCGCATCGATGAGGGCCGCGTGCGTCCCGGCGAGAGCTACGCAATGATCCAGTGCGTTGGATCGCGCGAAGAGCCGCACAATTATTGCTCCAGGGTCTGTTGCCAGGATGCGGTCAAAAACGCCATTGCCATCAAGGAGCGAGACCCCAACAGCCCGGTCGTCATCCTCTACCGGGACATCCGGACCTACGGCTTAAGAGAGCTTCACTACAAGAAAGCCAGGGAGCTGGGGGTCATCTTCATGCGCTACGAACCGGAGAACAAACCCCAGGTTGTGGCGACGGGACAGAAAATCCAGATCAAAGCCTTCGACAGCATGCTCAACGACGAGGTTATCTTCGAGACCGACTATTTGGTGTTGAGCGCCGGTTTAAGGCCCCGCAGCGATGCCGAAAACATCGCTCGCATGTATAAGTTGACTTTGAATCAGGATGGTTACTTTCTGGAGGCTCACGTCAAACTGCGTCCGGTTGACTTCCCCTCCGAAGGAATCTTCCTGTGCGGGTTGGCGCATGCGCCGAAAAATTTGGATGAAACCATAGCCCAGGCATTGGCCGCCGCCGGCCGCGCGGGCAGCGTCCTTTCCCGCGATCACCTTGGAATTTCAGGCATTGTCTCCAAGCACAACCGGCAGATATGCATGTCGTGTCTGACCTGCCTGAGGCTATGTCCGTTCGATTCGCCATATATCGACGAGGACGGTAAAATCAGTCACAATGAGGTTAAATGCATGGGATGCGGCATCTGCGCAAGCGCCTGTCCGGCTAAGGCCTTTCAGGTAAACTGCTTCCGCGATGATCAAATCTTGCCCATGATTGACGCCCTGACGGCATTAGGTTAAGCGAGCAGGGAGTATTTTTCTAAGAGAGGATCGTCTGATGACCCAAGAAGGTGTAGCGACCGCCGAGGAAATAGTTAACATTGAAAGGCCGCAGGAGACCCTTCCGTCGGGTTGGGAGCCCAATATTCTGGCCTTTGCCTGCCATTATTGCGCTTTTGCGGCGGCAGATCTCGCGGGCGTGATGAGGCTGTCCTACCCGACAACCGTGAAGATAATTCGGCTTCCCTGCACGGGGAAATTAGATCCCTATTATGTGCTTCGAGCCCTGGAGGGTGGGGTCGATGGCGTTTTTGCGGCCGGCTGACTTCCCGGTCAATGTCATTTCCTGGAAGGAAATCTGAACGCCAAGAAGAGAATCCAATACGTTAAAGATCTTGTTCCCAGGGTGGGAATCAGTCCTGAACGCATAGAGATGTTCAACCTTTCCGCGGCCGAGGGACCCCGGTGGGCCACTATCTGTACGGAATTTACCGAAAGAATCAGGAAACTCGGTCCATCTCCGATCTGGCTGACGGACCAAAAGTGCGACGCGAAGGAGTAACATGGCATGATCGTCGGCAAACAGAAGCCATTTGAACAGATTTGGGATATGGTGAAAGCTTACGGGAGTATTCTCGTATTCGGCTGCAATACCTGTGTTGCGGTCTGTCACGAGGGGGGGAACAAGGAGGCGCAAATCCTCGGGTCCCTGCTGCGCCTGAAGGCCAAACAAGAGGGCGTGACAATAGAAATTCAAGATGGTGGAATCGAGCGGCAGTGCGAACATGAGTACTTTAAAAGTGTCGCCGAGGACATCAGAAAAGCCGATGCCGTACTTTCCATGGCATGCGGCGCCGGGGTGCAGTTTCTGGGAGAAAAGTTTCCCGAAAAAACTGTCCTGCCGGCACTCAATACGACTTTTATAGGGGTTGTGGATGCCCCGGGAGTATTCAGCGAGCGCTGTATGATGTGTGGAGACTGCATTTTGCACCTCACGGGCGGTATCTGCCCCATCATACGCTGTTCGAAGTCTCTCATGAATGGTCCCTGTGGTGGAAGCAATAAGGGGAGCTGTGAGATCAACAGCGAGGTCCCCTGTGCATGGCAATTGATTTATGACCGTCTCGAGGGGCAGGGTCGTTTGGATCTTCTCGATGCTCAAATTCCGGTCAAGAACTGGAGCCATTCGAGGGACGGCGGACCGCGAAAACAGGTGCGGGAAGATATGAAAACGGGCAATGAGACTGCCGCAGGCAAGGCGGCGTGATCTCGACAATGTCGTTTTCATTTGCGGTTAGTCAGGGAGGAAGTCCAGGAATGAGTGAGTTGAGGTCCGGAAGCAATTTGGAAAAGGTTCTTAAGGCGGGGCATTTTGCTCTGACCGGAGAGTGCGGCCCCCCGAAGGGTGCTAATATCGAGCACCTTAAAGAAAAAGGGTCCCATTTAGTTGGGAAGGTCGATAGCGTCAATGTGACGGACAATCAGACGGCGGTCGTGCGGATGTCGAGTTGGGCGGCTTCGCTGATCCTCATGCAGATGGGGCTTGAGCCCAATTTCCAGATGGTCTGCAGGGACCGCAACCGTCTGGCCATGCAAAGTGACATTCTGGGCGTCTACTCCGTCGGTGTCCGCAATATGCTTTGCCTCTCCGGAGATCATCAAAGATTCGGCAACCATCCGGAGTCGAAAAATGTCTACGACCTGGATTCGATGCAACTGCTCAGTATGGTTAAGACGATGAGGGACGATGGCAAGTTTCTAAACGGCGAGGATATCGATAAAAATCCCAAGCTTTTTATCGGCGCCGCCTGCAACCCGTTCGCCGAACCCAGTGCGTTCAGAGTGCGCCGATTGGCCAAAAAAATCGCCGCGGGCGCCGATTTTGTCCAGACGCAATGCATCTACAATATGGATAGATTCCGGGAGTTCATGAAACAGGTGGTAGATATGGGCCTCCATGAGCGATGCTATATTCTGGCCGGCTTGACGCCCATGAAGAGCGTCGGTATGGCCAAGCACATGGCCAAATCCGTTCCCGGCATGGATGTACCCGATTCCATTATCAAACGACTCGAGGGGGCGGGCAAAGGAAAAGTTGCGGAGGAAGGGATCAAGATAACCCTCGAGCAGATCGAGGAATTCAAACAAATGGAGGGCATCGCAGGCGTCCACCTGATGGCCATCGAGTGGGAGCACAGGGTGCCTGAGATCGCCGAACGGGCCGGTCTGCTGCCAAGACCCAAGGTTGAATAATTCTAAATTGGTCCTTTATACCGACCCCGGAAGTAATTTCCGGGGTCCAGCGACGCCGCCACGTCCTCGGATGCGGTTTGAACGAAAATGAAACCCAAGTTCGTCGCCCCGGCAAGGCAAATTCGTCACCCCGGCAAGTTTTAAGCCGGGGTCCACGGCCTCAAAAGGCTCCTGAAGTTTCATGCAAGGGCTTATTCGATCGCATAGTACGGTAATGCCCCCGGAGGGGTCCTTCATGGATGTTCCTCTCCGGCGGGCATTTTTTGTTAATCCAAGCTCACACACCTTAGTGCGCGAGATGCTGATTTCAGGGTCACCTCTTTATAACCGTCGAAGAGACGGCCATACCCTTTCTCATTCCACCAGCCCCTCCAGGAGTGAACGATCCATGATATCTATCTTTTGCCCATCAAAGCGCACCATGCCCACGTCTTCAAGCTCCTTTGCCGTACGGTAGAATGTCTCATGGGTCATGCCAAGGAGGGTTGCAATGGATTTTTTATGCACCGGGAGCGCAACGGTCTGGCTGTTCTGGATTTCCGAAAGGAAAAGGATGTAGCTCGCAATTCGCGCTCCGGGAGGTTTTAAGGAAAGCTCTTCGATCCGCTGATGAAGGTGAATGACTTTAAGAGAAAGAAAATGGAGCCAATCAGTGGCAAATTGGGGGTCTTTGCGGATCAGCTCCAGGAAAGCATCTTTTCGAATCAGACAGACCGTGCTTTCTTTCAGCGCTTGAGCACAGCACCGGTACTCATCCGAAAAAAGGCTTGCCTCTGCAAAGGTCTGCCCCGCGCATGCGATCTCAAAGGAAATCTCCTTGCCTTTGGGAGAAACTCTATAGACGCGAACCGCTCCTTCCAGCACCGCAAAAAATCCATGGGCTGCGTCCCCCGGAGAAAAAAGGAGGGCCCCCTTTCTTACTGAAATCTGCTTTGAGATGGCTTTCAGGCGAGTGAGAAGGTCCGCGGAGACCTCCGAAAACATGGGGAGTTTTTTCATCATGATTGGTTCCTCTTGGTGTTAATCGCCTTCTCGATTAAAATCGATCTAAAAAATTTCAGGATATATGATCTTAATCATACTCTCAGTTGGCTAACAAGTTTACTGTCAGAAGGTGAGAAGAGTTTTCCTCAACGGCGGATTGGCCCGGTTCGGGCCGAGTCGATGGGCCTGCAAAATATCGGCAAAGACCGACTTGAATTCAACGGCAGGTAAATCACGTTGAACGATTCCATTGAAAACCATCCCTCCGGGCGCAAACTGTTCATCTCGTTCCTGAGGCTTGGCCTTACAGCCTTCGGCGGTCCGGCCATGATCGCATATATCAGGGAAATGGCCGTGGATCGGCATAAGTGGCTCGACGCGCAGACCTTTAAAGACGGCGTCGTCCTCTGCCAATCCGTTCCCGGTGCGACCGCCATGCAGGCTGCCGCCTATGTCGGCATGAAGGCGGGAGGAGTGCCGGGCGCACTGCTGTCGTATATCGGGTTTGGTCTGCCTGCATTCATTTTCATGATGATTCTATCCTCGCTTTATGTCGCATACCATGGCGTCCCGAAGGTCGCATCGCTTTTCACCGGTCTCCAGGTGCTGGTGTGCGCGGTCGTTGCGAACGCCACCTGGACTTTTGGCAGGAGCACGTTCAACCATTACGAAGACGTCGCCTTTGCCGTTACGGCGGCCGTTCTCTTTTGGGTTGGGGTCAGTCCCTTCATTATAATCGTTGGCGCCGCCCTGGTCGGCATTCTGTTCCCGCGAAGCGCAGGAAATATTCCATCAATCAAAACTCAAAAAAGCCACGGCAGGCGTTACGTCAAGGAGATCGCTGCGCTGCTGCTGCTTATGATTGCCGCCCTCCTCGCATTGAATCTCATAGACAGGAAACTCTTCAGCCTGGCCGCGCTGATGATGAAGATCGATCTTTTCGCCTTCGGCGGAGGTTTTGCCTCCATTCCGCTTATGCTCCACGAGGTCGTTGGCGTAAGAAGATGGATGGACAATAGAACCTTTATGGACGGGATAGTCCTGGGACAGGTCACGCCGGGGCCGATAGTCATCACATCGACATTTGTAGGATATTTGACTCATCGGATAGCAGGCGCACTTGTGGCGACAGCGGCGATGTTCACCCCCTCCTTCTTTATGGTGATCGTTCTTTCACCGATAATGGACAAGCTGAAAAGCTCCGCCTACTTCCTCAAAGCCACAAAAGGTATAGTCGCCTCCTTTGTAGGCCTTTTGCTCTTTGTGACGTTTAAATTTTCATCGGCAGTTCACTGGGACATCCTCAAGGCATTTTTGGGGCTATTAGTGCTGATCGCCCTGCTAAAGAAGGTGGACATGGTCTATGTCGTACTCGCAAGCGCGGTCTTGTCGGTATTTTTATTCTGATATCGTGGGAAATGATTCATGAATCGAACCACATCGGAAAAGCTGAGGATTACCGGCCGAAGATCGGGCGTTAAACGCCAAAGGCTATTCAACGTGGCGGCAATGCTTTTTACTTTATTATTCGCCCTTGGGTCTTCGACCATTGAGGCCCACTGCGCACAAACATCGCATAACCTCGACTACCGCTCGCTATCTCTTGAAGATTGTCTTGCGCTTGCGCACAGGTACAATCCTGCCCTCGGAGAGGCAGTCGAAAAAATCCGGGAACTCACAGCCGACTACCGCGCTGCCAAGTCCCGGTTCTTCCCACAGCTTATCGCTTCATCCTACTATGAGCAACTGGACCCAAACCGATTACTTCCGGGGGTCGGGCGGCCAAAATCAATAACCCCCGATTCGGCTGAAGGATTTGCCGGCATTTCCGCCTCACAACTTCTGTTTAACGGGGGCCAAGCTTACTACAACACAAAAGCCGCGAAGATCGGAGCGCAGGCGCAAAAGCAGGAAGCTGTGCGGATTGGGGATGAAGTGGCCTACGAGGTATCGCAGGCTTTTTATCGTGTCCTGGAATCCAAAGAAAACCTCAAGGTGGCTCGAAAGGCCTTGGAGCAACGGCGGGGGTTCTTGATGTTAACGGTAGCTTTTTTTAAAGCGGGCAAGGTTACGAAGCTGGATTTTTTTCGGGCAAAATCCCAGGTCTCGGACGCCGAGCAAGCGCAGGTCGTTGCGGAAAACGCTCTGCGTCTTGCCCTTGAAATTCTGGCGAGAACCATTGGCCTCAAAGAGAAGACGGAAGCCGATATAAAGGGCCGGCTCCCTCGTTCTCTTGTTCCCCCGCCCGGCATAGACTCGCTGTGGCAGGAGGCGCTCGAACGAAATCCGGAGATCAGGGAATTGAATCTTCAGATAAAGCAGAGCGAGGCATCGGTCGGTGCCGCAAAGGGCAGCTATTACCCGACGCTGAGCTTACAGGGTGATCTCGGGACGCGTTACGAGGACCCGGCAGGAACCGGAGGGGAGTGGCTGGCAGGCGTATTTGTAGAGTTTCCGCTTTTTGAAGGCGGACTAAGAAGGGCGCAGGTCGCGGCAGCCGATTCCAGGCAGATTCAATCAATCGAGAAAAAGCGTGACAGGCTCAACAGCCTGAAAATCGACCTTGCAACGGCCTGGCAGGATATGGAAAACGCCAGAAACGGCGTGATCGACACTCGGCAGACGGTCGCCACGAATGAAGAAGCATACGCAAGCGCCAAGGCGCTTTACCGAAACGGTAAAGCGATCGGCCTTGACGTGCTCCAGGCCCAGGTGGACCTTACCGCTTCCCGGTTTACTCTCGTAAGATATATGGCGGACTATGAAATCGCCCGGGCGCGGATCAGGCAGGTCCTTGGCGCCCCTCTACCCGGAACAAAGTAAAGAAGCGAGGCCAGGATATGAAACCGCCGGGCAGGAAAAAAATCGCAGTCGGAATTATCGCCGCACTGGTCGTTATTTTTGTCGGCTACAGAGTTTTTTTGTACCGAGCGCCCGTTACCGTAGCCATAGTGAAAAAGGTGCAAATCCGGGACATCGTCCAGGGGCCGGGCACGGTGCAGGCAAAGGTGCCGGTTGCGGTGAGCGCAAAGATTACAGGCATTCTCGAAAAACTCTATGCCGACCAGGGAGAAAGGGTAAAGAAGCGACAGCTCCTGGCCGAACTCGATTCCGCCGAGCTAAGGCACCGTGAGGCTTCCGCCCGATGGGCGCGAAGCCGCGCACAGCGTGATCTGGCCCGGGCAAAGGCGGATTTGGTTAAATCGCGGGCAAATCTTCTTTTGGCCCAAAGCAATTATCAGAGAGATCTCGAGGTTTTTAAGCCGGGATATATCTCGGCGGCCGCCTTCGATATAACCAAAGCCGCCCTGCGCGTGGCCCAAAGCGATGTTGCCGCCAATGAAGCGACCGTAAAGGCGTCAAAGGCGGCGCTTAATCAGGCGGAGTCGGAGAGCCGTACGGCTGAAGCTCTCCTCGGCTATACGCGCATCCTTGCACCCATGGATGGACTCATCACTGTCCGAACTGCTGAAATAGGCGACATCATAAATCCCGGAACCCCAATCTTTCAGATGGTCGACTACCAGATATGGGCCGCCTCCTGGATAGACGAAACCAAACTGGGTTTGCTAAAGGTCGGACAAAAGGCAGTGATTAAACTGCGTTCGGGAAAGTCTTATCCCGGCAAGGTGGTCCGGCTGAACAGGCAAGCCGATACTGTCACCCGAGAGCTTGAAGTGGATGTAAAATTCGATGAACTGCCGAAGCCGATTACAATCGGGGAGGAAACCGAAGTCTATATTGAGACCGGCCGCCAGGATGCCCCGGCCGTCCCGCTCTCCGCTGTTACTGAGCGAAACGGCTCAAAAGGGGTCTTTGTTGCCGCAGGCGGCCGCGCGAACTTTTGCCCGGTAGCCCCGGGATTGCGTCAAGGAGGGCGGGTGGCCATACTAAAGGGCTTGAGAGCCGGCGAGATGGTGATTGTGAATCCCGTCGGGATCGAACAGGGGATTAAAGTGCGGCCGAAAATTATTGCCAATAAGGATGACTGATGGACCTGGCGGTTCAAGATCTAAAGCATCACAAAGGCCGATTTATCGCCACGGTGGTCGGGGTAGGGCTGCTCTTCGGGATCGTGCTGGCAATGAACGGTATATATCGCGGCGTTATTTACGAGGGGACGGCCCTGATCAAGGTTACAGACCCGGACCTTTGGGTTGTCCAAAGATACCGGGGCGGACCTTTCAATGAAGAATCAAGCTTACCCGAATTTTTCCACTACAGCGTCCAATCTGTTCCGGGAGTTGAAAAGGCGAGTCCGTTTATCTTTTATACCGTGGAAAGGATGGTGGACGGCGAAAACAGGCATTTTAGCATCGTGGGATACGATGTTTTCGGTGGCCTCGGCGGGCCGAAAAATATCGTCGCCGGAAGGCCGATCGAGCAGGCGCACTATGAAATGGTTGCCAATGTTAAACTTGGCGCACATCTCGGGGATAGAATCCGCCTGGGGCTTCATACCTATACCGTTGTCGGCCTTACAAACGATGCCGTGGACCCTGACGGCGACCCGATAGTCTATCTTTCTTTGCACGATGCCCAGGAAGTCCTGTATCAGCCGGATAACGAAGAAGTGCGCAACGAACGGGAAAGACTTCTCCGGACCCTTTCAGCGCAGAGCTGGCTTACTCCGGGCAAGGCCCAAAAACTGCTGGGCCCCCTGCAGCCCGACACGCATATCATAAACGCAGTGCTCGTAAGGCTAAAGCCGGGGGTAAGTCGTGGGCAGACGGCCCATTTGATTGAAAAATGGCTCTATCTGAATGCTTACACCACAAAGGAGGAAGTCGGGCTTGTGCTTAAAGGCAGGCTGACCAACATGCTCCATCAGCTTCTGCTCTTCAGAATGCTCCTTCTCACCATCTCCGTGGTCATAATTTCGCTCGTGATCTATATGTTTACGACGGAAAAAATCCGAAGCATCGCTGTCATGAAACTGATAGGCGCCCCCGACCGCCAAATTGTGAGGCTGGTGATGGAACAGTCTTTGCTCCTTACTGTGAGCGCCTTCCTGTTCGGCCTTGTCCTGATAAGTAACACGTACTCCAAATTTCCGAGGCGCATCCTCCTGCTCCCCCGCGATGATGCCATCACATTCGCGGTGGCTGTAGCCGCAGGCATTCTTGCAAGCATTCTCGGGCTGCGGCGAGCGCTAAAAACCCAGCCCGCAATAGCTTTGGGCGGTTAAATGGAAACTCTGAGAACAGAAGGGTTGAGTAAAATTTTCGGCTCAGGGCGCCTGGAAGTGCGCGCCTTGCAGGACATAAACCTCTCGGTTTCTGAGGGCGAGTTGGCGGCGCTGCTTGGTCCGAGCGGCTCCGGTAAGACCACCCTGCTGCTGTGCATCAGCCTTATCCTTGATCCCACCGAGGGCAAAATCGTGTTCGACGGACAGACGATCTTTCAGAAAAACGGCTGGGCCGGGGTCGATATCCGCCGCCTGCGGCGCGAAAAGGTGGGTTTCATCTTTCAGGCCCACAATCTTATTCCGTTTCTTACTGCAAAACAGAATGTGCTTCTGCCCTTAAATCTCATAGGCATAAAGGGGAAAAAGGCTGAACATCGGGTCATGGAGCTACTCGAGTACATGGAGATTGCTCACAGGGCCGATAATCTTCCGGCCCTTCTCTCGGGCGGCGAGCAACAGCGCGTTGCCATCGCGCGTGCGCTCGCCAATACCCCGCGATTGATCCTGGCAGATGAACCCACGGCAGCCCTCGATACCGGAAGGGGCGCCAAGGTAATGGAGATTCTGATAAAGATCGCAAGAGAAAACCGGACTGCCGTGATCGTGGTGATCCATGACGAACGGATGATAAAGGGCTTCGATCACGTCTACCGCCTGAAAGACGGATGCCTTGAACGGGATAACAATGCCGATGGTTGACTCAAAGTAGTATTTAGCCTGAGTCGGCTCTTCGCAATCTATCCATGTCATAATCCCTTCTTCTCATTTAACGATGGGAAGGATCTTACGAAAATCGTCCGTGTTCGCACGATACGCCCACTGAAAGATAACAATCTCGACTGAACTGATTACCGCACCCCCCTCCCGGAACAGGTCTATCGCGATTTGGCGATTTTCGGTTGTGCGCGAAGCCACGGCGTCGACGGGCAGGTGAATCTGGAAACCTGATTTCAGGAGGTCAAGGCCCGTCTGCAGGACGCACACGTGGGTCTCCATTCCGACCAGAATAATTTTACTGCGCTGAAAAGAACGAACCGTAGACAGAAAGTCCTTCTCCAGGCAGGCGCTGAAGTGTTCCTTCTGGAATAAAAGAGGCGATTCGATCCCCTCCAGCACCTCGGGAATGGTTTCGCCAAGGCCTTTTTTGTACTGCTCGGTAAGAAGAATCGGGATGCCGAGGATATTGGCGGCGCGGGTGAGCTGGCCCACCCTTTGTGCAATCTTCTCCCATGAGTCCATGACCTTGAGCATGGCCCGCTGAAAATCAACGATCAAGAGCATGCTGTCTTCGCGGGTGGCGACAAATTCGTGCCTGAGTGTTTTAGTCATTTTCGAGCGCCGTTACCTTTCAGTTTTAAGGAATCTCCCCATCTCCGGCCAACGGCCCCTCTTCCATTAAAGTGCGCGGTGAACGGTCAATTTTTAACCGCAGAATGTCCGGGCGAGCGTAGTGACCCGCCGTATCCAGAAGGTTTTTCTGCTGCACTATTTTTTGGGGATCGAGTTCTGCGATCGCGAATCCTTCGCCTTCAGGCAACGGTCCGGCAAGGTAGCGGCCCTGAGGGGATACGATAGCCGTACACAGGCCTCCTTGCAGGTAATCCAGAAGATTCGGGTCCGAAGATATTTCTTTTCTCTGCTGCTCGCTCAACCACGCGGTGGAATTTACCACAAACGCTCCCGATTCCATGGCGTGGTGCCTGATGGCGGCGTCTATCTGCCGGCCGAGGGCGCCTCCGCCCGTAGAACCGGGAAAATGGGAACAATGTATTTGTTCCCCCTGTGCGATCAGAGCATACCGGGCCAGGGGCATGAAGTGTTCCCAGCAGATCAGGGCGCCAATACGTCCGACCGAGGTCTCAAAGACCTTGAGCCCGGTGCCGTCCCCCCATCCCCAAACCATCCGCTCATGGAAAGTGGGCATGATCTTTCGCCTTGTACCCGCAATGGAACCATCGGAATCAAATATTATCTGGGTATTGTAGATACTGCCTCCATCCCTTTCGTTAACTCCGATTACCACGACGGCGCCCGCACTCCTCGCGGCCGACGCCACGGCATCGGTCACAGGGCCCGGTATATCCACAGCCTGGTCGAACAATTTCGCATGAAGTTTCCATATCTGGGCGGGAGGCGTGACAAAGGCAAAGTAAGGGAAGTTGGGGATAAACGCCTCGGGAAAGACGGCCAGCCGGATACCTTCCCTGCCGCACCTGTCCAGGGCTCGAATGACCGCTTCCGTGGAACCGTCCCTGTCAAAGAGGACCGGCGACAACTGGACCGCAGCCGCCCTGATGATCTCTTTGTTCTTCATCGCTTTCCTTTCTGTCCTGGAAATATTCGCAATCCCTGCAAAGATCGCAGGCCGGCCCTATTCCTCCGCTCGATTGAACTTCTGTCAACACATTGCATTCATGATTCGCACCTGACCAGCAGCACGTCCGCAGCTTGCTCGCGGATCGGAATAAGCGCCTGGTACGCTTCCGAATGGTACCATCCTCACCTCAATTCCAAGGACCACTCTATTATTCCTACTTCTTTGGTGTGAAATACTTCGTCAGAAAATTTTTCAGCTTATCTTCAGGCAGCTCAGATGCCTCGATGCATTCTCCGGCTTCCATGAGCACTCGCTCGGGATCGCGATAAGCGAAATACCGCAATACCTTGTCCTCGTGAGATATTCCCAAAGACTGTGCCAGCATCGTTAGAATGGATTCCACCTTAATGGGCAGCTTGGGCCTTTCGGAAGAAAATACGGACTGGCAGCCGGGGCAATAGATTGCCATGATGTCCGCCCCGGTTCCAAGGGCTTCTTGAAGGCGGTGCTCCCGGAAATCCGCTCCGGGCTGTCCCACCGCAGCCATAGCGGAGCCTCCGCAGCAAAAGGATTTTTCCCCGCTATTTTTCATCTCCAAAATCTTAACGCCGGGAATGGCCCGAAGCAGTTGGCGGGGTGAGTCGGAAGCAACCGTCTCACCTCTTACAAAATGACAGGCGTCGTGGACGGTAACGGTTACCCCCCGCTCGGAAAGGGGAGTGAACTTTTCAATATGTTCGGCCAAAAAATCGGTCACAAAAGTCCATGACCAGGCAGTCTGTGGAGAATGGAGATCGAAAAAAGCCTTGCAGGTCGGACACAGAAAAAGCACCTTTTCGGGACTGAAAGCGTTCAATGCTTCCACCAGATGAAGGAAGTTCGCGGCGGATGCGTCCGGATTTCCAGCCCGCAGGTTTGTGTCTCCGCAGCAGTAGTCCACTCCACCGAGAGCCTCTGCGGAAGGATCGATAATACGAATCAAGTCCAGGGCGGTTTGGACCAGATCCAGTTGCATGATGCCGGTGCATCCTGTGAAAAGCACGGTTTTGGAACGGCCCGGTTTTTGCCCGCTCACATCGGTATGCCACGGACGCTCGGCCGGTTTGACTTGAACTGCTTCAATAGTTTTCATGAAATTGAATTCGGCTTGCGGCAAAAGGAAGGAAAGTCCCCTCGGTATCGGGTCACCGATCTTTTGCAGAATTCCCCTGGCCAGAGATAGCCCCAGGCCCGGATCCAATCCCTCGGGACAATGATGCCGGCAGGTCTGACAACTCATGCATGAATAGATCCGAGCTCTGGCTTCCGCACTGGGCGCCCTGTCATTATAGACGTCCAGGACGGATTCCATTATTTTAATCGGTGCTATGTCTCTAATCACGGTAAAGGGGATAATCGGGCAAACCGACGCGCACACCCCGCAACCGGTGCATTCATTCCGGAATCTTTCTTTTTCTTTTTGGAAATCCAACATTGGCGACCTCCCTGCCTGGTTTTCCTTCCGAGCCGATGCTCCCTGGACCCGGCCAGCCGTAAAAATAATGAAATTAACGAGACGGCAATCCTATCAGGCTGAAGCAGTCCGGGGCGTACGGGTCTGAGCGCTTGGAGTGCGTTGATGAGAAACGATGGGGCTAACTGTGCGGGAGAGGAGAATGGAAGCGCCGTCGGATTTTGCTGTTCATCGTTACCGCCGGGTGGCATGCCGGCCATCTCGCCTCCGGCCGCCACCATCCGCCCTTATACTACCGCGCATAAATAGGAAATCATAGTGAATAGTTGTCTGTGAAAAACCAACTCAGCCGGAAGTCGAAATCCAGTTTTGGTCTGACGGCAGAAAGCGGGTGGCACAAGCAAGCATTGCCCGTGCCGAAGGCAAGAGGGCTGCTACACAGCAGGGGTAATTTCAACTCCCACGGGTCTGCCTGTCAGGTACCATCTTGCAGAACTAAATGGCCAGTCCACGGGGTTGCCGACCAGCCCCGCCTTTACGGGATTGCTGTGCATATATTCAAGCTTTTGCCTGACCTTCATTTTTGAAAAAACATTAAAGCTGTAATACCTTGGCTGCCATACTGGTCCATTCAGATCGACCATCTCTCCATAATGCCGCAACGCCGTGCTGTATAAATGTTTTAACTGAATTGAGGAACGGCGTTTCCACTGGTTCATGAAAACGCTCAGGCTTTGTGCCTCGCTAAAACGAAGGAGGGCATGAACATGGTCCGGCATCACGACGAAGCCGATGCATTTACCCTGCTGATTGAGCAACTGGGCCGAGAGGAAATGCACCACTATTCCTTTTGCCTGTTTATCGTCGAGTAAACGTCGTCTCCTGTAACAGGAAAAAGTTACAAAATGAGCATGCCCCTCACTGTCGAAGATTCGACGCCTCACGGGCGGTTTCCTATTTCATTAATTGTCCGGGGATTATGCTGGTACGCGCCATGGCCTCATTCCCCTTTCGTTTCGGGGGGATATTGCATACACGCTATACCACAAGAGGCGGAACTCAGGGCCATTTAGTGATTTTTAAACGGACAGCAGGGAAGTTAAAACTGCCTTGAGATCATTTACAATATTGTCTTTCGCTCACCTCTTCCATCCAGTCCGCACCGATGCCGTCGATATGCTCATAAACGGCGATGTGCGTCATGGAGGTAGTCGGCGTGGCGCCATGCCAATGCTTTTTACCGGGCGGAATCCGGACCACGTCTCCGGGCCGAATTTCTTCAATGGGTCCGCCCCAGCGCTGCACCCACCCGCAGCCGGCGGTGACAACGAGATTCTGACCCAGCGGGTGGGCGTGCTAGAGTGTTCGAGAGCCGGGTTCGAAGGTGACGCTGATGCCCAATGCGCGGGCCGGAGCATTTACCTCGAAGAGGGGATCGATGCGCACGTTGCCGGTAAACCAATCGGCAGGTCCTTTTCTGGAGGGTTGCGAACCAGATCTCATGATGTCCATGCGCAACTCCTTTCGTAGAATTGCTCGCTTCATTACTTCAGGGCCGCCTCTGTTCCGGTATCCGGACACTGTACACCATTACGTCCTGCATGCAGATAACGCAAAAGTCAAAACATCTGCCCTTATGTTGCGAGTGCCCCTCTGCGGCCGGTCAAACAATGAATCGGGAATGGCAAATATTTTGGCGCCCGATTTGTGAAGGTCAGGAGAGCTGTCTTCAGTTTTGTGACTCTGACCCGATCTCTCGTTCTGCGCGGCGGTTTGTTAAAGAATCCGCGAAGTGGTCTTTCCATTCTGATCGTGGATGAATAAGCATCAAAGCAAGGCCGTGTCCAGTAACTGAGAATTAGACATTGGGCGCCTTGCAAGCCAACTGCTTCGAGGCGTTGCTGAATTCCTCCTCCAGGGACTCCATCAGCTCTTTTACAGAGAGAATCCGGTCTACGCGCCAGGCGTTTTTGCCGGCAAAAGCGAAGCCACTCTTGAGTTTCCCTTTTCTGGCGTTTGCCAGGCAACGGGCTATGCAGTATGGGCTTTCCGTGCAGCTGCACGATTTGATACAATGGTAGACACATTTGAAGGGTTTTTTCAAACCCTGCTGGACACTCGATATATAATCGTTTCTTATGGCTCTGCCCGGAAGGCCTACCGGGCTCTGGATGATTACCAGATCGTCTTCGTTGGCCTTTACGTATGTTTTCTTGAACTCGATATCGGCATCGCACTCGTGGGTTGCCACAAACCGGGTACCCATCTGGACGCCGGCAGCCCCAAGATTCAAAAACGCAAGTATGTCTTTGCCCGTATAGACCCCTCCAGCCGCGATAACCGGTATACTCACTCCCTTTTCCTGCTCGTATTCGCTGGCCGCGTCGACTACTGCCGGGATTATCCTTTCGAGGGAGTATTCCGGATCGTCGATCTGCTCCGAACTGAAACCCAGGTGGCCCCCGGCCATTGGGCCCTCGACCACAAAAGCGTCCGGAAGCATGTTGTAGCGCGACAGCCATCTCTTGCAGATTATCCGCGCAGCCTTGGCGGAAGATATTATCGGAACGAGCTTGGTCTTTACGCCTTTTTTCATGTATTTTGGAAGATCGAGAGGGAGTCCCGCGCCGGAAAATATGAGGTCGACTTCCTCGGATATCGAGGTTTCGACCATGTCGGCGAAGTTGGTCAGCGCAACCATGATGTTTACGCCCAGGATTCCACTGGTTGCTTTCCTGGTTTTGCGGATCTCCTCCCGCAGAATTCTTCTGCTGGCTTCGATATAGCTCATGTTCCGATCAGAGCTAAGAGTGCCTAGCCCGGCAGCGGCAATGACGCCGATCCCTCCCTGGTTGGCCACAGCCGTTGCCAAACCGGAAAGAGAAACACCAATACCCATGCCGCCCTGAATAATGGGCACCCGAGCGACCAGCTCACCAATTCTCAATTCGGGAAACGTCAACTACTTAGCTCCGATTCTTCTTCGGTAGGATTATGCATATGAGATGCTTGGAGGCTACTTTTCGTCCCGCCGAGGAACCCATTGCCATTGGTCGGGCAGCGGTTGCGGTCCAGGCTTGATTCCGACGATATCCGGATCTTCGTTGCCGTCGATCGGGCGGCGTTCCGATTTTGCTTTCTTGGCCTCCAGGCGGCGGGACTCCTTGTCCCTCTGTTTCTGCTGCTTTTCTCTTTCCCTCTCCTGCTTCTGGAAGGTAGATTTTGATCTTTGTGCCATTGGCGAACTCCTTAAAATTGATTTAGAGAAGTGGCTGCGATACGGGCGTTTAATGTCGGAACCCGCGCACCGGCCGCTTGGAGGGCGGCTTTGCCTGGCTCAACTTGATGGCGTGCTCCTTTAGCCTGGTACCGTTAAGCCCCTTCATGGCTTTGTCCGCTTCCGAATTATTGGGCATTTCCACAAACCCGAATCCCTTCGACTGTCCGGACGGTCTCTCTTTTATTACGTTTGCAGAAGCCACTTCCCCATAACTTGCGAAAAGATCCCTCAGGTCCTCATCCGTCACATTATAAGCAAGATTCCCTACATGGATTTTCATATTGTTTTCCTCATTATCGCATCGATATAACCGAAGTGCAGACTCCAGGACGCAGCGCCCGGCGCCAAAGTAAAAAAAGCCGGAGACACTCCGGCTCTTTGTTCCATCGTAGAATAGGCGAAGATTTTACAGGCAATCTAAAGTTTTCTCACCTGCGGACCCGTCGGACCTCTTTACTCGACCTTCCGCCATCTTGGAACCTTCTCTCGTAAAAGATTTTTGTCGCCCGTTTCAGAGCTATAAAAGAATCGTTTTAGGCAGAAAGCCCGACTCCGGGATAAACTCAACGGGCCTGATGCTGATAAATCTATGTACCATCGGCCTGTTCGCACCCACAGCGCGCCTGTCTCTAACTTGGACGCTTGATCGATCTCAGTCGCTCCCATACGTTGGCGACCTGCTTATCTAAGTCGATTAAATAAAGCTCTCCCGAGATCTTCAGCACACTCCCGACCCCGTTGGGCGTTTCGACTCTGTCGCCTGGTTTGGGCGACCACCCTTGAACAGGGGTCGCACGACTTGACGGGAAAGCGTCTACGTTCTTTACCTGCTTTCGAAATGAAACAAACGCGCCGCGGCTTCTCACCATAACCTACCGTTTTCCGGCTTCTCGCCATAGCTGGCACACAAAATATCACTTGCGAGCGAGTTGACGTGCCGAAACGGCATGCCTCCCCGGCCCCTGGCTAATCTCTCGAAATGATAATTAAAGCTTTCTCACTTTCGTGGCGCTTGGACCTTTGGCGCCCTTTTCTACCTCGAAACTGACCCGATCCCCCTCGGCCAGAGACTTGAACCCCGCACCTTCAATGGATGAGTGGTGAACAAAAACATCATTTCCGCCATCAGCCTCAATAAAGCCGTAGCCCTTTTGATCATTGAACCATTTTACTCGACCTTCCACAGTTTACTGCTCCTAATTTGAATTTTTCTCTTCACTGTCATTTCCGCCCAGAAACGTGGAGCTACCCGAAATTGCACCAACAATGCGGATCGAACGAAATCTGACCATAATAATAACTAAGAATAAAAATAATACAACAGCTTTTTTCGACAAAATGTCATTATCTTTTAACATCACTAGAAAAACATTGAAATATACACTAAGATCATTATTGATTACCGAACATAGAAGAAACATGAAAGAGCTATCGCAACGGCATGAGATTAAAACACTAATTTAGCAATTTTTTCCGTCGGAGCGCGCCTTGCGCGCGATTGGGGAGAGCCTTGCAAACAATCGCGGACAAGGCGCCTTCCTACACCCGTTATGGGGGCGCCCAATTCAGGTATAAATACTAACATTCATAAATATCCGAACATTGCCTTTCATCTCACGCATTGTGATACCTTGCGGCAAGATTGTGCGGTTGGCCTTTGTTGGAGCGGCTTCCAGCCGCGATGTGCCCCCTCCCGATCTTGAACCTAACCTGGTATGATGGTGTTTTTACGGCCCTCCAATGTTCGGTAATCAATGACGGTCTTAGTAGTCGTATTCAGCTCCATTTTAGTATGGTCGAGTAATTGCTATTACTATTTGATTCCGGAGGAGGTGAGATAAGCTGACATTGTGACCCTTCCGCGGAGCATTCGATGATCGAAACTATCGAAGATACGATGGTCTCATAATAGCCTCCTATGTGAAACAATTAACCGCCAAGGCGGAACTGTTTTTACGCAAAAGAAAGGGGTCACCCATTGAAAATGGGAATATCGTATATCACCCTTGCAGGTCCGAAATTCCTTCGCCTGCATATAAGCTCGGTTTGCTCTGCAACGTGGCGCCGGCCTGCGGACAGGCGGAAAATAATATTGCACGTAGGGGAAAGTATAGTCGATTGATAGTGAATTGTGAACATCCTTCCATCTGACTTCCATCTGAGCCTGAGCAGAAGACATTCGCGAGACCGCGGCAGCAGAAATGACAACCTCAAGGGTTTTCGATCCATTTGGTATCGACTGCCATCTGTTCAACAGAGGGTGGGGAACGATCGTATGTTCATATAAAACCGCGGGAGTCAAACAGACTCGGCAGAGTGGTTGCTGAACCGAAGTATACCGGGCCGGGAGGAGATGAGATGCAAAAGTGGGTCAAGGATTATAGAGAGTGGCTGGATCTGCTCGAAAGCAACGGACAGCTTCGCCGGATCAAGGCGGAGGTGGATTGGAACGAAGAGATCGGAGCGATTACCCGAATGGTTATGTCCGCTGGGGGGGCCTGCACTGCTTTTCGAGAACATAAAGGACTACAAGAACACCTGGTGCAAAAGGGTCATGACTGCCGGGCTCTGGAATTACAAACGCCTGGCGTTGCTGCTGGGATTGGACAGGGACTCGTCTCCCAAGCAGCTTGTCGAAGCTTACCGCGATGGGATCAGGAGACGCCTGGCGCCCGAAGTAGTGTCTACCGGTCCGGTCAAGCAGAATATTCTTAAAGGAGACGACATCGATCTTTATCAGATTCCGGTACCCTACTGGCACAGTTGGGATGGGGGACGCTACATCAATACTTTCAACTCGACCGTGACGCGCGACCCGGAAACGGGGCTGCAGAACGTGGGTATGTATCGGGGTATGCTCAATGGGAGGAACAAAATCGGGACGCTTCTGGCCCGCGCGCAACATTGGGGCGTTCATTACACGAAGCGGCAATACAGGTCGGAAGAAATGCCGGTTGCCTGTGTTTATGGCGCGGAACCTCTGGTGGAATTCCTGGCGCTGAGCCCGATTCAGCATTACGGATATTCCGAATTTGACATACTGGGCGGCATCAAGAATCAACCTATCGAGCTGGTAAAGTGTGAAACCAGCGATCTCCTGGTGCCGGCGCATGCCGAGATCGTCATTGAAGGAACCATATCCCCCGATCCGGCTACCTATGAAATGGAAGGGCCGTTTGCCGAGCACACCGGCTATTACGGCGGCGCCGCATCCCCTAAGCCGGTAATAAACGTGAAGTGTGTCACCTTCAGAAACGATCCGATATTCCGCGGCTCCATGGAAGGCAATAGACCCGGATGGCCTACGGAAAACTCTTATCCGGAGTGCATCGCCATGTCGGCCGAAATCTGGAGGCATTTGCAGGACTGCGGCATTCCCGGCGTGACAGACGTTTGGCTCATGCCGGCGAGCACCTACCTGAACGTTTTCGTGCAGATCCGTAGGGACTACGAGCAACTGGACTGGGCGTTCGCCTTCAGGGTCAATGCCGGTGAGGGCGATGTTGTGATACATCCGGGGACCTTCGGGTCCGTGCTCGATCCAAGCTGCAGACTCGAAGAAAGAGACATTTACAAGTATGGCGGTGGAAAGTGGACCAGGATGCTTTTCGACGCGACCCGGAACTGGGAGTTCGAGAGATGGAAGCATTGGAACGACAGCGTTTATCCTCCCATTATCGTTATGGAAAAGGAAATGGAAGATCACGTCAGGGGGCGATGGTCGGAACTCGGCTTGAGCGACCTGGTCTACAAACCGACAATGCCTGTCGATCTCGACGAGGATATCAAAAACCGTTATTCATTGGCCGCCAGACCCCGAAAGTAAGGCGTCGGATAAAGAGTATTGTGACTCGGATGATTTCGCAATTGCTCATGAGGCTATTTATAAAAATCCGAGATTTTTAGGCAGGAGGACCCCATGAAGCAGGTAAGAGTGCAGGCGGTCGTGGATTATTCGAAGTGTTCGGGTTGTGATACCTGTGCGCATGTCTGGCCGACGATGGCTTATGTTCCGAATGTGTCACGGCCAATCTACGGAGAGGCAAATCCTCCCTGCAATGCCGAATGCCCAATAGGAAACGACATCGAAGGCATATTGCAGTTGCTGCAGCAGGAGAACTGGAAGGGGGCCTACGAACTCCTTCTGGAAACCAACCCTTTGCTGGCCATCACCGGAAGGGTCTGTCACAGCCCCTGTGAAAAGGCCTGCAACAGAACTGAAGTGGACGGCGCCGTTTCGATTCGGGCGCTCGAAAGAGCACTGGGAGACTGGGGACACAGGAATCCCGTCAGGATAATACAGGCGCCTCCGCAAAAAGAGAAGGTCGCAGTAATCGGCTCCGGCCCTTCGGGCCTGTCTTGCGCCTGCCATTTGAAAAGAAAGGACTACTCGGTAACCGTCTTTGAACAGCATCAGGAGATCGGTGGGATTCTGAGATACGGGATACCCGGGTATCGCCTTCCTAAAGCCGTTCTGGATCAGGAACTCGATCGACTCGAAGCCATGGGCGTAAATTTCCGCACGGGCGCCGGGTGGGGCGGGAATCTGCCCGAAAGCGAACTGGAAAGCTACCAGGCGGTCTTTCTTGGTGTTGGCTTCCAGGGATGCCGCACACTGGGAATACCGGGAGAAGATCTCCCGCAGATTATTCGCGGAGCGGACTTCCTGGCGGAAGTGAATTCCGGCCGCATGACGGAAATCGGGTCCAGGGTGCTGATTATCGGTGGTGGTAATAGTGCCGTCGATTCAGCCCGAACTGCGCTGAGGCTCAAGGCCTGGCCTGTGGTTTTCTACAGGAGAACCGAACAGGACATGCCCGCAATTGCCGGTGAAGTAGAGGAGCTGAAAAAAGAAGGCGTTGAGATTCACACCCTTGTGAGCCCGGTCCGGTACCTTTCCGACAATGGCCGTCTGAAGGAAGTGGAATGTATCCGGATGGAACTGGGCGAGATGCAGGCGGACGGCCGAAGATGGCCCGAGCCTGTTGCGGGCGCCGAGTTCAGGATTGCCGCGGATACGGTGATTCACTGTATCGGGGAAACCGGCGACCTGGATGGGTATCCCCTGGAACTCGGATGCGCCGGGGAAAAAATCGATGCGGACGCATGGGGAAGGACCTCGATCCCCAAAGTATTTGCCGGTGGAGATATAGCCACCGGCAAAGGAACCGTGGCCGACGCCATTTTCTCCGGGCAAAGGGGTGCTGTGGCAATCGATTGCTTTATCAAGGGCAAGAGTGTCGAGGAGTCGCCCGAAAAACGCGTAGTCCCCGCTCATGAAATGAATTTCGATTACTGCGACCCCATGCCGAGGCTTGTTATTCCAAGAATTGCGGCCGATATCGCGGTTACAGGTTTTCAGGAGGGAGTGCGCATTGCGCTGGGCAGAGCCGGAATATGCAGGATTGTCTCGGTTCCCGGTCCTCATGCGGAAGTGCGTGTTGGTTGCCGCGCCCTTATCGAAGGCGGATGATTCGACTTTGGCTGATTCCATAGCCTCGGTTATCAGGGAACGCTGGCTGAGCCATATGGGAATGCCGCATAGCTGACGATGAATAGGAAAATGCCTCAAAAAGATATATTCCCCAACCCGCCGGAGGAACTTGGCAAGCATTGCCCGGGCCACCCCGTGCCCTCTTTTCAGGACATTTCATTTGCCTGTGGCTGCTTTAATACTCTGAAAATGTTCTCCCGCCGATTGCAATACAACATTTTCGAGGAACTGCCCAACACTCAACTCGCGACCTAAAGCCGGGAGGTAGCCTGTTTTGTCGAGTTCCCAATCCTGAAGGCCGAGCGTAAATTCCACAATCTTTTGCCCTTTGTCTCTGAGGATTTCCAGGACTTCGGTCTTGGTGCACCCGGCATGTTCCCTGGCATGACGGTTGGCGTTTTCAGTTATCTGCTCCATCGTCATAGGGGGGAACTTCTCACCTTTGAGGATTAATTTCACCCCCGGGACCACTGCGTAGTGATTTGCGGCAATATGGCGAGCTGTTACCCCAACCGGCCAATCTTCGATCCCCACCTTTTGCCAGTCCGAATCAGTGCAGTTCATGACAAATGAGATCACTTCCTCATTAAATGCATTCAGACGATCAGCCAACTTTTTTGACCTTTCGTTCATCGTTGCCTCCTATCCTTACCAGGAACAATACATTACCATACCTTAAGCCATCGGCGCACTCACCAAAGCCTGAAGCTTGGCCAAAGTGTGGCTCGGCTAAGGATAAACACGAGGCCATACTTTTCCGCCATCCGATTGCCGGGGTCGCACAACAACACCATGCTGAGCTTTTTGATTTTGACGAAAGCCCGTGCGTGTTCCGCCGTTTGAGGGGAAATCACAATGAGAGCAGCTCCCGGGGACTTGATTGCCGCATGAGCTTCCTCTAGAGCTTCCAGTTCCAGATTGCAATACGGTCACCATCTGCCCCGGTAAAATCCCAGCACCACCGGCCCTCCGGCGAGACATTCCCGGAGATGGACGGCGTTGTCCTGGGCATCGCGCAATGTGAAGTCCGGAGCCTTGTCTCCTTCTCTGTCGATACGATCCATGATGCCGGAACTGCGTAGTTCTTCAGTCGCTCGGTGCATGATCGCCACCGCTTTATAGGGCGCCGAAGACTCAAACGTCCTTTTTTGAGTGTCGAGTTTTTCCTGCAGATTCATAGTCTTTTCCTTCTTTTACCTTTCACCTGCGGTCTGCCCAAGTCGAAAAACCTGTCTGCCTCAAGCCTGATCCAGCGGGATCAAAAACATTGCCCCGGTTCGGCGCAGCGCCGTATCCTTCGATTGTATGCAGCGCTCTTTCACTATTCTCAAAATATGACCCGCCGCAGTCTCTTTCCAGAACCGGCGATTGAATGCGCCACTGGTGCAAAGTCGCCCCCTGCGGTTCGGTCATGCTTCTGGACGCTCAGATCGTACCAGGGGCGAAGCTCCGCAACTTCCCGTCTGAACGCCTCACGAAAGCTCTGCCCGCCGGATTGCTCCCGGGGTTGGGCAGTGAAGTTGATAGGGCAGGCCCAGCCTTCGACTACCTCTTCATCGGCGGCAAGCAGTTGCGCCAGACCGTGCACGGTCGGCTCCATTTCGCTCGGATCGCTGGCGGCCATGAACGAATAATGGTAGGCGGCTACCGACCCGATCACGCCTTGGGCGGCCAATTCTCGCAACCGGTCCCAAGGAAAGGAGGTGACGAAAAATGCCAAAATGTTGAATTTGGGGTGGCGAGGCTCCCAAACAGCCTTGTATTACGGAAGAGGGCAAGCGCGATTTGTGCGGAAGGAAGGTAGTCCTGGCAGAAAAATCGGAAAAGAAGGAAAAATAGAGCCATCAGCCGGGGCAGTTCGAGATTCTGCCTGCACCGCATGGGGCGGGAGAACAGTGTAAAAAATCCGGCTGCCCTGGCCTCTTTCCTCACAAATTTTCCCTCCAAAATCACGCTGAAATGGTGATAATGGTTTCTGGTGGCCGTATCATCATCCATAGAAAGGTTACGTGATGGGATGCCTTTGTGAACAGCTGGCAGGAAAGGACCTGAAGCTAACCGTATTTGCGTCGGGAGCTTGTGGATTTTTGAGAACCTGCGGCCCGAAGAAAAGAATGCTTTGTCCGAAGGGGCGATCAGGAAGGCGTACGACCGGGGGGAGGCGATTTTCACGCAGGGCCATGCAGCGCGAGAAATGTTCCTGCTCAAAGCAGGCAGAGTGAAGTTGAGTCAAGTCATGGAAGATGGCACGGAAATTACCCTGGATATTCGCAAAGCTGGTGATTTTTTAGGCGAAAACATGCTCAGTGAAGATATCGAATATCCAGTGACAGCTTGGTGCTTGGAAAAAACACTGGTGTGCGGGTTTGACAAAAGGGGCTTTGAGAAGATTGTGTTGCAATACCCCAACATCGGTCTGCAGGTAATAAAAAATCTCAGCAACCGGATCAACCGGCTCACAACCCGTATGGGGGGAATGTCCATTACTAACCTGGAGGAACGTCTTTACCGGGTGCTTATCCTCACCTTGTCTGATGTGAATTTTCAGTAGAAGGTCCTATCCGGCCCCCATGCACGCTCATTTTTTGTTCCGGTCACTGCCCCGGTGTAAAAGATGTTCCCGTTTTCTGGAATAGGAAGATGCCTCAAGAAGATATATTCCCCAACCCACCGGAGGAACCTGGCAAGCTGCAGGAGGGCCTTCTCGCATGGTTTGGCGCCAACAGCCGCAAGCTTCCATGGCGTGCAAGCTATTTTCCGTACCAGATCTGGATCTCGGAGATCATGCTCCAGCAGACCCGGGTAAAGACGATGCTGCCTTATTATCATCGTTGGATGGAGCGCTTTCACGATGCTGCGTCCATTGCGAGCGCTCCCGAAGACGACGTGCTGCGCCTTTGGGAAGGGCTTGGCTACTATGTCCGCGCAAGGAATATCAGAAAAGCGGCGCGGATTATGGTCGGTGAATATGGCGGTGAGGTTCCCTGTGATTTTGAACTGCTGCGAAAACTGCCCGGGATCGGCCGCTACACGGCGGGGGCGATCATGAGTTTTGCCTTCAACGCTGATTATCCCGCCGTTGACGCAAATGCGGGGCGGATTTTCGCCCGACTTTTCGATATCGCCGACCCGTCCGGTTCGAAAGAGTTTGCCGACACTGTCTGGCGCGTTGCCTCGAAGCTCCTGCCACACGGGAGGTCACGGGACTTCAATCAGGCGCTGATGGATCTCGGGGCGATGGTTTGCTTTGCCAAAGAGCCCTCGTGCGTCCAATGCCCGGTGTCCTGCTGCTGTGCCGCTTTTCGGAAAGGACTTACCGCCGTCCGGCCCGTGAAGGCCCGCAAGATAACCGTTGTGCAAATCGTCAGGGCGGCTGTCGTTATGGTTGTGGAGGGCAGGGTCCTCATTCGAAAGAGGCCGGCTTCCGGTCTTATGCCGCACCTGTGGGAGCTGCCGGGCGGGGAAGTTCCTGAAGGCAACTCACCGGAAAAGGCGATTCGGCGGATATGGCTCGATGAACTTCGCATCCGGCTGGGGCCGCTGGAGAGCCTGGGCGTAGTAAAGCACTCCCACACATCGTTTCGCGTGGAGCTTCACGCGTTCTTGTGCAACGGGTGCAGCCCCGCGCCCAGTCCCGTTGAAAACGCCCCGCAACTCAGGTGGGCATCCATCAAGGAGCTGGAAAAACTCGCCTTTCCTTCTGCCCATCGCAGAATTATCAGAGCTTTCCTGGAAAGGCGGGATAACGGAACTCCTTGGGCTAATAAGCACAACCTGAAATCGTTGTGATGGTCGAAACCATGCGGGAGGGGGCTGGGGGCAATGTTGTTGAGTTAAGAAGCCCCGAGCTTTTCCCGCCTGCTTGAGCACCATTTGTTTGGAGGCCTCTTTGTGACTCTCGGCTGAGAAGGGCGGCGAGATTTGGGCCTGTAGTACCTCACGCGTGAGATGGCATTGAGGACCTCGGGGAATATTTTTACTGCTTTTTGCGGATCATCCGGTACGAGTATGGCCGCCTCGTCCGCCAAAGTCATGATGGCATTTTTAAACTGGAATTCCGCTCCCTTTTCAGTGTGAGCGTGAGAAGTAAGCGTCATCAGGGTCCGGGCAATTACTGACATTATGACAACGGCAAAGAGTTCCTGACGGATACTGTTGCTCGTCCTGCCGTGGAATTTCACGATTTCCAAAGCCGACTTCTCGGTCCTGTAATGATCTTCTACCGCTCGGCGGCGAAAGTATAAATCCACTATTTCTTCTTTTGAAAAGTTGTTGAGGAATTACTTCGTCCCGCTCCGAACCGTGAGTGCCGACCACACTCCTTGCCACCGGAAGACGCCTGAAGACATCGTAGGCTGTCGTGACCAAGCATTGAGGATAATGTCCTTTACCTTCGTATTGGAGACCGCTTCGGGGATCGAAATCTTCACGGATCTGTTCTGTTGCCGGCAGATCATACTTAGAACCGTCAAAGGCGAAAACGGACATCCCGTGCCAAAGGAAAGACGGATCTCGTGGCCACAGCCTGTAGGCAAGATCAACGGCTCTTTGCTGAATATCGCGAAAAACAGTCCATGGAACCTTATTGCGGGCAACGCTAATGCCGCTACGGTGGACAGCCACGGCTTCGGGCCATATTCCGCTACGCTGAGCATTCCTGAAAAACTCGCCCGATTTGATATCTACTCCCTTGCTCTTCCCGCTGGGGGTAAAAGAGAGGATAAGCGTGATCAGCTTGGGAAAGGGGAGTTTACGGTTGCGGGTAAAGTCCGAATTGCATTGTTTGATTTCAGGAACAATATTTTCAGGGATAAGGCTAAGGAAAGATTGTATAATCCCAGTTAGTTGGCATGACCTTTTCAAGGTCAAGACCTGTGCCATGACAGTCACCTCCTTATTGCGGCATGTGAACGACGACCGGATTGGAGCCCGCAGGGCTCCCAGCCATTAGCCGGTGGTTGAGCCCACAGGGCGATACCACCGGAAGGCAAGCCGCATCATCATGCACCCCAAAGGGGTGCCAGCAAGGGCATTCGATGTCATCC
>JAJYTC010000015.1 GCA_021793275.1 Deltaproteobacteria bacterium | reverse complement strand
AGCTCACGGCGGCACACTCTTTCTGGATGAAATCGGTGAGATAGCCCCCTCCGTACAGATATTTCTCCTGCGTTTTCTCCAGGACCATTGCTTTGAGAGGGTGGGAGGCGAAAAAGTGATTGCGGTTGATGTCAGGGTGCTTGCAGCCACCAACCGCGATCTGAACAGCGAGGTCCTGGCGGGCCGGTTCCGCGACGACCTCTTCTACCGGCTAAACGTCATAGGCATTCATTTGCCGAGCCTCAAAGACCGAAAGGAGGACATTCCGCTTCTCGCCCATCATTTCCTTGCCAAGCACAACGGCAAGGAACACAAAAACATCCGGGACTTTTCCTCGGGCGCCCTGCAGGCCCTGCTCGACCACGACTGGCCCGGCAACGTGCGCCAGCTCGAAAACGCGGTCAGCCATGCCGTGGTGCTCTCCCGCGGAGAACTGATCCGCAGCAGGCATCTGCCACGATTTTTGTGGCAACCTTGCTCGGAGAGCACCCCGACTTCTCTATCCGAGGGCGAACGGGGATTGATTCTAAAGGCGCTTCGCAAATCCAACTGGAACAAGCACGATGCGGCCCGGCGCCTCAAGATCAGCCGAAGCACTCTCTACAGCAAGATAAGACGATATGGACTCGAGGAGGGTTCGGGTTTTACGAGCCGGAAGGGGCGTTAGTCGGGTCGGTATTTGTACATTTCCCAAAAAAGCCGTCAATACGCTATCTTAAATTCTTTTCCACCAACCTTGGGGTCGCATTTCGTACATTTGCCCTCCCGCCGCCCTTACGGAGCTGGAGGGGGAAAACATTTTTTTAGTTCGAAAAAATCTTTTTGAAAATGAAAAAGAGCGGCAAAAGGACCGCGTTTCGCCAATGGGTGTACGACCCGGCTCATAGCGGGTTTCGTTCAAGATCGGGCGGGACTAAACCCGGCCCCTTCCGCAGAGGGAGCGGGAGCACACTCCCGCCGCCGGCGGGATCGCGCACCGTATCGCCTCCGGCAACATCCAACGGAAACGCGGCTTGGTATCCTCGGGGGCCCAAGGGGCATGAATCTTGTAAATTAACGCCTCAATCTGCTCCCGCTCCTTTCTCATCCTGACCGTTCCAGCTTGTATGCAGGACAGTTCCAGCCAGGAGCACCGGGGTTCGTGCGGTTTTTGACCGCCGTTTTCTTCTTTTCCGGCGCCTTGATGCTTCTCACATAAGAGTTTTTAACGGAATCGATCGAGGATTCCAAAGATGGCGTTCGACATACTTTGGAAAGGAGGTGGTTGAAGGACTGCAGTTTCCCGTTATGAGTTCCGGCTCTTTTCCCGGGAGGATGATTGCCTGGCGGCAATCTTGCGAGCCGGGCCGGTTGTTAAACCAGGTGGCGGCGCCCGGGAAACCACACGATTTTTTTAGACTTGGGAAAACAGGGGCTGCCACGAACAAGGGAGGTCAAATATGCCGGAAAAGCGAGATATAGAGATAAACAGTCGGGCCGATACCATAGGCCTGATGGATTTGGATGTAAGGCCTTACCCGGTCACCCCGCCGCCTTCCTACGAGGAAGTAAAGTCGACATACGAGAGAAGGAAGGCGCTGGAGTTTTGCGATTGGGCCGAGGACAACCTGAGGTTCGAAAAAAGATATGAAAAAGATGAGACCCTGACGGGACTAACGGTCCTGGATATCGGCCTTTGGAGACTGGGCCACAAGTTTTGCGCCTCTTTGTTCGGCGAGGCGGGAGCCGAAGTCGTGAGCATCGAGCCGCCCGCAGGAGATCCTTTGAGGAAGCTCACGCCCTTCGGCCGCGAGGAGTATTTTCTGCAAAACAAGGAGAGCGGTGAAAAGTGCGGGATGGAATTCGTAAACGAGACGGTCAATACGTACTGCGTGACCCTTGATGTAGAGACTGCCGAAGGGCGGGAAATATACAAAAAAATGGCGGCAAACGTCGATGTGCTGATCGACGGAATGCCGCCCGGCTACATGGATGACCTGGGGATCGGCTATCGCCAGCTAAAGGAACTAAACCCCAGGATGGTCTATGTGTGGATGGGCATGATGGGCCAGTGGGGCCCGTGGAAAGACAAACAGTCCAAGTTCGGCCAGTGGATGATGGAGCCTTTCGCGAGCGCCGCAAATTCGTGGATCCACAACACCGGCCTGGCCCAGGACCTTTTGCCTCGGGGCAAAGGAGGCGACCCCACACGCCCGGCAATCTGGCTTGCCGACTATGTCGCGGGCGCCCAGGGATTTCTCAACGCCCTTGCTGCCCTCTATTGGAGAGATGAGCAGGGCGGTACGGGCCAGATGATAGAGGTCTCAGGCGCCGAAGCCCTGCTCGACATTCTCGATTTCGATATTACCTGGTACGGTTTCAACAGCAGTATAAAATCCCGCACGGGGGGCTGGGACGCATGCCTCAATCAATATGCCTGGAACCCCTGCAAAGACGGCTACATGATGATCGGCGGCCAGACCGACAAGCTCTGGTACAATATCGGATTTTGCCTGGAGCGTGACGATCCGCAGTTCGGCAGGCTGATCCACGAAGACCCTCTTCTAAAAGAGATGGCGGCAAGAAACGCCCTGCACGCACTTATAAAGACATACACCCTGACTGCGCGGTGGCTGAGGGACACCAACCGGGTCGAGGCCGAGACCAAGCTGCTCGAATACCAGGTGGCTGCCGGCCCTGTCCTCTACATCGACGAGGTCTGCGAATTCCCGCATTTCAAATACCGCCCGTGGGTCTACGTGCACGAGACCGATTACGGCCCGCTGCTGATCGCTTCGAGCCCGGCGTCCTACCAGCTTCGCGCTCCCTTCAGGTGCAAGTGGATGGGCAGAGATATCGGCTATGACAACTACGAGATCTATTTGAGATGGACTGGAATGACCCAGAGCGCAGTAACGGCGATGAAACAGAAGGGGGTGATCTAATGGCGCAAGATCCGAGAGTAACACGCATGGAAGAGTTGCCTGGCCCCAAGAGCAAAGGTGAGATGGAAGAGTTCAAGATGCCTTACGAAGAGTACTGCAAAAAACTCTTCGATATTGGCAAAGAGCATACGAAGCCAAGGCCTCTTAAAGGGATTCGGTGGCTCAGCTGTACCATGTATATCTTCACCCCTCACGCCGTCGCCAACCTGGCCGAACTGGGGGCCGAAGTCATAAAGCTCGAAATACCGAGGATGGGTGAACCGATGCGGCACACCTCGCCATTCAACGAGGTCTATCTTTACCCGTTCAGCGATATGCGTCCGACAACCGGCACGGGCCTTGGCTATACAAACGCCAACCCGAACAAATACTTTATCACGATCGATTACCACATCCCCGAGATGCGGGAAGTGTTCTACAGCCTGGTGAAAAAATCCGACGGCATGACCGAACTCTACCGGCCGGGGACCCTTGACAAATGGAAAATGAGCTACCGGTACTTGAGTGAAATCAACCCCAGGTTCATTTACGTCTGGGGCGGCGGTTTCGGCTACGGCCCGAAGATATTCGGCGGCTCCTACGACATCCTGGGCCAGGCCCACGCCGGGCTCGCCTCCATTACCGGCATGCACGAGTTCATGGGCGGGCACTGTTCGAAGTGCACCAACTGGGTCATCGACTGGCAATCGGGCAACCTTATATCCTGCGCCATCATGGCGGCGATCCATCACCGCAGGAAGACGGGGCTTGGCACCATGATCGAATTCTCCCAGGTGCAGGTCCCTACCAGGATGCTCGGCCATACCACGACGATGTACGGCAAGTTCGGCATCGTTCGCCAGCGATGGGGCAACTGGGACACCCAGCTTGCAGTGCACGGCATTATTTTGTGCGGAAAGTCCGATTTCCCGGATGCGGAAAATCCGCAGGACAAATACGACGCCAGGTACGTCATGGTGAGCGCGTTCCAGGACCGGGACTTCAAGGAACTGTGCGACATCACGGGGCTAAAGGAACTCTACGAAAAGTACAAGGCCCACAAGGACCGGGTCGAAGGCGAGGCGCAGGTGGAGATTTACGGCGCCCTGGAAAGATGGGCCGCGGACAAGAGCAGGTCCGAGGTGGCCAAGTTCCTGACCGATGCAGGTCTTCTGGCTGAACCCGTTCGAAACGACCGAGAGGTCTATGAAAGCCCGCACTACCGCGAAAGAGGCACCGTCCGGTGGATGGAAGACCCACTGTTTGGTGATGTGCTGGTCCACGGCGGTTACAGCACCGGGTTGATGGAAAAGACCCCCAGGAGGATAAACTGGCACTGGCGTCCCCTTGGCGCGGACAACAAGAAGATCTACCGCGATCTGCTCGGTTTTCCGCTTAGCAAGATCGAAGAATGGTACAAAAAGGCCTACATCTAAAAGGAGGCTCCCGTGTGTGACATCATTTGGTGCAAGAAGGAAGTGAACGGTAAGCCATGCGACACGATCAACTACCTGGATCCTTACTACTTCTGGAACTGGGAGGGGACGATCAACTGCGCCGAGTGCGGAACGGTCTATTACATCCATATGATTCAGGGCTTCATGTACAGGGGACCCGAAGAAAGAGACGGCGAAAAACCGGACACTTCGCCGATTTACGCTGACAAACCCTACGACGGCTACTCCAGCTACAGGCCGGGGGTGAACGGCCGGACCAGGCCTTTCCAGTGCACTCCGAGAAAAGAACTGCTGGGTGTAGCCGACATGGTGAAATTCAGCATCCGGGGCCGGCCGGTGCGCGGATGGCGTCCGCAGCCGCCCTCCGCTGGTTTGGCCGGAAGCCACGGCTTCAAGTGGGATATTGCGAAGCTCTCACCCGAGGTGTGGGAGGAATATCAGAAGAAGCTGGCGGCCGGCGAAGTAAAGGACTGGTAGCTTGCGAAAGGAGTGTTGCATGTCACAACAGTTGACGCCTGAAGATTTCCTGGACACTGTGCTTGTCCCGGAAAAACAGAGTGAGCATATATGCTGGCAGTGCAAACACCTGAAGCCCGTGCTCAAAGGCTCCAAGTTTCCGCCTGCAGACATCATCGGCTGGTGCAAGAAGATCCACTGGCCTCATTACTGGTGCGTAGCGGACTTCAACGTGGTGAAGAAATGCTATGCCTATGACCCCAAAAAGAAGGCCTAGCATGGAACAAAACGTTCGCGAGGAACTCGATGCTCTCAAGGTGATGCTTGAAAACTGGAAAAAAGGTTTTCTTAGCTGGGCATCGCCCGATGGGGATAACGATCATGTGCTTATGGAATTCGTCGAGGAGGTCCAACTTCATATCTATCCCTATGTCAGGAGACTGATTGAAGCCAACCACCTGAGCGAAGCCGAGGCAGATGAGTTTATGCGCTATTGTTTCGACCAGGTTGAGGACCTTCGCGTTCAACTTAGACAGGCGAAAAACGCCGAAACCGGGAAGGAGGCTTGAGATGCCGGAAAAATGCCGTGTGGTTGTATGCGGCTTCGATCCGATGCTCGTCAAGGCATACGCGGCCGCCAATGCGAGAGCCTGTTGGTGGCACGTTTCCGACGAGCTGTATAATGAATTCCAGATGAAGCCGAAATCGAAGGTCCAGGGCAAGCTGGTCAAGGTTTACGCAGGCAAAACAGGCCAGGCCGAAGCGACCCCGGACGAACCGTTTGAATGGGAATGCTCGCATGAGAGCGGCCTTGCGGTGCTGATTCCAAGCGAGGTGATCAAAAAGTACAAGCTCACGGAGTTCCATTTCCTCGAACTGTCGATCGAGAAGATTGACGGCAAGGATGTCTATCCCGGCCAGGAAAAATTGAGTAAGAAGTGGTGGCCGGACGACAGGATGAAATTGAGCTATACCCTTGAATACATCGGGTGAAGCGCGCAGTGGCTGCAAACAGGATTCATCTGCCTTTTGCCCGATCCCGGGAAAAAGGTGAAAAAATGTTCCCGGCCCCCTCTTTAATGCCGCAAGAGGGGGTTTTTCGTTCTTTTAAGGAGAAGTCATGACCAACAAAGAGACGGACGAAAGGCAGGGACCCGGGCCGGAACTGAGGCAGCTAATAGAAGACGAGCATCCGTCGGCTGAAGAGCCGCTCCATCCGGGTTGGCTCGGAATCGGTGAGATTTTGAAAGAATCCCATCCCGCCCTGGCCAACAGCAGTTTTCTTATCGGCTATCACCATTCAAGCAACGCGTACCTGCTTGCGGGCGATTCCCTTACACTCGTAGATCCTGGAAATGATTACACTATTTTCTTCGATTTGAAAAAATTGGGCTTTGACCCCCTCGATATAAGGAAGGTGGTGCTGACCCACGGACACCGCGACCACTGTATGGGTATATTCGAATTGTTGCGATTTCCCGCCGTAATGGAAAATAAAAACGTCGAGATCCTCATGCATGAAGCGGGTCCGCAGGAGCTGAAAAGGCTTGTCCGCGATGCCGGATTTCCCCCGAGGGAACTCACGGGAGCTGAAACGATAGAGCTGAGCGGCTACGAGTGGGAGGTGATTCATACGCCCGGCCACACCATGGACAGTATATGCCTTTACCACCAGCCGACGGGGACGCTTATTTCCGGAGATACCGTGCTCCCGGACTCCATGGCCGAGGTCGACAAGTCTGCCGGGGGCTCATTGGACCACTATCTCTACGGGCTCAGGCAAATAATGCAAAAGAATATCGTTCACGTTCTGCCCGGCCATGGCGTCCCTGTGGCCTACACCGGCAGTCGCGCCGTTGAAGAATCCTATGAAGGCGTGATGATGAAAGTTCTAAAGACAGCTCCCGAGGACAAGGTGACGTGGATGGAAGGAGCCAGGGGCATGGCGGAAAAGGGACTGCTCGGCGAAGTCGTCTACTGCTGCGGCAAAGAACTGGCCCTGAGACCTCGGAATTTGCAGGCAATGCAGTTGAAGGGCCTCGCATTAAACGACATGGGCCGGTGTGAGGAGGCCATCGAAGTTTTTGACCTGATACTGGCCGCAGAACCCGGAAATGCCTACACGCTTGCGGCCAGGGGGCAAGCCTTGCTCGGTCTTAGCAGGTACGCCGAGAGCCTGCCTTATTTTGACGAGGCGCTCGCCCGGGCGCCCGCGATGAGGGAGACCCGGGTATTTAAAGGCATGGCCCTCTATTTTCTGGGCAGGACCGATGAGGCAATGAAAATCGAAGCATTTAAATCCGAATTCAGCCGGAGGTTCGGGAAAAATTTCGCCGGGGGGCAAACGAAATGAACGAGAAATTCACAAAATTCTACGAAGCGTCCAAGGCCCTCATAACTTACGTCGATAAGGAGGATGTCTTCGACAGGTCGTCCGACATGGGTTGCGGCGGCCTTGACACTTACAGGTCGGACGCTTTTTATGAATTGATCGTAAACGCCAAAAAGGCTCTCGTCGATATGGAAAGTGAAATGGAAAACGGCTGATCCGGGCCTCTCACAATTCTTCTTTTAGCACTATGTCGCTTCCGGCAATCGCCATCAAAAGCCCGGCCGACCCGGCGCTCTTGGCGAACCTTACCCAGTTCTCCCCGCTCAAACCCTGCTCGACTGTGGTAAGGAGCAGGGCTTTTTCGAGGTTCTCACTGCCCTTTAGCAACAGAAATTGCCTGTGATTGCTGAAGGCGAACAGAACCGAACCATTGGTCAACAAAAAGTTATACGTTCCGGGATATTCTCGGATAAGCCGCGTCGAAGCCCCGGCGATCGCCACGAAAAGAGGATAAGGATCGCCCCCTGTTTTGCGCACGGCCCCGATGCCGTCCAGGAGGAACTCGAAGATCCTTGCCGAATCGCTCACCACGTCCTCCAGCCTGATCCTTTGGCCTCGATACGACTCGATAGCCGGCGCTTTGCCATTGTGGGCGAATAACCAGTCCTCCCCCTCGAACCGGACTGCAAAAGGGTGGGAGTGACATTCATCGACCGGACCGCTTGAGCGCAAACGCACATGCGCGATGATGAACTTGCTCGCGATAACTCGTGCAAGCCTTTGAAAACCATCATGGAGCCTTCCTTGCTCATAGGCGCGAGCGGCGGATTTTTCTACATGAGCATGAGATTTTTTGTAAAATCCTATCCCCCAGCCGTCCATATTCCTGCTCGCCCTGGCCGCAAAAATCGGAAGGGAGCGGGGAGCCGAATAAGTCGTGGCAGCAGATAGAGCAAACAAGTCGCACACAACGGAAAACCTCGTTTTCAGATTAAGGAATTCGGATTATGCCAAGTCTCCAAGGTACAATACATCCGGTCCGGCAACCACCAACAGCTTTCCCGGGGTATTATCCGCGGGTTTTACCTCGGCCCAGCCCTTATCACTCAGCCCCTCCGCAATGGAAGTCACTACAAGGCTGTTTCCACAGCTTCCCGATTCCCGCAGAAGCATCAACGACCGAAAATTGAAAAAGGCGAAAAGGACGGATTCGTTGGCGAGAAAGAATGCGTAATAGCCGGGATAATCCGCAATCAGGTTCTTTATGCTTTTTGTAAGCGATCGGGTAAGACTTTCATAGGGAGTAAACCGCATATAAGAGACGAGTTGGTCCCTTAGATATTCAAACACCCTGGCGGGATAGACATCGACATCAATCCGGGGTTCATTGGCGGTTTGATAACTGTTGATTCCCTTTACCAGCCCGACATGAACAAAAAGCCATACATGGTCGAGAAACGACAAGGAAAACGGATGGTTGTAAGCAGAGTGGCGGCCACCGTTCAGGGGACAGCTAATGTGCGAGACGATGATCCGGCTGTCTACAACCCTTGCCAGCCTCTGAAAACTTTCGTGCACATGCTCGCTGTCATAGACGCGTTCCGATGACTTCTCCACAAAGGCCCGGGAGTCGCGATAAAAACCGATGCCCCAGCCGTTCATGTTCCGCCTGCCCTTTTCGGCGAATATGGGCAGGTACTGTTGGGCCGTATAGTTGTTCCCGGCGCAGAGCGCAAATATGTCGCACATCTCTTATGGTTTCCTTGTTCGGCAGGTTGAGGGCAAAAGCGCGGGGAGCCACTCACTCCCCCCGCATCCCCACGGGGTACAGATCAAGGTCTCCGGCCACCCGCCTTCGCGGGGCTGAGAAAATTCATAATTCAAAATATTCACTTATTTGTGCGACGCAACACTAGGCACGCACATGTCATCTCAGATTATTAATATGATTCATATAGCCAAACGCAAGATATATTTTGTATATAGCTTTCATCCATTTGTTCGAGTTTGATAGATAATCAATCTTTGGTATAGATCCTCCGCTAAGCTCGACAAGCAACTGCGTAAAAATTATCCACTGCATTGCTTCATCTATTTGGTGCAATATCGCCGAGTGATATCTGAATTCGATAGTGGACCGATACCAATATGAATGAAGATTCAAACCATGATATCGCGTGAAATTATATCTGTCGGACATATCGCGACGTTGATCATATCCATTTATTTTTGAATACCACAACTCCTTAAGTTTACATCCGGTATTTTTACATATATCCTCACAGTCGCCAAGTTTAAGTATGGCATCCACATCGAGATCCATAGGACGGCACGTATCCTTTTGGCTTCTGTCTCCTGCGATCAGTAAATAAATATAGTCTTCCATGGAATAAACAATTTTTATCAACATTTTAAGGCACATGCAGTTATATTGGCTTGGGTAGACACCATGATGGACATGAAATCCGCATGACGCATCTATCTGTACGCCGAAAATGTGGCCCAGCACCTGGAAGTAACGATACAATTCCAGGAGCCCGTCGCAGCCCCGCAGAACGGGGCTTATAAGTTCAACCCCGCCCCGGTGCACGATCGAACCATCTTCCTCGAGATGCCAGGATTTCCGGTCGGCGCCAAGATGCAACCGGTAATCGTCGAGCAACTGAAGAAAGCTCCTGCCGTCAGTGGCTTTCGAATGGATATTGTAAGGCTTGATTATGCCGTTATCCGGCGGCAGTATATAATAGTCCAGCCCATAGAACTCGATTTCCACTCCAAAAGGTCTGTCAGTGAAGCAACGCAACATCGGATACTTCTTTTTGAGCCTCGCCTCAAGCTCTGCGGACCCTTCCATAAGCGCTCTCCTTATAGAGTGTCTCGAAATGTGCGCACGGAAGGTTGGAGGGGGTCGAGTTTTGAACTCCGGCCACAAGCTTGTCCTCCAAGACCATGGACCCTGTTTTTGCTTTCAATGGGACACATTTCATACACTTCCACCGATCCCGCCCTTAATACCGGATTCCCGCGGGCAGTTTTTCGGACGTCGAAGACGGGCACAGATCTTGAACCTGGAAATGCTAATGAGCTTTTTTCGACGACTGTGTATCGGAGTTCATCAATCATGGCTCAATCTGCTCTATTTTTTCTGATCGTTCTGGACGACGATGTTCGGACCCGCATTTTGAGCATGTTGAAAAAACACAAGAATTTCAAGGTAAGGCGTGTATTTCCGGATGATTTGAGCGCCAGTCCTCAACGGGAGATCAACTCGATAATCCTTATCGACTGCCTGAGTGTGCTAACTTACGGAGTAACGGTCATATCCAGTCTGCAATCCTCCTGCCCCGACTCCAAGCTGGTTCTGCTCTGCCGCCAGGACAACCGCCATTTGATCGGACGCGTTATGGAGCTTGGCGCCTATGGCTGCATATTGGAGCCGTATGAAGAGTGGGAGCTCCTGACCATGGTGAGACTCATTCTGAGCGGCCGCGGGGTTGACAGGACGATGAACGCCGCTCGAACCCGACGCCAAAAGGATGCCAAAGAGTAGAAGCGATTTGGCCCCTCGCCTTTCCGATCTTTCATAACAGGCGACGGGGGCCAGGGGCAAGGCGGCTTTTAGGCGACCTGGCCCCTGGGCCCCGGCGCACCGGTTCAAAACTCTGCCGGCAAACATCCACGGCAGAAAATAAGATCGACAGCCTACCTGAGCAGCCGGCGCACAAGCTTGCCGGTTGGGGTCCTCGGCAGTTTGTCCATGTACTGGACGACGCGAGGAAGCTTGTAGACGGCTATGTGGTCTTTGAGGTAAGTTTTGATCTCCTCTGTCAGCTCATCGGAACCTGTGAATCCCGGCTTTAGTTCTACTACGGCCTTTACCAGCTGCCCTTTTTCGGGATCGGGGACCCCTACTATGCCCACATCGGCTATCGCAGGATGTTTCGCCATGGCTTCCTCGATTTCGGCAGGGGCGATCCGGTAGCCCGAACTCTTGATCATGTCATCTTCGCGGGCGACAAAGAAGACATTGCATTCCTCGTTCATGTAAACCGCGTCGCCCATTTTATTCCAGCCGTCGACCACACCCGATTTCTGCGATTTGAGCAGCTTCTCGCCGTTCTCGTATGGCTTCCAGTAGAGGGTGCCCGAGGGGCCCCTGATGATCATGCTGCCCACTTCACCCGGTTTGCAGTCTTGCCCGGAGATATCGACGACCCGAACATCCACGCCTGGAAGGGCCTTTCCGATAGAGTTGGGCACCGGCTGCTCGTTGAGGGTGTTGGAAGTCACCAGGTGGAGCATTTCAGTTCCCCCCAGTCCCTCCCAGATGGGCTTGCCGGTCAGCTCCATCCAGCCCTGAAGCGTCTCGGCGCCAAGAGCGTCGCCCCCCGCCGTGTACAGCCGCACGGAACTGACGTCATATTTTTTAAAGGCCGGGAATTTAAGGAGTGCGCGGTAGGCAGTCGGAAGTCCGGTCAAAACGGTTATCTTATGCTTGGGAATCAGTTCCATCATGTCAGGCGGAGAAAACTTGGGAAGCAAAGAAATAGTGGCGCCGCCCTCGAAGGGAATGAGCGTGAAAGTTCCGAAACCGGCGGCAAAAGACACCGGCGCCGCCCCTCCCAGGACGTCTCCGGCTTTTAGCTGATAGACATATTTATTGACCATCCGGGTTTCAATGACGGTGGGACGGATGAAATGAACGCACCCCTTCGGCATTCCGGTGGTGCCCGAGGTATACAGTATCACCCCGATATCGTAGGGATCGAGCATGGTGGCTTCGAGCTCAGGAGAACCTTTGGCGAGCATTTCTTCGAAAACCAGATTGCCCGCACCTTTCACTTCCTCGGCAACACCCCCGATTACCACAACTTTGGTGCCGCACTTAAAATTGGGCTTGGCCGCCTCGACCTGCTCCATCAGGGGCGCGTTTACAACGAAATATTTCATTTCAGCATTGTTGACCACGAAACCGATCTCTTCACGAGACCAGAGCGGCGAGGTCGGAACGGGAATCGCTCCGATCTTTTCAATGGCGAAGATGGTGACCAGTGAGGGAGGCGAGTTTACCAGGCGAATGCCCACCCTGTCCTGAGGCTCGACTCCGGCATCTTTCAATGCGTTGCCAAACTGGTTGACCATTTTCTGCAGTTGAGCATATGTTATCTCTTTATCCATAAACTTGATCGCGATGTTGTCGCCCCTTCCGGCCTTCACGTGCCGATCGAGCAGAAAATCGGCCAGGTTCAGTTTGTCGGGGGTGTTCGCAAATTCATCGGGGGTGAGGTATTGCGGCCATGTTTGCTTCTCCGGCAAGTAATCTTGGGGTATTTTACTCATGCTTACTCCTTTCTTAAGTAAGTGAATCAAATATCGGCCCGTCGCAATGATCGAAACAAACTGGACAGAGGGGCAATAAGCATGCCAAATCCGCTGCCTGCAAGGCCGGCAATAAATACCCAAAACGGTGAAACATCGCTATGCTGGCATACTGTCAGATTCGCTGTTAATCTGCTTGAATAATCCAATGGAGTCGCTTATGCAAGATCATTTCCCCTGCGGTGCGAGCAGATGATACCAAAATCCCGAACGCAACTTCCTATTAGCAGGAACAGATCCGGATGTACGAGGAATAGTAGCAGGCAATATGCATAACTTTTGGACATCTTTGAGAAAGCCCGTTTTTGCCCTGGCGCCGCTCTCGGGTATAACCGACAGCGCCTTTCGGCGCATATGCAAGGGATGTGGCGCCGACGTCGTTTACAGCGAGCTGGCCAGTTCCACCGCCTTTGCCTATCAAGCGCAATCGACTTTAGAGATAGTACGGTTCGAGGATTCGGAAAGGCCTTATGTCGTTCAGCTTTTCGGAAATAATCCCGAACATTTCGCAATCGCCGCCCGTTTTGTCACCACAGAAATCAGGCCAGACGGAATCGACATCAACTTCGGCTGTCCCATGGCGAAGGTGTTCAAACGTGGAGCGGGAGCGGCCCTGATGACAAATCCGCCCCTGGCAAGGGAGGTGATCCTTAGCGTTATCGAGAACACGCATTTGCCGGTATCGATAAAGACCAGGACCAATGTCCAGGGGTTCGACCTTCTCAGTTTTCTCGATTATGTCGGGGACCTGGACATAAAGGCTGTGATGATCCATGGAAGGACTTACGCACAGCGTTTTTCCGGTCCAAACGATATAGAAACGACCCGCGAGGCCCGCGCCCGTTTCAAGGGGATTGTACTTGCCAACGGCGGCGCGGCAAGCTCGGCCACGGCCGTCGAACTGATCGAAAAGACGGGGGCCGACGGAGTGGGCATCGCAAGGGGAGCGTTGGGCAATCCGTGGATCTTCAGGCAGTTGCAAGAGACCTGGAACGGAGGCTCCATCGCGAAGCCCGAACGCGCGGACGTCTTAAGGACTGCGCTAGAGCACGCAAGGCTTTCCATCGATCTCAAAGGCCGGCGTGGAATCATCGAGATGCGAAAACATCTGTGCTGGTATCTGCAGCAAATACCGGGTGCGAAGAAGCTAAAACAGGCGGCCGTGAAGATAGAAAGCTTGGACGATGTCGCAGCGCTTCTCGGCCGGGCCGCCGAACAGGAGAAGCAGGTAGGTTCATCCAAGTGATAAGTGCTGATTATGCCTGCGTCCCGGGTTCCGTAAACTTAACGGGCAGGAGCGCCACCACTCGCGTCAGGCAGCGCTTATCCCCAAATAGCAAACCCCGTGTATAAAAGATGGGAAAAGGGGCGCCTTCTCAATGTTGGCCTGTCAACCTGTTTTCTGAGCTTGACCGCCGATTAGGCAATCGACTTCTACACGATTTCACCATTGGAAAGTTGCTTGCCAACCGGAATATCGAGCGTACAGATCTTTACATGTAGGCCGTGACGTCTCAAGGTTTCTCGGTCAATACTTCAAATCCGGCAACAATATCCAAAAGTTCTTCAGTAATGGCGGCTTGTCGCAACTGATTGTATTGCAGCCGCAGTTCCTGGAGGCGATCTTCGATGTTATCTTCAGCAGCCTGCATGCAGGCGAGACGCGCCATATTTTCACTGGCGAGGGACTCTGCAAAAGCACGGTACAGGATCACGAAGAGGTATTGCCTCAGCAGGGCATGAATCAGTTGGAGCCGTCCCATTGTGAAAGTGGGCAGGACCCGGCTGGGCCAGGCCTTTTGCTCCAGGCTTCCCTGCCACTCCATTTCGATTGGCAGAAACGCCACCGCCTTGGGGCGATAAATCAGCCCCGAGACCGGTTCATTATGGAAGAGCATGATCCTTCCGGTTCCCCCCCGACACTGCCAGTCCTCTATCTTGGACAATAACTCCTGGACCCGGGAAGTAATGCCGCCTACGGAGCCGGGAAGAGCAACCCACGACTCCACTTGTGCTCCAATCTCCTCCAGGCTGGAGAGTGCCCGAGTCCCCACGGCAATTACGGACCGGTCCCGTTCCGGGATTTGGAGTTCTTTGCATTTGCTCAGTGCAAACGATGTTAGTACTTCGTTAAACTGGCCGCACATGCCGAACTCCGAGCCAAAGACAATCATTGTCAAGCACCTGCCGGAAACCGGTTGCATTTCAAGCCCTGCCTCCCGGCCGCGCATCACGACCTGCATTCCCATCTCAATTGTGCGGCTGTACCGGCGCAAGGAGACCACAGCCTTTTCATATTGCCGGATAGTGACGGCGGCGATGGTCTTCATGGTTTTCACCACTTCCCGCAACTCCTGCAGGACATCGACCCTTCTCCGAAGGGGCTCAACGGCTTCCATCGTTTTTCTCCAGCGTCTGGACGGCATCTTTCGCCTTGCTCAAGATGAGAGCTTGCTCCTCATCGCCAAGATTCTCTCGGGCCTCAATACGCCGGCCGACCTCCGGAAGCTGCTCGTGGAGCATACGGCGCACTGCCTCTTCTGCTGCCGAGATTTTTTCCAAAGGGACGTCGTCAAACAAACCGTGGGTCAGCGCCAAAAGGACAGCGACCTGGTGGGCCACGGGCATGGGATCGAACTGGGGCTGTTTGAGCACCTCCCGGACACGGTATCCGTGAGCCAAGGTTTTCCGTGTTCGTTCATCCAGTCGCGAGCCGAAGCGAGAGAAGGCCTCCAGTTCCTGAAACCGAGAATACGCAAGTCGCAAGTCCCCTACCACCGCCCTGTAGGCAGGCACCTGAGCTCTGCCGCCTACCCGCGAGACCGATTTGCCAACATCGACCGCGGGAAAGACCCCTTTCTGGAATAAGCCGGGAGTGAGGTAAATCTGCCCGTCGGTTATGGAAATGAGATTGGTGGGAATATAGGCCGCAATATTCTGCGCTTCGGTCTCCACGATGGGAAGAGCGGTGAGCGAGCCTGCGCCTTTGTCGGTTTTCAGGTGAGTGGAGCGCTCAAGCAGGCGGGCATGGATATAAAATATATCGCCCGGATAGGCCTCCCGCCCTGGAGGACGGCGCAGCAGCAGGGACAGCTCACGATAGGAACGGGCGTGATTGGTGAGATTGTCATAGACGATCAAAACATCACGTCCTTTCTCCATAAAGTATTCGGCCATAGAGGTTGCGGCATAGGGCGCTACATAATGAAGCCCGGCCTGGACCTCGCCCGGAGCCACCACGACGATGCAATGGTCCATCGCCCCCTTATCCCGCAATTCGGCAATCACCTGGGCGACAGCTGTGCCCCTCTGGCCGATTCCGCAATAGACACAGATGACGCCGGTGTCCTTTTGGTTGATCACGGTATCCAGGGCGATGGCGGTCTTTCCCGTCTGCCGGTCCCCAAGAATCAGTTGCCTCTGGCCCCGTCCTATGGGTACCAGCGCATCGACCACTTTCAAGCCCGTTTGCAGGGGTACGGTTACAGGGGCCCGAGCCATGATAGGCGGTGCTTTCCGTTCCACGGGGCGGCGTTCCACGCTGTGGACAGGGCCCTGATTGTCCAGGGGGCGCCCGAGAGGATCAACCACGCGTCCCAAAAGCGCCTCCCCAACCGGGACGTCCAAAACACGGCCGGTGCAGAAGACCTCGGCGCCTGCCTTTAAATCGCCCACTTCGCCAAGGAGGACTATGCCCACTTCAGTGGGCTCGACGTTCAGGGCCACGCCTTCCAAGCCCTCCGGGAAGCGAATAATTTCCTCCGCTTTAACTCCGGGCAATCCTTCCACCAGGGCAATGCCATTTCCCACCGAGCGGACTCGGCCCACTTTCAGGGTCCTTAGTCCGGGCCGACAGCCGTTCAACGCCTTTTCCAGGACTGAGGCAGTCTCGTCCAAAACACTGTAGAGGTCCATGAGCTCCACGTTCATCCCTGCTCGCTTTTTTCAAGCTCCTGAAAAGCCTCGGAGACGCTCTCCCCGAGGGAGTCCAGGAAGCTCCCCATACTCCAGGCAAGCTTGCGGGAGCCGGTAAGCAGCTCAATGCCGGCCAGCAACTTTTCTGAAGTGACGAACCTGACCGAAAGATCCACACCGAACTGACTCCGAACCGCCGCGACGATCTTTTTCCGAATTTCTTCAGGCAGCTCAAAAGCCGTATTGATAAGCAACCCGCCCCCCTGGTCCTTAACTGATTCCCGGATGGTCTCCTGCTCCTCGGGGGCAAGCAGCCGGAGCCGATCCAGAAAGACCTCGATCAACTGCTTCTCCAACTCCACATTTCCCATTTCCCGCAGAGTCTGGCCGGAGATAGCCAAAACCTCCCGAACGAGTCGCTGCTTGAGATCCTTGAGAAAGATCTCCCTCTCCTGCTGCAGGGAAGCCGCCCATTTTCGACGAATTTCATCCACTTCCTGCCTGGCTTGAGAGAAAAGCTCTCGCTTATAGGCTTCGGCCTGGCGCCCTGCCTCAATCAGCATTCCCTGGCGCTGCTGTTCAATTTCCCGCATCCTGTTGTTCAGGGAGGCTTCCGCTTGCTCCGCCTTCAGCCTTTTTTGCCTTGCTTCCGAGAGGTTAGCCTCGATTCTGACCTCTCTGGCGGTCATGGCGGCGATGATTGGACCATAGAGAAAGTGTTTAAGCAGGGCCACCAGGATCAGGAAGTTGACAATTTGTGCGGCCACGGTAAACCAGTCGATCAACACTGCCTCATCCTCCAGCCCTGGCAATGAAGTAGTTCCAGAAGGGATTGGCAAAAACCAGGATCATGGCCACGACGAGGCAATAAATGGCCAGGGATTCGATCATGGCCAGACCGACGAAAAGAGTGCGGGAAATAGCGGCGGCTTCGTCGGGCTGCTGGGCCATTGAGGCCAGCGCCTGGCAGATAGCGCGGCCCTGGGCCATAGCTGGAAAGAAGGCACCCAGTGTAATGGTCAGACCGGCGACGACGATGGAAACTATACTGATAATTTCAAGCGCGCTCATATTACTTTTCCTCCGTATTCATCGGATTCTCGATTTCCTGTATCCGGGCCTTTGACTCGGGGCCTCTTTTTTTCTTCATGGGCCTGGGCCGCAGACACGATATAGACGGTAGCCAGCACCGCAAAAATAAAGGCCTGGATCTGGCCGATGAGAAGCTCGAGCAATTGCATGACCAGTGGGAAAAATAAGGGCACCACGGCAAGGAGAATGGTTCCCATCAGCGCGCCGCTCATCACGTTGCCAAAGAGCCGCACCGAAAGAGAAAGGGTTCGCGACAGTTCGGAGATGATATGAAAAGGCAACATCAGGACTGTAGGCGCCAGGTAATGCCCCAGGTAGGCTCGCAGTCCCTGACGGGCAATGCCGTAAAATGGGACCGCCGCCAGGGCGCAGACCGCCAGGGCCGATGTAGTGGACAGGGAATAGGTCGGCGGATGATAACCAGGGAAGACGGTTAAAAGACTGGAAAACGAAATAAAAATGAACAGGGTGCCGATGAACGGCAGGAAAGGCTCCGGGTCCTGCTGGGTGATCTGCCGGATCTGTTCCTTCATGCTCCCCACCAATACTTCAAGCAGGTTTTGCCAGGGGGAAACTCTTTCATCCGTGGAAAGCCTGCGGGTTGCCAGCCAGGAGAGCAGTACCAGAACCGCCATAACCAGCCACGTGTAGAGGATAGTGGCGTTCAAGCGCACCGGCCCCCAGCGGCAGAGCACCCAATGATCCAAACCCAGTTCCATAGCGACTCCGTCTATCGGTCTTTTTCGATTTTTTTACGCTCCTGGCTGATCCAGTACCAAGCGTTAATTGAACCTAGAATGATTCCTCCCAAAAGAAGCATCAGGGTCCAGGAAAATCGGCTTGGCCAAGTGCGGTCAATCCACGCGCCCAGGAACGATCCAGCCAGGGCGGGTATGCTCACCGACCAGCCGATGACTCCGAGCATATCCAGTCCGAACCGCACCCCATGGTCTTTACGGTCCCGGGCCTTCAGCTTACGAGCTTCTTTGCGGCCCACTTGCCTGGAGAATTCGTCTTCCGAAGACAGTCTTTTCTCAGAAGAATCTTTCTCAGCCATTTTCCCGCACCTTGAGGAAGCACCGGATAAAAATGGCTTCCAGATTGGCCATGGCCGAACGTGCCCGTTTTTCCTGCTCGGTCATTCTCCTGAAGTTCCTCTGCACCGTCTCCTTGAGCGCACCAAGCTCTGGTCCCCGCAACGCCCGGCGGGTGGAAACCTCGACCTCCGCGCCACACTTCACAAGAATGCCTTCGTCGACTGCCAGGAACTCCTCCCTGTTGTCTACGGCTCTCACATAAGAAAGCAATCCGGGGACTAATGCGGCAACAAAGTCGACATGGCGGGGCAAAAAACAGTAAGAGCCGTTTTCGGCCTCGGCGATCACTTTGATCACTTCTTCGTCAATCAGGACTTCGGTAGGCAACAGCACTTTAAGTCTCATGGCATTTTGGCTTCATCTATCCCGCCGATCATGTATAGAGAACTTTCCGGATAGTCGGCAAAATCGTCGTTCAGAATACGTTCGCAGCCGTCAAGGGCGCTGCCTAACGGAACCATTTTGCCCGGCAGGCCCGTGAACTGCTCGGTGCTGAAAAACGGCTGAGTAAGAAAACGTTCCAGCCTGCGAGCCCGAAACACCGCACGCCGGTCCTCCTTAGAGAGCTCTTCGAGTCCCAGCATGGCGATGATGCCTTTAAGCTCTTCATATGCAGCCAGCGTGCGGCGGACGTCCTGGGCGATCCGGTAATGCCGCGGACCGGCTATAGTAGGGGAGAGCATCTTGGAGCCTGATTGAAGCGGGTCCATTGCCGGATAGATTCCTTCGCTGGCTCGTTTCCGGGACAGCACTACAAAGGAGGAGAGGTGGGTAAAGGTATGGGTCGCCGCGGGATCGGTAAAGTCGTCAGCCGGCACATACACCGCCTGTACCGAAGTAATGGCTCCTGAGCTTGTGGTGCAAATGCGTTCTTCAAGTTCTGCAATATCCGTAGCGAGGGTGGGCTGATACCCCAGCCGGGAGGGCACAAGGCCCATAAGCCCCGAAACCTCCGACCCCGCCTGGATAAACCGAAAAATATTATCGATCAGCAGCAGCACATCCTGTTTGGCGTCGTCACGGAAGTATTCGGCCTTGGTCATTGCCGCGTGTCCCACCCGGAAACGGGCCCCAGGCGGCTCATTCATCTGACCGAACACCATTACGGTGCTGTCCAGGACACCCGCGTCGGCCATGGCACGGTAGAGTTCCTCTCCTTCCCGGCATCTTTCGCCTATACCGCAAAATATGCTGACGCCCTGGTGCCGGCCCACGGTATTGTGGATCAACTCCGTGATCAGCACCGTTTTCCCCACCCCGGCCCCGCCGAACAGCCCGCCCTTCCCGCCACGCTCAAGCGGGGCCAGCACGTCGATAACCTTGATGCCGGTTTCAAAGATTTCAGAAACGACAGTGCGCTCGCTCAAAGGTACCGGCTGCTGGTGAATGGAGCGCCATTCGCCCCCCGTTATTTCTTCCTTCCCATCAATTGGCTCGCCGAACACGTTGAACATCCTGCCCAGAAGCCGTTTTCCGACCGGAACATTCAACTCGTGGCCCGAATCAAGCACCGGGGCCCCCCTGGCCAGCCCTTGAGTGGAGGTTAGAGCGATACCTCGCAAGGTTTCGGCGTTTAGGTGCGTCATCACTTCGATGACTACGCCTCCTTCAGGACCGGCGTTGAGCTGGTGTTTTACGGGAGGAAGCCCATGCGGAAAGCGCACATCCACCACGCCCCCGCAGATGGACACCACTGTGCCCACATTAGGCCTCTGCCCGTTAAAATGCTCGCTCATAGTGAGTAGCCCTTTGCATTTTAATACGGTGGCTTGCAAGGGCGGTCATGGATCACATCCACCTTGACGCAAGGAGGAAGCGGTCCGGTCCGTCTATCTGACTCGCAAATTTTATTCCACTCATCCGGGTACTATTTTTTTAAGATGGTTGTGATATTTAAGGGGAAGTTAAAATCGTAGAACGCTGTTTTGACTAATTCGGGTGACACTGGAGTGTAACCGGAATGATTCGCACATTAACGAAGCTTCCTTGGCAGAGTCCTGAATCCGTGAGCTTATAAATATCTGCCCGCTGCCGGCCAGGGCCGGGAATGCCTTTCCAGTGAGTTCTGATGGGATAGGCCTTGATGATATCGTTCGTAGCTACGTGGGGCTTCTCAAAGCGGCAAAAGTCATTTCGAGGCCATAACCGATTGCCGGGATGCCGACCATTTCAGCCAATCTTTGGGAGTCCGGCGTGTCCCCTCTGCTGAAACTCTGCGACAGCGACTCGACGAGGTTGCTCCCTCCCTGCGGTGTCGGGATCCAAGGGAGGCGGGGAGCCCCGTTCGATAATTCCGCTTCATACCAGACTATACGATCTTTTTTTGAGTTGAACGGCTCTTTGGGACCGACTCTTCTCCTTTTGCACTTATGCTCCTATCCCGCCCAGCTCGATTTCCGCCCAGACGGGTGCGTGATCGCTTGGACCGGGTTCGCCGCGAGGAGCGGCGTCCACCCGGCAGTCTATCGAGGCCCTGGCGACGCATTCGGTAGCCCTGATATGATCGAGCCTCCAGCCAAGGTCCCTGTCAAAACTTTTGGGCAGCCGGTAATCCCAGAAAGTGAACTGCCGCAGCTCGGGGTGGTGCTTCCGGAAAAGGTCGATAAATCCCCAGGAAACCACCCCGGCAAGCGCCTGCTTTTCTTCGGGATGAAAGCCGATTTTGCCTTCCATCCTTTTTGGCGCGAAGACGTCCATATCTTCGGGGGCCACGTTGATGTCCCCTGTCCAGACAATTGGCTCGGAGGGTTTGTGTTCCCGGCTGAAAAGCTCTTTCAGCCTGGCGAAGAAAGCCAGTTTTTCCTGGAACGCGGGGTTATCGGGGCTCCTGCCCTGGGGGACGTAGGTATTGAAGATCCAAATGCCATCGATTTTCGCAGCGATGAGCCTCGCCTCGACGTCGGAGCCGTCGCCGCCGAACCCGCGCCTGAGCTCTTCGGGCTTTCGAAGGCTAAGGATTGCAACCCCGTGAAACGATTTCTGCCCGAAGACGCTCGCCTCGTAGCCTGCATCCCGCATGGCGTCGAAAGGAAACTCGACGTCCCGGCATTTTATTTCCTGCAGACACAGGACGTCGGGCTTGTTGCGCTCGATCCAGGTTAGGAGAACATGCAACCGTGAGCGAATACCATTCACATTGAAAGTCGCTATTTTCCATGCCATCAGAGAATCTCCGTTTTGCAAGGCATACGATATGGAAACCAAATAATAACTTGCTCGGCCGAGATGAACATGTTAGAAGGTCTGGTTTGATAAAAATCACACTCCCCTTGACCTTTTGGTGTCCGGTCTTCGATTGGCGGATCGGATGCAAAGGGGCGGAGGCAAACCAGAAGGAGCTGACTCATGGCAGTTGTTGGAATGAAACAGTTGTTGGAAGCCGGGGTCCATTTCGGGCACCAGACCCGCCGGTGGAACCCCAAGATGAAACCCTACATTTTCGGCGCTCGCAACGGTATTTATATCATAGATTTGCAGCGCACCGTCAGGCTTTTCAACACCGCCTATCAATTCGTGGTCGATACGGTTGCGGCGGGGGACACCGTTCTTTTCGTGGGCACCAAGCAACAGGCGCGCGACTCCATCATGGAAGAAACAGCGCGTTGCGATATGTTCTATGTCAACCAGCGATGGCTGGGAGGGATGCTCACCAATTTCAAGACGATCAAACAAAGAATCGACCGGCTGAAAGAACTCGATGCCATGGTCGAAGACGGCGCGATCAACCGGTTTCCGAAAAAGGAGATCCTGGGGCTTCAGCGCGAGCGTGAGAAACTTGAAAAAAACCTCGGCGGCATAAAAAAGATGAACAGGCTCCCCGGCGCCCTCTTCGTAGTGGACACACAACGCGAGAACATCGCTGTCATGGAAGCCAACCGCCTTGGCATACCGGTCGTAGCGGTTGTGGATACCAATTGCGATCCGGATGTGATCGACTACCCTATTCCCGGCAATGACGACGCAATTCGAGCCATAAGGCTTGTCACCTCAAAGATAGCCGACGCCTGCATAGAGGGCCGTTCGAAATTTTCCGAGCTAAGGCAGGGCGAAGCCGACAAAGGAATTGAACTCGAGGAAGTTCCCGCCGGCCAGATCCTCGGACAGGAAGCGGAAGGTCCGGTCGTTGAGATCATAAATCCTTTGCAGAACCGGCAAGAGGAAGAATAATGAAACGGGGCTTCGGCGTCGAAGGCGCCGAAGCCCCTGTCCTGTCGGATATCGGCCCCGGGCCTGCTACCCCTTTTCCGGCTGATGGGCTTGCTGAAGCCTCAAAGTCAGACTCAAATCCGAATATAATTTCAAATATCGAAACTGACAGATTTTGTTTCACAGGAGGATGAAATTGGAAATAACATCTGCTATGGTAAAAGAATTAAGAGACAGAACCAACGTTGGCATGATGGATTGCAAAAAAGCGCTCCAGGACGCTTCGGGCGATATTGAAAAGGCCGTTGATATATTGCGTCAAAAGGGCCTTGCCAAGGCCATGAAAAGGGCGGGCAGGGAAGCCACCGACGGTTTGGTGCATGCCTATATCCACGGCGCCGGGAAAATCGGGGTCCTGGTCGAAGTCAACTGCGAGACCGATTTTGCCGCCAAGAGCGAGGATTTCGGTGAATTTGTGCGCAATGTCGCCCTTCAAATAGCGGCGGCCAATCCGATGGGGGTTATTCCTGAGGATATCCCTCAAGACATCGTCGAGCGCGAGCGGGCGATTTACATGGCCCAGGCGGCCGAATCCGGAAAGCCGCAGAATGTACTTGAAAAAATGGTTGACGGGAAAATGCGCAAATTTTACGAAGAAAACGCCCTGATGCAACAAAAGTACATTCGCGACCCCGACAAGAGCATGCAGGATTATTTGAACGAGTTGATCTCGAAAGTGGGCGAAAAAATTGAAGTTCGCCGGTTTTGCAGGTATCAGCTCGGTGAGTAGATAGGGGGTAGCGTTTTGCCGCAACGAAAATGGAGTGAGCCCTGATGAACGAAGAGGAAAGGCCCGTTTACCGCAGAATACTTCTCAAACTCAGCGGTGAAGCTTTGATGGGGTCTGAGGCCTACGGGATAGACACAGTGGTGCTGCGTGAAATTGCCGAGCAGATTTCGGAAGTGCATAAGCTGGGCACGCAGATCGCCCTTGTCATCGGGGGTGGAAACATTTTTCGAGGGGTATCGGCGGCATCCGACGGAATGGACAGGTCCACGGCCGATTACATGGGCATGCTTGCTACCGTGATGAATGCCCTTGCAATGCAGGACGCTCTCGAAAGATTCGGAATAGCTACCAGGGTGCAGTCGGCGATCGACATGAAGGAGGTCGCCGAACCCTTCATCAGGCGCAGAGCACTCAGGCATCTGGAAAAGGGACGCATAGTGATTTTCGCTGCCGGTACCGGGCTTCCTTTCTTTACCACCGATACGACGGCCGCGCTTCGGGCAAGTGAAATCGGGGCGGAAGTTCTGATGAAAGCAACCAAAGTCGATGGCGTCTATGAAGCCGATCCGGTAAAGAATCCTTTTGCGGTTCGCTATGAGCGCATCAGTTTTTCCGAAGTCCTGGCGCGCAACCTCAGGGTTATGGATGCTACGGCCATCTCTCTGGCCAGAGAACAGAAAATGAGGGTGATCGTCTTCAATCTCAATGTTAGAGGCAACATCAGGAAAGCGGTGCTTGGCAAGCCGATCGGAACCGTAGTGGAGGAAACATGCTATGCTTGATGAGATTTACAGCGATCTCGACGATCGCATGAATAAGGCGGTTGAGGCCCTCGAAACCGAGTATAAAAAGCTTCGAACGGGAAGAGCTTCGATTTCGCTGGTTGACGGCATCAAGGCCGACTACTACGGGACTGCGACCCCGCTAAATCAACTGGCAACGCTGACCATACCCGATCCGCGCACAATAGTCATTCAGCCCTGGGACACATCGGCGGTGGGCGAAATTGAAAAGGCGATATTGAAATCCGATCTGGGCCTGACACCGATGAACGACGGCAAGGCTATCAGAATCAACATTCCGCCTCTTACCACCGAACGGCGCCGCGACCTTGTGAAAATAGTCAAGAAAAGGGCCGAGGAATCCAAGGTCGCAGTAAGAAACATCAGGCGTGATATAAATGAAAAGATAAAGGAGCTTAAAAAAGACAAAAAAGTCTCCGAAGACGAGCAGTTTCGGGCACAAGAGGAAATTCAGAAGATCACAGACGATTTTGTCAAAAAAATAGACGTAGTGTTCAGCGCCAAGGAAAAAGAAATCCTGGAAACGTAGATGGAACTTGATTTGGAGCGCCTTCCGCAACATGTGGCCATCATAATGGACGGCAACGGGCGGTGGGCCAGGCAAAGGGTCAAAAACAGAATTTTCGGGCACCGCAAGGGCGCCGAAAATGTGCGTGGCATTTTGACCTGCTGCAGTGACCTGGGTATACGCTATCTGACGCTGTATACCTTCTCGGAGGAAAACTGGAATCGGCCGGATAGTGAGGTTAGAGCGCTCTGGGGACTGCTTGCAAAATTCCTCAAATCCGAACTGCCCGAACTGATCAAAAACCGGGTTCGTGTGAGGCATATCGGCGACGATAAGGGCATACCGACTTCCAACCTCAAGCAACTTTTGGCAGCCGAGATCGAGACGGCCCACTTTGACGGACTCACTCTCAGCCTGGCCCTGAACTACGGGGGCAGGCAGGAGATCATGAGGGCCGCAAAACTCTTTACCGACGATGTCATCAAGGGCCTGTATTCGAACGACCAATTGTCTGCCGAACTCTTTTCACGCTATCTCTACGACCCGGAGCTTCCCGACCCCGATCTGGTCATAAGGACTGGCGGGGAAATCAGGGTAAGCAACTTTCTGCTCTGGCAGATCGCTTACGCGGAGTTTTATTTTACGGAGACTTTGTGGCCCGATTTCGGAAGGGATGATTTCATCGAAGCGCTCGCAGAATTTCAGAAAAGAGAGCGTCGCTTTGGCCGCACCGGCGAACAGGTAAAAAACAACAGGCGGCCGTCGCCCGCCCGCGCGCCCGCAGCAGATATTAAGTTTTCGCGTTCGGGATCGCGATAGATTTCAGGATTCCATGCCTGACAGTCCAAAATCGAATTCAAGCAAACTGCGCGTGATAACCGGCATACTCATCGGTATGCCCGTTCTGGCATGTGTGGTGGCCGGTCCCCGCTTGAGCGGGCTTGCGCTTGTCCTTCTTGCCGTTACAATCGGCCTGTGGGAACTGCACGGTCTGCTTTTCGAGGTCCCTCTTCCGGGGAAATGGAGACCGATTTCGTTTGCAGCGGGGCTTTTTTTGCCTTCATTGACTTATACATGGGGGATTACGGGCCTTAATTGCGCTCTTTTTATCTCGTTTTTTTCCGCGCTCACCTTTATGATGATTTCCGCCCCCCTGGATCGGGATGAAATCGGCAGAATAGCCATGCTCTGCTTTGCCTGGCTCTATGTGCCTTACTTACTGTCCTTCGTGCTGCTTATCTGGGACAAGCCTGACGGAAGGTTCTGGATTTTGTTCGTGCTGGCGGTTATCGTAGCGGGGGATTCCGGGGCTTACTTCACCGGCCGTAAGCTGGGCAGACGCAGGCTATACCCGGAGGTCAGCCCGAAAAAGACCGTCGAGGGCTCGATTGGCGGGCTCTGTTCGAGTATGGTTGCAGGACCGGTCATAGGGTTGATCTTTTTAAGAACCGTTCCACTGGCGTCAATTTGCATTTTCAGCCTGGCGGTCGCAGTTGCCGGCCAGGTGGGGGACCTGATCGAATCCATGCTCAAGCGCAACTCGGGCAAGAAGGATTCCAGCGGATTGATCCCCGGCCATGGAGGAGTGCTCGACAGGCTGGATTCCCTGCTTTTTGCTTTTCCGGTTTTGTGGGTGCTGTTGCAATTAAGCGCTGCGGGCGGACATGGCTGGTTTTGATACGGCGAGATTATGACCAGGAAAAAGATATCCATAATAGGCAGTACCGGTTCGATAGGACGGAGCACGCTGGAAGTGGTGCGCCAGTTTCCGGACCGCTTCCAGGTGGTTGCCCTGGGCGCCGGTTCCAATGCGGAGCTTCTCTCAGAGCAGATAGCGGAGTTTTCCCCGCGGATAGTTTCCGTTATCGACGCCTCGACCGCAGAAGCTGTCGAAAAGCTTCTCCACGACAAGTCGGTTCGCATCCCTGAAATCTTTTACGGGCAGGAGGGATATTGCAGAGTTGCCGCCTTTTCCGAATCGCAGATGCTCGTATCTGCGATGGTGGGGTCTGCCGGGCTCGTGCCTACGCTTGCCGCGATCGAAGCTGGTAAAGACATCGGGCTTGCCAACAAGGAGACACTGGTCGCCGCGGGCGAAATCGTAACCGCGGCCGTTGCTGCCGCCAAGGTAGCGCTCCTTCCGGTGGACAGCGAACACAGCGCAATTTTTCAGGCCCTGCAGGGCAACCACCGTGAAGCTCTGAGCAGGATCCTTCTTACGGCTTCCGGAGGCCCTTTCATTAAAGCATCCCGACACGAGCTCGAAACAGTTTCACCCGAAGCTGCGCTTCGCCACCCCAACTGGTCGATGGGCCCCAAGATAACAATCGACTCGGCCACCCTGATGAATAAGGGACTCGAGGTCATCGAAGCTCACTGGCTGTTCGGGACCCCCGTCGAGCAGATCGCGGTCTATATCCATCCTGAAAGTGTTGTTCACTCCATGGTCGAATACGTCGATGGTTCGATTATTGCCCAGTTGGGCATCCCTGATATGAAAATACCGATAGCCTACGCAATGGCTTTTCCCGAGCGTCTTAAGACGTCTTATCCGAGCCTGGACCTTTTTAGAATCCGGGAACTCCATTTTTACCCGCCGGATGAAGAAAGATTTCCTTGTCTGGGCCTTGCTTTCGACGCCTGCCGGAAGGGAGCGACAATGCCTGCGGTCTTAAATGCCGCAAATGAAGTGGCAGTGCATGCTTTCCTGAAGAAAACCATCGCATTTTACGATATACCGGGTGTGATCCGGGAAGTGATGGATTGCCACACCCCTTGTTCGAAGCCGGATTTGCAGGCAGTCCTGCAGGCCGATGCATGGGCGCGTAAAGAGGCGTCGAAAATTATTGATGCGCGCACGGTAAATAAATAGCGCTCGAATCCGGTCCGATTCTTATCTTTGATGGAATCGATAGTTAATAGTAGCGGAGGCGCTGCAGTTGCTGACAATTTTACTGTCCACCGCACTGGTTCTCGGGGTGCTGATTTTTGTGCACGAACTCGGCCACTTCATTGTGGCCAAACGCTCGGGGGTGACCGTTCTGCGGTTTTCTCTCGGCTTCGGGCCCAGGATAGCCGGATTTACGCGGGGAACTACCGAATACCGCCTTTCGCTGATCCCGCTTGGCGGCTATGTAAAGATGCTCGGCGAGGATGCAGGAGAAGAATTGTCGCCCGAGGAGCGGGCGGGCTCTTTTTCAGAGGCCAGTGTCTTAAAGCGGCTTGCTATTGTATTTGCCGGGCCGTTTTCCAACTTCATCTTTGCCATACTCGTTTTCACCTTGATATTCGCCTTTTCCGGAATACGCGAACTAGCGCCGGTCATTGGTACGGTCACTCCCGGTTCGCCCGCCCAAAAAGCGGGTTTAAAGAGCGGAGACAAAATCATCGCTATCGATGCAAAGCCGATCAGGACGTGGGATAACCTTGCCGAGTCCATTGAAAAGCACGGCCCCCACCCTATCAATCTTCTCGTAAAACGCGGCGACTCCAGGCTCTCGTTTACCATAACGCCTGCCGTAAGCAAGGTTAAGAACCTGTTCGGTCAAACCGTACAACGCCCCCTGATCGGAATCACCTCGTCCGGGGATCTGATCGTCAAACATATCGACCCGCTCGCAGCCGGCTATTATGCCCTCGTTAACACTTACGCCTATACCAAGCTCTTTTTCCAGGCCGTTGTGAAGATCATAGAAAGGGTGATCCCGCTCAAGACCCTCGGAGGGCCGATCCTGATCGCGCAAATGGCCGGCAAACAGGCAAAGAAGGGCTTTGTCGATCTGCTCAACTTCATGGCCGTTATCAGCGTGAACCTGGGGGTGTTGAACCTTCTGCCCATTCCCATTCTCGACGGTGGTCACATTTTCTTTTTCCTCATTGAGGCGGTCATGGGCAAACCCCTGTCGGCCTCCAAAATAGAGATTGCCCAGAAAGTCGGTTTAATAGCCCTGCTATCCCTCATGGTGGTCGTATTTTACAATGATATAATGCGGCTCGACTTGGGATCGTTCACTTCCTGGCTTGGCAATTTATGGACGAAATAAAGTGAAAATTCTGGCGGCCGATACCTCTACGATGTCGGGCAGCATAGCTTTGCTCGACGACGGGCATTTAACCGCCGAATGGAGTCTGAGTTCCGCGAAGACCCATAACAGGAGGTTGCTCAAATCGATCGACCGCCTTCTCGCAGAAGCCGGGTGGGAACTGGAAAACATTGACGCATTCGCTGCGGCTGGAGGCCCTGGAAGCTTTACCGGCCTTCGAATCGGGATGACCACAATGAAGGTTCTTGCCTGGACCCTTCGCAAACCTTATGCCTCAGTTTCCACCCTCGATGCCCTTGCCCTGCCCTTCTGCTTCTCGGCAAATCCGATATGCGCTCTTCTCGATGCGCGAAAAAATGAAGTCTATTGCGCCCTCTACAGGCCGGACGCAAAAGGCGGTCTGGATCTTGAGATGGAGCATTCGGCGGTAAGCCCTTCGCAACTCGCGGCAAACCTGGCATCAAGGCCGGCTGAACCGATCATTTTCTGTGGAGACGGCTGGACGGCATACGGGAATATTTTGAAAAAAAAGCTTGGGAAGCTCGCGGTCGAGCCCCCGCCCTGTTTCCATATAGTCCGGGCGGCCTCTATCGGCGAACTTGCCAGAAGAAGGTTTGTAAGAGGGGAATCCGACGATCCGAAGTCCAGTGCGCCTTTTTATCTCAGGCCGTCGGAAGCCGAGATCCACTATCCTCATTTGGCTGAAAAAAGCAGTGGAAAACCGGAAATTATTTGATTCGAACCGCCTCAAACGCTCTCTTAAAAGAAAGGGCGACGCAGCCAACTGCACCGTCAAGCTCCTGTGTCAGCCCGGCTTCCCGCTGTATTATATGTTGCGCAACCTGGGATGGCTAAAAGGCGAACGGTGGTGGGCATCACTTTCCCTTCGCGCAAGGAGGGTTCACGCCATCAGGATGCTCGGCCAGAGGACCGCGATATTCAAGGAAGTGAAAAACTGGAGACAAAACCGGAAGACCTCGCAAATTCCGGCCCCGAACACCGCAGATAATCTCAGTGCGCCCGAGTATTGCAACAAATGCGGCCTTTGCTGCGAGGTGGCAAGCGGGATGCCGGATTTCCCGCTCCCTGAAGCATTGCCTGCGGGCTGGAGCGAGCTTTTCGGAAACGGCCTCGGAAGAGGCCACCGTTTTTGCCCCTTTCTGTGGGAGGACAACTTCTCGCGCGGAGGGTTCTGCTCCATCTATTGCCTGAGATCCAACCCATGCCGCCTGTTTGGGCCCGATGAATGTGACTTTTTCTGGAAATCCGCCGAACCCGACGAACTGTCAGACGGCAGAAAAATCCTCAAAACCGGGCGATGGCTGGTGAGTCATCGTAATTTGCGTCCGGTAAGCCCCCGGCCACTTGTAAGGAAAAAGTAAAAAGGCAAAACAAATGAAAAATGAATACAAAACCCATATCCACGTAAGATTCAGGGATATCGATTTCATGGGACACGTAAATAATGCGGTGTTCTTCACTTATTTTGAAATGGGACGAGTCGCTTTTCACCTGGACCATATATCGAAATCTATCGACAAAGAGTCTTTATCATTTATTATGGCGCATGCCAGTTGCGACTATATCAAACCGATTGTGATCGGAACCAATCTCGTTTTGCACATGGGAACAAATAACATCGGCACGAAAAGCTTTCAATATGTCTATTTACTGGCAGATGCCGACGATGAGTCGATTCAGTATGCAAAAGGAGAATCCGTACAGGTTTGCTATGATTATAACAGAAATGTATCCATAGAAATTCCACCCGATTTTCGAAAGGTGCTGGAGAGATTTCAATGGAGTAATCAGTAGTGGAGAGAGCCTGACCGGAGTTTCTCCAAGATGCGCCAAGCCGATGGGTTTTGCTGCGCTCACGCATCCTGCGGGACCGGCAACGATTCAGTTCCCGGCTCAAAAAAGCTGTGGGTCTGCGGCTTCTTTATCCACGATTTCCACCCCGTCGCGCCGGTACGGGCGGCTTTTGACCAGAGAATGGATGACGGGGAAAAGGTCCATGAACCACTGGACTTTGGGTCTCCCATGAGTGGCGTCGAGCTGATCGAGGGCTTCGGATAGCGGGCACGATACGACTGCGCCGTCTTTCAATCCGAACGCAAGCACTTCGTTCGATCCGTTTTTCATCAACTCCAGGAGCGCGTCTACGGCGCCTGCGCTTATCCTGCCGGCGAGAATCCTGTCGAAAGCCGTCGGAGACCCGCCGCGCTGGACATGCCCGAGCACCACGCTGCGCACCTCGAATTCATCTTTACTCTCCTCTTCGAGCAGCCTGCGGAGAAAATCCGTCGTATAGTGGCGCGAGGCATCTTCATTGCGCATATATATGACCATTCGATTTCCGGACTCGAAGCTCCTTCTGAGTTCGGAGACGTCCCTGTTCAGTTCGGCAAGGCTGATTCCGGTTTCGGGCAGGTAGGCCTTCTCCGCGCCTGCCGCCAAAGCGCTCATTGCAGCCAGGAAGCCGCATTCTTTTCCCATCGTCTCCACTATGAACGCCCGCCTCGTCGCGCCGGCAGTGTCGCGAATTTTATCGACCGCTTCGACGATGTTGTTGAGGGCTGTATCGGAGCCGACGCACAGATCGCTTCCCGGTAGATTGTTATCTATGCTGGCAGGCACGAGCGCCACGGGAATATTGAACTCGGCAAAATGCGCCCTCATTTCGATAAAGCGCTGAACATGCCGGTAGGTGTCCAGACCTCCAATGGCTATGATTGCCTTTATGTTGAATTTCGCGATGTTTTCGGCAATTTTTCCAAAGTCCTCCCGGACCTGGGAGGAGCGCGCAGTCCCTATATCGGAACTGGGGTGGCCCATCCAACCCGCAAGATCGTTCCATTCGAGGTCTATTAAATCGCCGTGTGTCAGGCCATAGAATTCATCTTTGGAGCCGAGCACGGACACTCCCCGGTCCAGAAGGCGCCTTGCGGCGATGCTCAAAGCGGCGTTCATACCAGGCGAATCGGCCCCGCCGGTCATAATGACCACTCTGTCCTGCCCGGCAGATTTCTGCGACGGACAGGCTGCGGTCAGGGACTCGGCCAGTTCGAGCATGGACCGGAAGGCTTCCCCGCGCAACTCCCGGGCCTTGCTGAAATCTCCGCTTTCTATCAGTCTCTGGATTTCCCTGCTCTTTTCGATCACTTCGATCAGCGGCGTAGAAACCACCCTGTTTTTTTGAATGCCGACCATATGCCGATGCACCACATCGGGTTCGTCGACCAGCAGGTCAACGGCTGCCACCCCGAGGCGCGCGGAGAGAATCCGGTCAAAAGCGCTCGGCGCTCCTCCGCGCTGGATGTGTCCCAGTACGGTCAGGCGCACTTCTATGCCAAGTTTTTCAGCCAGTATTTTTCGCACCTCGCCCGATTCCATTCGCAGCCCGTCCGGGTGCCTGGCGCCTTCGGCGATCACCACCATCTGATGACGCCTTCCGGTTTTACAGGCCTTATCCAGACACTCGACCATCCGCTGATGCCAGTGCAACTCGAGTGAACATTCCGGAATGAGCATCCAGGATGCCCCGGTTGCCAGCGCTCCGGCAAGCGCCAGATAGCCGCAGTTTCTCCCCATCGTCTCTATAACGAATGTACGCTGGTGGGAGGCTGCCGTTGAGGAAAGGTCGTCTATGGCATGCACAATGTGATTCAAAGCGGTATCGACGCCGATGGCCATATCGGTCCCGCTCAGATCATTGTCTATGGAGCCGGGAAGACCCATTATCTGAAGCGTGGGAATTTTTTCGACGATTGGTTGAAGCTCCGGTCGAGCGGAGGCGATCTTTTCGAGGTGTTCGGGCCATTCGTTCGCGAGCAGAAGCCCTCCGGTGAGGGAACCGTCACCCCCGATCACCACCAGCGCTTCTATACCGCGCTCCAGTATGTTCTCGACCGCCCGCCGCCTGCCCTCCACAGTCTTGAACTGCTCGCATCGGGCCGTCCCAAGGAAAGTCCCTCCCCGCTGAAGAACGTTTCCAACATCCTCCCAGTTTAGAGGCTTTATCAGATCGCCGCCCCGCAAAAGCCCATCATAGCCGTAGTATATTCCGTATACCCGAACTCCCCTGTCCAGCGCGCGCCGCACCACGGCCCTCACTGCGGCGTTCATGCCCGGAGAATCTCCGCCGCTTGTCATTACCGCCAGAGTCTTTATCATCGCTGCCTTCTCTTTCGGAAAAAATAGCCCGGCAAACCTGTCCGTAAGCTTCCACCTCATAACGCTTCCTATGGCGGTGGACTGGCAAACAGGCAAAAACCGCACCGAGGATACACGATTTTGTCAGCCCCTCAAAGACAAGTATGAGCGGGGGCGCATAAAAATTACTCTACAAAACAGCGCTTGTAGGGTAAAAGATAGATTAAAATAATTCTTTCGACCGTTGAAAGCGGCATGTCCGCAAAATTTATCTCTTCCCCTCAATACAGGCGGATGGAAATGATAGTGCCGGTCATCCTATCAGGCGGCGTGGGATCCAGATTGTGGCCTCTTTCAAGAGAACACCTTCCAAAGCAGTTGATGCCCCTTCCGGGAGAACATCACTCACTTTTTCAAAAAACCCTTATGCGCCTTACCGGGATTGAAGATGCGGCGCCTCCCGTAATCGTCTGCAACGAAAGCCATCGTTTTATGGCCGCCGCGCAAATGCAGGAGATCGGCCTGCGTCATTCGGACATTATTCTCGAGCCGGTCGGGAGAAACACCTGCCCCGCAATCACCGCGGGAACGCTCGCAGCCATAAAAAACGGCGACGATCCGGATATTCTCGTCCTCCCTGCGGACCATCTCATCATGGAAGATCACCTCTTTGCAACAGCAGTCCAAAAAGGGAGCGAATTTACATCGGCCGGACGTATTATAACTTTCGGAATCGTCCCGGACAGGCCGGAGACCGGCTATGGGTATATCCGCAAAGGAGAAAACATACCGGGGCGCAACGATAGCGAGGCCTTCGCGGTAAGCCGGTTTTTTGAAAAGCCCGACTATGAAAAAGCATGCTCCTATGTAGCCTCGAAAGAGTATTTCTGGAACAGCGGCATGTTCCTTTTCCGCGCTTCAGCTTTTCTCGAAGTACTGGGCAAGTTTTCGCCCGAAATCCTCAACGCCTGCCGCGAATCATACCAAAAAGCAAGGCGCGACCTGGACTTCGTTCGCCTGGAAGAGAGCGCTTTCGCATCGTGCCCGAATATTTCGATAGATTATGCGGTAATGGAAAAAACGGAGCATGCTGTGGTGATTCCGCTGGCTGTAGGCTGGAGTGATGTAGGCAGTTGGCTCTCGCTTCACCACGTGTGCGAAAAAGACGAATGGTTCAACAGCGTCACCGGAGATGTGCTGATCGAAGATGTCCACAACTGCCATATCCATTCGGAAAACAGGCTCATTGCAGCCCTGGGCATAGAAAACCAGATTATCGTCGAGACCAAGGACGCGGTGCTCGTTTCTTCAATCGAGCGCTCGCAGGACGTCAAAATTATTGTAAACAGGCTCAAACAGCAAAAAAGGGAAGAGGTGCTTTCACATTCGAGGACATATCGCCCATGGGGGTCCTTCGAATCCATAGATACCGGCGAGCGCTTCAAGGTAAAGCGCATAACGGTCAATCCCGGCGCAGCCCTTTCTCTCCAAATGCATTATCACAGGGCCGAACATTGGATCGTGGTGAGGGGGACAGCCCGCATAATCAAGGGGGATGAGGAGTTTTTGCTAAACGAAGATCAAAGCACCTACATTCCATGGGGCACCCGGCACCGCCTGGAAAACCCCGGTAAAATACCTCTGGAGTTGATCGAAGTCCAGTCGGGCAGCTATCTGGGAGAAGACGACATCAGCCGGTTTGACGATAAATACGGACGCAGCTGAAAAGAAGGCAAAGGTTAAAAAAAGAAAAGAAAGAAAAGTCAGATATGTCTGCCGGCCTGGTTTTCATTTTCGGGACCGGCGACAGCAGTTCTTTGGCCAGGTCCCCACCGTTCATTCCCGGCATGACCACATCGGTAATAATGATTATTGAAAAGATCGATTCAACCTGCTATTGCTGCCGTCGATGAAGCATTCAAGGATTTTTGCTAAATTCCTAGGAGGAGTAATTCATGAAAGCATGGGGATGGTTACCCAAAATTCTGGCAATCGGATTTGCAGCGGTCCTTCTGGGAGGTTGCGCAGGAACTCCCTTCACCCCCCCCGCCGTAGCGCCCGGCGCGCCCACCGTGCATCCGGGACCTTCGAGCGGTTTTCTGGCCGTAAGTCCGACGGACCGTTTTTACGTGATGGGCGTGGAAAACAATACACCTTTTGAATTAGCTTTTCCCGGGGCAAACAGCGTTCTTCAACAAAAAGGATATAACCGGGTGAGAACGGAGCGCAACGCCGACTTCGCGGTCAATATCGCGGTGTGGCAGGAAAATCGTGACAATCCTGACTTAAGAGGCCAGCAGTTGTTGGGCGGAGCGGCCCTGGGGGCCGCTGCCGGTGCACTCCTGGGCGCTATTGCAGGCGCCCCGGCTACGGGCGCAATCGCCGGCGCGGCGGGAGGCGGTGTCCTGGGGCTTGCCGCTCCGGCTGCCACACCGGTTGTCAGGATAGACCTCGAGCTCCACAGTTTCCGAACCGGGAGGACTCCGCGCAGGACTGTCTTTGTGGATATGGCCCACGTCCCGCCTTACGCCATCCCGCGCGTAATCGATGCCCAAGTGGCAAGAATGCTCGACGCTCTTCCGGCAAGATAGGCCGCCGGACAGACTTGCAGTTTGAACCCATCCCCGTCCATGCGGACGGGGATGGACAATAATTTAGAGAGCGCTCCGGTTCATTTTTCCACAACACCCGAAAGCGCCGAGGCGAAAGCATCTTTTGCTATGGCGCCCATCTCACCCAGGTTTTCCACAACCGTTATGCCGGCCTGGCGCATAGCGGCTATTTTACCTCCAGCCGTTCCGCTCGAACCGCTGATGATTGCGCCCGCATGGCCCATGCGCCGTCCCGGAGGGGCGGTCAGGCCCGCTATGAACCCCACTACCGGCTTTGTGACGTGCTGACTGACAAATTCAGCGGCTTCCTCTTCGGCCGAGCCTCCGATTTCGCCCACCATTATGATGGCGAGGGTCTCGGGGTCGGCCTGAAATGCCGACAGGCAGTCGATAAAGCTCGTGCCGTTCACCGGGTCTCCCCCGATACCAACCACGGTGCTCTGCCCCATTCCAAACCGTTGGATCTGGTGAACGGCCTCGTAGGTCAAAGTGCCCGATCTGGATACGATACCGACGTGGCCCGGTGAGTGGATGTGGCCCGGCTGAATGCCGATCTTGCACTGGCCCGGCGTTATGATGCCCGGGCAGTTGGGCCCGATCAGCCTGCTGCCGCTCTTTTTGAGGTAGTTTTTGACCTTCAGCATGTCCATAACCGGAATGCCTTCGGTAATTGCCACGATCAACGGCAATCCGGCGTCAATCGACTCGAGTATGGCGTCGGCGCAAAAAGCAGGCGGCACAAACACCATCGCCACATTGGCGCCCGTTTCCCTTACTGCCCCTGCCACGGTGTCGAAGACCGGGATTCCTTCGACGTCCTGACCGCCTTTACCGGGGGTTACCCCGGCCACGACATTGGTGCCGTAGTTCTTGCAGTTGACCGTATGAAACCGGCCTTCGCGGCCGGTGATTCCCTGGACCAAAAGTCTCGTGTTTCGATCCACCCAAATGCTCATCATTCCCTCCTATGCCTTCACAATCGCTGCAATCTTTTGGGCGGCGTCTGAAACATCTTTTGCCGTTATAAGATTGAGACCGGACTCATCGAGGATTCTACGCCCCTCTTCAACATTGGTCCCTTCCATCCGAATGACTACAGGCACCTTGATCCCGACTTTGTTAGCCGCTTCGACCACACCGCTGGCCAGCCTGTCACACCGCAGGATGCCGCCGAAAATGTTTATGAGCACTCCCTTGACGCAAGGATCCGCCAGGATGATGCGAAACCCGTGTTCCACCTGTTCGGCGCTGGCGCCTCCGCCAACGTCGAGGAAGTTGGCGGGTTCCGCGCCCGCCTGGTGAATGATGTCCATCGTGGCCATGGCCAGACCGGCGCCGTTCACCATGTTGCCTATATTGCCTCCCGGCATTCTTATATAGTTCAACTCGTACTTGGATGCCTCAACCTCGAAGGGGTCTTCTTCGTCAAGGTCCCTGTATTCCAGGATGTCTTTATGACGATAGAGAGCGTTGTCGTCGAAATTGATCTTGGCGTCGAGGGCTATCAGGTTGCCGTCTTTGGTCAGCACCAGGGGATTTATCTCGACCAGAGAACAGTCGTAATCCACGCAGAGCCTGTAGAGCTTCAAGGCCATGGCCGTAAACTGCTTTGCCTGGTCGCCCGCAAGGTTCAACCCGAAAGCCAGTTCGTTTGCATGATATCCCTTCATGCCAATCAGCGGGTCTATGTAAACTTTGATGATCTTTTCAGGCGTTTTGGCTGCTACCTCTTCGATGTCCATGCCGCCGGCCTCGCTGGCCATGAAGACGATCTTGGCGGCGCCCCTGTCGGGGAGCACGCTCAGATAGAGCTCTTTTTCGATCGGAAGGCCCTCTTCTATGAGGAGTTTTTTTACCAGCCTGCCGTCGGGACCGGTCTGGTGAGTTACGAGGGTCATCCCCAGAATGGAGGAGGCGAATTGTCTAACTTCCTCTGCGGTTGCGGCGAGCTTCACGCCGCCGCCCTTCCCTCTTCCCCCGGCGTGTATCTGAGCTTTTATCACCACAGGGAAAGTCCCCAGCTCCGCCGCGAGCCGCCCTGCTTCCTCGACACTGAAGGCCGCTCCTCCCCTCGGAACCGCAACCCCGTACTTGCGGAACAGTTCTTTAGCCTGAAATTCGTGAATTTTCATTTCTCTCCTCACAAAAGCATAACGAATTCATCAACGGCAATCGGCCTTGCCAGGGGTTTGAGCTAAAAAGGGAGGCCTAAATTCTCAAGCTCTTCGGCCTTCAACCCAACGGCCCTCAGCCTGACACATCTTAAGAGCTAACCAGCTATTCCTAAATGCAAATTCTCACAATGTCAAACACGTTTATCCGCCCCTCGACCCGAATTGTTGCTTGCCAACATGCTTTATCCCGGCTTATAAACAGCCCGAATATAATAATCAGCAAATCCTCGAAAGGAACCGCGCGGCTCATGGAATATGAACCCGTAATAGGACTCGAAATTCACGCCCAGCTAAAGACGGAAAGCAAGATTTTCTGCGGGTGTTCGACGAAATTCGGCGGCAGCCCCAACACGCATACCTGCCCGGTTTGTCTTGGCATGCCCGGCGTGCTCCCGGTGCTCAACCGCAAAGTGGTGGAATACGCCATGAGGATGGCTCTCGCCACCCACTGCACGATCGCCAAAGTCGCCCGCTTTGCTCGAAAGAACTATTTTTACCCCGATCTTCCCAAAGGCTACCAGATTTCGCAATACGAACTTCCGCTGGCGGTCGACGGATGGATGGAAATCGAGGGGGCCGGCGGTTCCAAGCGGATCAGGATTCACCGCATACACATGGAGGAAGATGCCGGCAAACTGGTCCACGATGAATACCAACCTCTGAGCTACGTCGATTTCAACAGAACGGGCGTGCCGCTGATAGAGATCGTGAGCGAACCCGACATAGCCACACCTGAGGAAGCGGCCTCATACTTAAGGGCGCTTCGCGAGGTATTGCGCTACCTCGATATCTGCGACGGCAACATGGAGGAAGGGAGCATGAGGTGCGATGCAAACATATCCCTTCGGCCCGCCGCAACGAGCGGCCTTGGAACCAAGGTCGAACTCAAGAACATGAATTCGTTTAAAAACGTTCAGAAAGCCCTCGAGTTCGAAATAAGAAGACAAAAAGTCATGCTGGAGCGCGGCGAGACGATCGTCCAGGAAACGAGGCTTTGGGACGCGGGGCGCAATGTTACCGTCAGCATGCGCGGCAAGGAGGAAGCCAACGACTATCGCTACTTTCCCGACCCCGACCTGGTGCCTGTGGAAGTGGACGAACAGTGGGTCCGAGAAGTCAGCTCCAGCCTGCCCGAGCTTCCGGAAGCCAAGAGGGAGCGGTTTGTTCGGGAATACGAACTGCCGCTCTACGACGCACAGGTATTGACCTCATCGAAGTCGCTTGCGGCTTATTTCGAAGCCGCGGCCAAACAATTCGCCCGCCCGAAACCGCTCAGCAACTGGATAATGTCCGAGCTTATGCGCGAACTCAACCGCAACGACCGGGAAATCGAAGATTGCCCGGTATCGCCGCAAAACCTCGCAGAGCTTGTGCGCATGCTCGATTCCGGGGTGATCAGCGGCAAGATAGCAAAGGCTGTTTTCGATGAGATGTTTTCGAGCGGCAGATCGGCTCAAAGCATCGTAGACGAAAAGGGGCTTTTGCAGGTAAGCGACCAGGCCGAAATCGAGTCTGCTGTCGATCTGGTGCTTTCGGAGAACCCCAAGGAAGTTTCCCAGTTCCGGGCCGGCAAGGACAAGCTCTTCGGGTTTTTCGTCGGCCAGGTCATGAGGAAGACCAAGGGAAAGGCGAACCCGCAGATCGTCAATGAAATACTCAGGGCAAAACTCAACCGATAGATTCTTTCAGGAGACCTCGATGCCGGACCAATGGCTTCCGCCGATTAAATGGGATGGTGATGCAGTGGCGATACTCGATCAGAGAGTGCTGCCTCACCGGGAGAAATTCCTTTACTGCTCCACGCCGGAACAGGTGATAAACGCTATAAAGACGATGGCCATTCGCGGCGCCCCCGCTGTGGGAGTGGCCGGAGCGCTTGCCCTGGCCCTGGGAGCCAGATCGATTCGAACCGAAGATCCAAAAGACTTCCGGCGAAAATTCTCCAGGCTGTGCACTAAGGTGAAAAACGCACGCCCGACGGGAGCAAATCTTGGCTGGGCGGTCGAAAGACTCTACTCCATCGTCGTGGAAAATCCAGGGGCGAAGATCGCTCAACTCCAGAAATTCATCCTGGCTGAGGCCAACGCCATTTTGAAAGAAGACGTCGCCGTAAATCTGCAGATGGGCAAGTGGGGCCGGGAAGTTGTGCCCAAAGGCGCCAGAATTCTCACCTATTGCAACGCAGGAGCGCTTGCGACCGCGGACTATGGAACGGCGGTCGGGGTTATCAGGGCGGCCTTCGAGGCCGACCCGACCATCAGCGTGTATTCCTGCGAGACAAGGCCCTTCCTGCAGGGCGCCCGACTCACGGTCTTCGAGTTGATGCGGGCCGGAATACCGGTTACGTTGATTACCGACAATGCGGCAGGCAGCCTGATGAGCCGGGGTATGATCGACGTTGTCATAGTCGGCGCGGACAGAATCGCCGCCAACGGAGATACGGCAAACAAGATCGGCACCTACATGGTCGCGGTGCTCGCGTGGACCCACTCCATCCCTTTCTACATCGCCGCACCGCGTTCGACCATTGACCAGGGGCTCCAGGACGGCACAGGAATCCCGATCGAGCAAAGAGACCCGAGCGAGGTCACACACCTGAACGGAAAAAGAATAGCACCGCAGGGCGTGAGCGCTCTCAACCCGGCGTTCGACGTAACTCCTAACAAGTATATTTCGGGCATAATCACCGAGGTGGGCGTATTGAGAAAACCGTTTGCCAAAACGATACGAGGGGCTTTGCAGGCCTGAGAGATTTAGAGAAGTCAAGGACCTTTCAAAGCCCGTTCGGAACATACATATACCCGCGGGTCGCCGGCAAATCGTTGTTCAGCCCTTTGGAAAAAAGTATCTGGTAGACGCGGGTGCCCCCGTATTTGAATCCCGCCGACGAGGAGTTGAGATACAGCCGCCATATGCGCACGAACCTCTCGCCGAACATTTCCCGTATTCTGCCGACATTGTTTTCGAAGTTGGATATCCAGCAGTCGAGCGTCCTGCCGTAGTGAGGCCGCAGCCCCTCGACGTCCAGCACGCACAGCCCCGCCCGCCCCATTTCGCGGAGAGTCTCCGGCAAACCGGGAATGTAGCCGCCGGGGAAAATATAGCGCCTGGTCCAAGGGTCGGTCGGTGACTCGACTTCCTTTGCGATCGTGTGCAGCAAACCGGTCCCTCCTTTCTTAAGAAGCCTGGCGGCCTGCCTCATGAATGCAGGAATGAACCTTTTCCCGACGTGTTCGAACATCCCTATCGACACGAATTTATCGAACTTGCCCTCAAGCTGCCTGTAGTCGAGCAGCTTTACCTCGATTTGCTTCCCCAGGCCAAGTTCTTCTATTTTCCGGCGCACATAGTCGTATTGGTTGTTTGAAAGCGTAATTCCGACTCCGCTTGCGCAGTATTCCCGGGCAGTTCGCAGCAGCATGGCGCCCCAGCCGCACCCGATATCGACGGTTGTATCCTCGGGCCCCAGCATAAGTTTGCGAGCGATCAAATCGTACTTTTGCCGCTGCGCCAGATCGAGGGAATCATTTTCGCTGTTGAAATAACCGCAGGAGTACGTGAGAGACTCATCGAGGAAAAGAGAGTAGAATTCCGGCGTCAGATCGTAATGATGAGCGATGTTTTTCCGTGACTGTCGCACCGTTGCGGTTGTTTTCAGGTAGAAAGGCAGGAGCCGAATTTTCTCCCGGAGCGAAGCCTTTCCATCAAACCCTACGCTCAATCCCAACCTCAAGAGTTCCTGAAGGTCGCCGCCCACCTCCAGATCACCCGCGACGTATGCTTCCCCGAAACCCATAAATCCTTCGCCGAACAGCTTTTCGGAAACCGTTGGCGACTTGATGGTCAAGGTTGTCTTCGGGCTGGAGCCGTATCCTATGACTTCTCCGTCCCACAGTTTGAAAGCAAAAGCGGCGGACGGATCCACCCTGTTAATGGCCGCAGCAAGTTCCCTGAGCGCTTTTTTCATTAGAATACCCCTTCCAGCGGAAATGAACCAGACCAAGGCTTGAAATATGGAGGAGACGGCCGTCCAGCAAAGACCAGCGGGGAAAATTCCCTGATAATGTTATTTTTCCTACGATCTTGACTCAAATCAATGGTCAAAACCACAGGCGAAGTGTAAAATTTCCTGAAACAGGGAAATTTTTTTTTGTGATTTAATGAGGCACATAAATGATCTGGACCAGGGAAGCGGAAGAAGTGGTTAACAAGGTGCCGTTCTTCGTCAGGCGAAGAGCGCGGCTCGAGGTGGAAAAAGAGGCTGCGAGGCAAGGCTCCGACCAAGTTTTACTAAAGCATGTCATTGATTGCAGACAGAAGTTTTTGTCCGGAAAACAAAGTGATTCCAAAGGGTTCCAAATAGAGACCTGTTTTGGTTCAAGCGGCTGTCCAAACCGTGCCAACGGAAGCGAAGAGCTTGCAGGAGATTTGGAAAAAATGCTCTTGAGCCGTGATATCGCCGGCTTTCTAAAAGGGCGGACAAGCGGCGAACTAAAGATTCATCACGAACTGCGGATTTGTTTTTCCGACTGCCCGAATGCGTGTTCGCGTCCTCAGATTGCCGATATAGGCATCATAGGGGCGGTGCGTCCGAGGGTGGTCGATACCTGCTGCACCGGATGCTCCACTTGTTTGCCAGCGTGCGCCGAAGACGCCATCCATGTTGGAGCGGGAGCGGCAGTTGCGATAATCGATGCGAGCAAGTGCGTAATGTGCGGGAAATGTATCGACACATGCCCTTCGGGGGCGATTGAAGAGGCCGAAAAGGGCTGGCGCATTTTGGCGGGCGGCAAACTTGGCCGCCACCCTCAACTGGGAAAAGAGATGGAAGGGATTTACTCTAAAGATGAGGCGCAGGAGATAGTCCAACGCTGCCTCGACATTTATTTCGCCCACAACATAGGGGGGGAGCGGCTGGGGGCAATCCTCAACAGAATCGGATACGATCAGGTAAGAAGTTCGGCACTCCCGGAGCCTACATAATTTTACGGATCGGCTCGGCTTTATTTTTGGCTTCTTCGCTGGCGAGGGATTCCACAGGGGCGACGCCTTCGGCAAAAGAGGGAGAAAGCGCCCGGATATTTTCCAGCTCATGTCGAACGAAAAGCATAAGCGGCATGGCAAGGATAAGACCGGGAATTCCCAGCAGGACTTCGCAAAAGATCAGCGCGCCCAGGGAAACGGCCATCGGCAGGTGCACGATCGCCCCGATTATTTTTGAATTGAGAAAGTATTCCAGTTTGTGAACGGCGATCAACATAATGAGGCAGATCACCGTTGCCCACATTCCGCCCGCCACGAACGCGTTGATGGTCAGAACGCTGTTTGACATCAGGTTTCCAACAACCGGGAAAAGCCCGCAGAAGAAGACCACGAAAACCATTAAAAACGGGTGACGCAGATGGAGCCCGAAGATTACGGCAAGCGAGATAAGGGTGTTTATGAGGGCAATGATCACCTGCCCTCCCATGACTCGTCTGAAATAGACATAGAATATTTTCAATCTCGTCTGGGCGAACTTGAACAAAAAAGTCATAAGGCTGTTCGGGTTTCGTGTAAATGCCTGCTCGACTTTGTCCGATTCGAAATAGAAAAACAAGTTGATTGCCAGAGCGAAGAGAAACTGAATGAATCCCTTATAGAGAGGCGTCAGACTGGTCGCCAGGAAATGCAAAATATCAGTGCTAGCCTTTACAATCGAGCCTTTCAGTTCATCGACGTTTACATAGGCCGGGAGGTCCCATTTTCCCGTCGTGTTTTTGAGATCTTTTACGACCTGTACCCGGAGTTGATTGGAGAGTTCAGGCAGATTTTTGAGCATCATCGGGACTACTTTATAGGAGAGCAGTATAATGGCCAGAACAACCATCGTATACAGTAAGGAGAAGAGCACGACCCTGGGCAGGAAAGGGACGATGCGGTGGATGTCACCGGTCATTAAATCGGAAATAAAATAGAGAAAGAGGAAAGATATCACCAAAACCGTCAGGTGACAGAGAACCAGTATCGCGGCAAGCACGGCCAAAAACGCGTAGCCAACGATATAAGGATGGTTTTCGACTAAAGTGTTTCGCCGGCTCTGCAACTTTCGTTCGAGATCGGATTGGCTGCGGACGCCGTCTACCATTTCATCGAGCTTGTGCCTGGTGCGATCAGCCTTCTTCATGCCGGTCGGCCTCTTCTCGTGACGCTAAATTCATCGAATTACGGGAAATATATCTCATCATCCGATCTTGAGCAACCTCCGCGCAAAAGTGAGGCTGCCGACTACCGTGGTTATTGTTCGAAGGAGCAAAAGCGCCGGGGAGCCGCGCCCTCCGCACACCCACGGGGTCCTGATCGCTGGGCGGCTGTGCCGCACACGAGACGCCCCGCGATCGGAACGCGGGCGCCGTTGGCGCCAAAATCCATACTCATACACTGAAGTTGGCAGGCATAGAGGTTGGCAGTAATAAATGATTGTGCTACAGAATAGACTAATTGTCCGCAATACTTCTCCTGGCGTCCTGAGACCAGGAAAAGATTCAGGTTTGGTTCTTTTGCTCCCGGCCACATGCTCCTCATTTTCCGCTTTTTTTCTTAACAGGCTTGTCATTTTCAAATGCGGACGGGATAGGCACTACTTGAGTTCAAGAAAGAGTAAATATGGAAGGGACTTTCGACAAGCTTGCAAAATCCGCCCGCAAAGCTTACAAGACAACTTAACAGGACCCGACGTATGGTCGGGGATGCACAGGCGAAAGGTCATTGCTGCTATTGAAAACGAACCCGGGCACACAGAAAGAATCATCCCTTTTCGGAGGGACTAAAGGCGCGCTGATTTATGCAGCCGCAGGCGGGCTGTGGATCATTTTTTCCGGCCTTGCGGCGAATTATATTCTCGGCAGCTCAAGGACCGCATTAACGGCGGGGCTGATCCTCTGCGGCCTTCTTTTTGTCTGCGCATCCGCGGTGATAATGTATTTACTAACCCTTGGGAAAGCCGGCGCGAAAGAAGAGGCCGGGAAATTGCCTATCGAGCGGGAAGCTGTATCATCGGCATTTTTTCAGAACTTTCCGGGGATGGCCTACCGCTGCAGACCCGACCAGGAGGAA
>JAJYTC010000174.1 GCA_021793275.1 Deltaproteobacteria bacterium | reverse complement strand
TCCGACGGCGGTGATCGTGGATAGTGACATAAAGTCGGTGGGGAAAGTCCCGTCGAAGGCCGATGTGAAATCCTGGATCGGGCGATGAAGCCGACCGTCATCAAAAGCCTTCCCCGATTTTGCGGCATGAGGATGTCTGCTGGAAGGATCGGCAGCGCGGAAAATAATTCGCCTGGAGATAAGAGATGGCTGACAGGGACATCACGCGAATCAACGTGGGAAATATTTCGGTAGGAATCGTCGGCCTCAAGCGGCTCATGGACGAGATGGCAGGAACGTATGCGGATAAATCCGATGAGGAGGTTCGCTCTTTCATGCTGGAGCAACTTGGAAGGGACAACTATATCCCTTGCGAGGCAAAAGAGCGCTACGGCAGGGCCTTCCTACGGGAGTTTCAAAAATTTCTCGGCCGCCCTTACGCGGATGACGCCCCCGGGGGGCTCGAAATTAAAGTCCTGGGAGTTGGCTGCGAGCAATGTCACGCCTTGACACAGATGGTAATGGAAGTGCTTACGGAGCTGAACCTGCCTGCGGGCGTCGATCACATAACCGATATAAAAGAGATCGCCGGGTACGGGGTGGTGGGCTCTCTGGCGCTTCTTATCAATAGCCGCGTCATGGCCGTGGGGAGTGTTCCGCCAAGAGACAGGGTTAAGAAATGGCTCACCGAGGCCAGAGCAACTTTGGACGTCGGTAGATGAAGGGAAATTCGTCCCCGATGGTCTTTGAGCTGAGTTATTGGCAGCGGCAGGAAGCAGGCGCCGGGAACTGAACCCTTACTCATGAGATCGAGGAGTCGTCCCATGTTGCTAAAAGGCTACCGCAAAGAGGTCATTCGGCCCGAATGCAGGCCGGAAGCCGAAGCTTTGCACTGTATCGCTCACCTCGATGAGGACATTACCGAAGTGATCCCCTACCTCAATGCTGTGCTCGGGGGATTTCAATACATCAAGGACCCTCCATGCGTTTCTTTCAGGGTACACGGAAAACTCATCGCCGTCCACGCGAGAAAGATATGCGTCAACGCTCTCAGGGACGAAACAGAGGGAGATAAGATCATCGAATGGCTGAAACAGGAAATCAACGACGCCTGGGAGCGACGGGCGCAGATTCGGCCAAGCTTCGAAGGAGCGCCGAAACCAAAAGTGCTTGAGATCCTCAGGCTCCTTCCGAAGACCAATTGTCGCGAGTGCGGACAGCCGACCTGCATGGTGTTTGCCACTCAGGTGGCTGAAGGCGGAAAAGGCTCCGGCGATTGCCCGCAGTTGAGTGCGGAGGGCAGGACGAAGCTCGACGCTTACCTGGATCAGTTCGATTTCGAATAATAAATTGCAGAAAAGTCAGTAGGAGGAATTTTTATGACTGAATCGGTTTCCAAACGACTTTCGTTTCTTGACCGCTACCTTACACTCTGGATTTTCCTGGCCATGTTTGTCGGTGTCGGAGGAGGCTGGCTTTATCCGGGGATTAAAAACGTCATCAACTACTTTCAGGTCGGGACCACCAACATTCCCATTGCCGCCGGTCTGATCCTGATGATGTACCCCCCCTTGGCGAAGGTTAAGTATGAAGAATTGGGCGGGGTGTTCCGGAACTTTAAGGTGCTGGCGCTGTCTCTTGTGCAAAACTGGATAATCGGCCCGATTCTCATGTTCCTTCTTGCGATCAGCTTCCTGTCCGGACATCACGAGTACATGGTGGGGCTGATCATGATCGGCCTTGCCCGCTGCATAGCCATGGTGATCGTCTGGAACGATCTGGCCGGTGGGGACACGGAATATTGCGCAGGGCTCGTGGCCTTCAATTCCATCTTTCAGGTCCTCTTTTTCTCGGTTTACGCCTACATCTTCATCACCATTCTTCCGAAGTGGATCGGCATGACGGGGGCCGTAGTCGATATCTCCATGAAAGAGATCGCCAAAAGCGTTTTCATCTATCTCGGCATCCCCTTCATTGCAGGCATGCTCTCCCGCCTGATCGGCTTGAAGACCAAAGGCCGCGAGTGGTACGAAAAACGCTACATCCCCAAAATCAGCCCGATTACCCTCATAGCGCTTCTGTTCACCATTATCGTTATGTTCTCCCTTAAGGGTGAATACATAGTGGATCTGCCACTCGATGTAATCCGCGTCGCCATCCCGCTCTGTATCTACTTCGTGGTCATGTTCCTGATAACCTTTTACATGTCCAAAAAAATGGGAGCAAATTACGGGCAGGCGGCGACCCTGAGCTTCACAGCCGCGTCCAACAACTTCGAACTTGCCATAGCGGTAGCCATTGCAGTTTTCGGGGTGAACTCCGGAGAGGCCTTTGCCGCCGTGATCGGTCCCCTGGTGGAAGTGCCCGTTCTTATAAGCCTTGTCAACGTGGCGCTGTGGTTCAAACAGAAGTACTTCACGGCCTCCATTGCGCCGCCCGCCGGGTCGAGGCAACAGATTTAGTTTTCTTCCGGTGTCTCAAGGCCGAAAAAATATTCCCTGCGGAGGAAGGAGAAAACAAATGGCTAAAGACCTTGTCGCGGTAAAAATTCTCGATCTTCCCGGGACCGGGGGAGGCTGCTCTTGCGGCTCTACCCTGCGCGGTCCGGAATACATGGCGATGCTGGCGCAAAAGTGCGATGAACTCAGAGAAGCTCTGGAATCGAACTTTCCGGGGAAAACCAGCACGGCTCTGATCGATTTGACCATTTCTTCGGAGGAAAAAGAAACCGAGCCCGGCCAGTTGCTGGTGAACGGCAAGTATCCTCCTCCCTTGGTTGTGATCGACAGCGAGCCAAGATTTGCGGGAAGCATTCAGGTGAACAGAATCGTGAAAGAAGTTGGCAAAATCCTGAACGGATAGAGAGGGAGGCACATGATGGGCGAGTTTTTGGAAACGACCTATGACAAGTTCGTGTTCAAGGTGAGGACAGGCTACTTCTACAGTCAGGATGACTTCTGGGCCGACGTGGACGGGGATTCGGCATTGATCGGCGTAAGCGATTTCCTCCAGAAGGCAAAAGGCGATGTGGCTTTTCTGGAGACCGCCGAAGTGGGGACCGAGGTAAAGCAGGGCGGGGAGATCGGAAAGATCGAGACCATCAAGGCCACCTTCGGGATCTTGTCCCCGGTATCGGGCAAAGTGATCGAAGTCAACCCTGAGATGGAATCAAATTCTTACCTGATAAACGAAGACTGTTACGGAGCGGGCTGGATATACAAGATTCAGCTTGCGGATTTCGATAACGACAGGGCGAACCTGCTTGCGGCCGACAAATATCTCGATCTCATGCAGGGAAAAATCGCCGAGGAGATGAAGAATAAATGAGTCAAAAAGCCAAAAAGGTTGTCGTTTTGCCCTGCAGCGGAATCGGCAAGGTGTACGGCGCCCTTGCCCGTGAGACGGCGTATGAACTGATGGATCGCGTGAGACCGGGCGTGGTCGTCACCACCTGCCTGCCGCTCCTGGTGATCGAAGACTCGGAAGCAAAACAACTGGTGACAGCAAATCCAGTTATCACGATAGACGGCTGTCCCAAGAGCTGTGCCCAAAAGAGCGTCGAGGCGCAAGGCGTGACACCGGCCCAGTCCTTCCAGGCTATCAACTTCTACAAGGCTCATAAAGACCTCAAGCCCGACGGCATTGCCGAGCTTGACGAAAACGGCCGCAGACTTGCCGCAATTGCCGCCGATGAACTGGCCCGGGTCGTCGATGATCTTGCTGCGGGAGGTGTCAGATGATCAGTCTCGAGGTCTTGAAAGTAGGCATAGTGTCATGCAGCGGAGAAGCTGTCTGCGAAGGTACGCTCTCTCGGATAGCCTGCCGCAGGGTGCTGGATGATATCAGGCCGGCGGAGACCGTAACCATTTGCCTTCCCCTTTTTCTTGCCGGAGGCAAAGAAGAGCGGGAGTTTGCGGCGAGGTATCCCACCATCACCGTGGACGGATGCGAGAAGCGTTGTGCCCAAAAAAGCACCGAGAAGCTCTCGGGCAAGCCCGCAAGGTCGATTCTGATCCCTGAAATTCTAAAAAAGCATGGCCTCGAGGCGCCGACAAGCCTTCGGGACCTGAGTCCTGAAGAGAAGGCCTCGGCTCAACTTGTAGCCGAGGAAATCGCGCGTGCTGTCGATGAAATTCTCAATGGGACGGAGGGATAACGATATGCCGATATATAAAAATAAGGTCGAGTGGAGAGGCGAGCACATGGGCTACACGTGGTGCGGAAACGGCGCGGAGACCGTATTCTCGGCGCCTCCGGACCTCTACGGAGCTTCAAACATCCTCACCCCTGAGGACGCCTTCATGGCGGCATCCAACACCTGCTACCACATGATGGTGGTTTGGGTGGCGGAACGATTCAAAATGGATCTGGTGTCCTTCGAGTGTGAAGCGGTGGGGGAAGTGGAGGAATTTATCGACAGGACCTCATGGTTCAAAAAGGTAACGCTTTACCCGAAGCTTGTTGTAAAAAACAAGCCGCGTGAAGTTGTTCAGCGCGCCCTCGACATGGCCCTCAAATATTCAACCATAAACCAGTCGTTTAAAAGTGAAGTCGTCGTTGAGCCTACAATTATTGTGCAGTGAACGGTGAACGGAAATGAACGAATCCTGCGATATAGCGTTTCTGGGAGGCGGCCCTGCAGGGTATCAGGGGGCTGTCAGGGCCGCTCAGCTTGGCGCGAGGGTGGCTGTTGTCGAGGAGAAGTTCGTCGGGGGTGTTTGCCTCAACCGTGGCTGCATTCCGACGAAGGCGGTCAGGGCCTCAGCCGACGTGGCCCGTTCCATGCGGCGGGCAAGAGAGTACGGTTTTAAGCCCGTCGAAGCCGTACCCGATATCTCTGCCATAATTGCCCGAAAGCAGCGAGTTGTCACCAGCCTGCGAAGAAGCATCGAGGGCCTGTTCCAGGCGCACAGGATCGACCTGATGGAAGGTCGGGCCGTATTGGCCGGACACGGGAAAATCGAGCTGCAAAAGAACGGAGAGCTGAGCGTGGTCGAGACCGAAAAGGTAGTCATAACGACCGGTTCACGGCCTGTCGGGCTGACCGTTTTCCCCGAGAGCCCCCGAATCTTCCTGGCTGATGACATCCTCGACATTTCTTATCTGCCCGACCATCTTCTTGTCGTTGGAGGCGGCGCTGTCGGCATTGAGATGGCGGCTATTTTCCGTGAACTGGGTTCCCGGGTGACCCTGGTCGAAGCCCTCGATCACATTCTGCCCCATGAAGATCGGGAGATGGCCGAAAACCTCCTCTCCATTTTGAAGCGGCGCAAAGTGGGCGTTCACTGTGGCGCTACGATAGATTCCGTTGTCAAGTCGGGCGAAGGTTTTACGGTTCTTCTCTCAGACGGGACCGAACTCACTCCCGATACCATCCTCCAGGCCGTTGGGAGGAGAGCCAACACCGAGGGGATCGGCCTTGAAGAACTAGGGATCGCGATGGACGGTAGATATATTGTTGTGGACGAGCATCTTCAAACATCCGTCCCGGACCACTACGCGGCCGGAGATGTGACCGGCGGGTGGCTGCTGGCGCATGTGGCTTTTGCCGAGGGGATCTGCGCCGCAGAAAATGCCCTGGGCAGGGAAAGCGCGATGGATCACCGGGTCGTGCCCCGCTGTGTGTTCAGTATCCCTGAGTACGCCTCGGTCGGGATATCGGAAGAAGAGGCGCGGAATCTTTACCCGGTAAGCGTTGGCCGTTTTCCCTTCAAATCCCTTGGAATGGCTCAGGCCCTCGGGGAACTCGAAGGGCTTGTAAAGATCATCGCTCATGCGGAAACCGATCAAATCCTCGGGGCTCATATCATCGGAGCTCACGGGGCCGACCTGATCTCGGAAATTGCGCTCGCCATGCGGGCTGCTATCCCCTCACGTATGATCATGAAGACTATACACACGCATCCGACTCTTTCCGAGGCCGTGCTGGAGGTTTCACAGGCGCTTCATGATCGGGCCATCCACGTTCCACCGAAAGGGACTTCATTATGAATCCGACAACACCGGCCTGGCTGATCGGCGAAGTGCGCCGGGCAAAAAGAGGCGAAGGAAGGGATCGAATCGAGGAGACAAGCGGCCTTTTGGCCCAACTCGGGCTGCCCACCGTCTGTGACACCGCCCGATGTCCCAACCGGGGTGAGTGCTTTTCGCATCATACGGCAACGTTTCTCATCCTTGGAGAAGTCTGTACGCGCACTTGCGCCTTCTGCGCCGTAAAACACGGCCGTCCCGAAGGTCCCCCCGCTCCCGATGAACCGGTGAGACTGGCCTCTGCCGTGTCAAAACTCGGCCTGGCCCACGTGGTCGTTACATCCGTTACCCGGGATGATCTGCCTGATGGCGGCGCGCGACATTACGCGGCGGTTGTAAACGAACTGCACAGGCTTTGTCCCGGTGTGAGGGTTGAAGTCCTGGCGCCCGATTTTCTGGGCTCCGAGGAATCTCTTATAACTGTTCTGAAGTCCGGTCCCGATATTCTGGCCCACAACGTCGAGACGGTTCCAAGGCTTTACAGGGCGGTGAGGCGGGGGGCCGATTATGCCCGCTCCCTCACGTTGTTGCGGCAAGCCAAATCGCTCACTCCCGATATTGTGGTGAAATCCGGCTTCATGCTTGGCCTGGGAGAGACCGCCGACGAGATCGAGTCCGTTCTGCACGACCTCGCTGCGGCGGGATGCGACATGGTGACCATCGGCCAGTACCTGGCGCCTTCACTCGCCCATACGCCCGTCGCGCGTTACGCATCTCGCGAAGAATTCAATCGCTGGAAGGAGAAAGCAATCGGCATGGGCTTCAAGAGCGCAGCTTCCGGACCGCTGGTTCGAAGCTCTTACAAGGCGCCGTTCTTTTTTGGAGAACTCCTGTGAGCCGATGGCGTCTTCTGGACACGGGCGCCCTTCCGGCATCGCTCAACATGGCCATCGACGAGGCCTTGCTTCAATTGCATGTGCCCGGCGAGTCGCAGCCGGTATTGCGCTTTTACCGGTGGGAGCCTCCCGCCGTTTCCCTGGGCTATTTCCAGAAGCTCCACTCCATCGATCTATCCGCCTGCCGAAAGCTCGGTCTTGATGTCGTTCGAAGAGCAACGGGCGGCCGGGCCGTACTCCACGAAAACGACCTCACGTACAGCGTAGTTGCCGATTGCAGGCAGGGAATTCCATCTTCTCTTGATGCCGCATATCGTCTGCTCTGCGAGGGGCTGCTTGCGGGCTTCCGTCTGCTCGGCGTCCAGGCGGAACTGGGGCGTGAGAAAGCAAGGTCGGCCAAATCCGACATCTGTTTTGTGCATGCGCTCGTTGCGGATATCGTCCACCAGGGGAAAAAGTTTGTCGGGAGCGCCCAAAAATGGCAGGGGGCATCGCTTCTTCAACATGGTTCCATCGTTTTGGAACCTCAGGAAGATATATGGGCGAAAATCATCAAGACCGATTCGGACTCGCCTGACTCGGTTCGTGAGAAGCTAAGGTCCCGGACGGTTTCGCTCCATGAGATCCTCGGCCGCAGGATCGATCCCCGCGAATTGAAACAGGCAATCGAGGCGGGAATGGCCGAGGCGCTTCAAATCGATATCCAGCCCGGTGAATTGCGCCCGGATGAATGGGAACTGGCTCAAGAGATTGCGTCAGCCAAAACGCTTATAGGAAATAATTAAGGAAAATAAAATGGTGCTGACTATCAGCGACGATGCGTTTGCCCGAATGAAGATGACCGTAATAGACGGTGATGAGAAGAATGCGCTCCGAATTCTCAAGGAACTCGTCCGGCGGCTGGAGCAGCAAAAGAACCAGGGACTGAAATCCCATCTGGACTAAAGCCGAAATTGAGGACGCCTTTTGCCACGGCAGGCTGGTTCTTTCATGCTCGGTTGCCATCATTGTCCCAAGGATGCTTTTGCGGCAGGCCGGGTGAGCATCACGGCAGGACCTTGCGGCAAACGAGCACGCCTTGAATAATCCCTTTTCTTTGGAAGGTTTGGAGCGATGAATTTAAAAAAGGTATGCATCGAGTTGGACATACCGGATGTCCGGGAGATCCTGGCCATCGATCTCGATGAGGATCCTATGCGAGCGCTCGCTTTCGTTAAAGAGCACTTGGCCAGGCAGGTAAAAAAGTGCCTGCAGCCGCATTGAGTGCCGGTATTCGAGGCCAGTTACGGGCCTCGGCAAAAGGAGCTTTTTTCAAGATGAAGCAATACTAAGACAGATGAAATATCTGCGTAAGCGTTCCGATAAGGATCGAGCCCGCAGGCCCTGGTTGTTTCAATGAGGCTGTAGACAGAGGCGGCCGCATTGGCGCCGTTGGGATGACCTGCGAACAGAAAATTCCTGTGCCCAATCACGAAGGGGCAGAGGGCATTTTCAGCATTCAGGGCTGCATCGAGAGAGCCTTGACATGTGTCCGCTGTTCGGTTCTGTTCTCTTCCTTGCCTCCTGGCCGTCTGTGCGGTATCATCCCTCGATCTCGCAGACTGCGCATGTCAAAAATCACCGGAGCAAAAATGAGGAGTACATCTTGTCTGATATAAAGATTTCTCCACCGTCGGGGGCTGAAGAGTTCCGCTTTGGCAGGATACCGCTTGAATCAGGAGTTACGATTCATTACGCCCATAGGGGCGAGGGCGTCCGGACCCCTGTGGTTTTTTTACACGGCTACGTCGATTCCTGGAGGTCTTTTTCCGGCGTGTTCGAGGCCCTCTCACCGAGCTGCCGGGTAATTGCTCCCGATCAGCGGGGCCACGGCGATTCCGACAAGCCTGAATGCTGCTATTCCGTGGAGGATTTTGCCGGGGATCTTTTGCTGCTGATGGATGCCATGAGATTGGATAAGGCCGACCTTGTGGGTCATTCGATGGGGAGCTTTATAGCCCAGCTGTTCGCTGCCCGCTTTCCGGATCGGGTCGGGCGGCTGGTACTCATCAGTTCGGCGCCCTCCCTCGCCGGCAAAACATCCCTCCTGGAAGTAAAGCCTCGTATCGATGCGCTTAAAGACCCCATTCCAAGGAGCTTTGCAGCCAAATTTCAGGCGACCTCCAATCCCGTTCCAACTGGTTTCATGGAAATGATCGTCTCGGAGACTATGAAAGTTCCCGCACACGTCTGGCGCGCGGCATTCTCAGGGCTTGTCCAGGTGGACCATGGCCCGATCCTGCGAAAGATTACCGCTCCCACGCTGCTTTTGTGGGGAAACCAGGACGAAGCATTTACGCGGCCTGACCAGGAAGCTCTCCTCTCGGAAATAGCCGATTCGCGACTCAAAGAGTTCGATGCCGGTCACTCGCTTCACTGGGAAAAGCCGAAGGAGACGGCCGAGGCCCTGGAGGAATTTCTCGGTTGAAAACAAAACCGGTCAAAGACTTCGTTCCAGGTTAATAATTTTAGAAGGGCTAAACAGGTTCTCTGTAAAGAAACGCGTCATCTTGGGATCATTCGAGTCGACCAATGTGCTCGCTTTTCGAACGCCGAGGGCCCTCAAATGCTCCAAAAATTCGTTAATCAACTGCTTGCCGATGCCCTTGCGCTGGTGAGCCGGATCAACAGCAATGGTGTCAAGGGTTGCTGTGTCCCGTGATATTCCATACTCTCCAATGAAAAGGACCCCCAGCACAAATCC
>JAJYTC010000173.1 GCA_021793275.1 Deltaproteobacteria bacterium | reverse complement strand
CCGATCTCGTCGATCTTGGCAGGACCCAGTTCGCAACCGAAGGCTTCGCTCAGTATGGTAATATCCCAGCCCATGGCTTTCACCCACTCGAAGCCGGCATATTTATGTACGGCATAACCAAGCTCTGTCAGCGCAACCGGGTCCCTATCCGCCAGAGGCCTCTCGTAGCCGCACGCCTTCATCAGGGCGACGACTCCGTAGGTATTGGTCGTCCCGACAGGCGTCATGTCGACATCTTTACCTGTAAAACGATTCCAGAAACGCTCCCTCAGACTGAGAAAAGCCATATGCTCCTCCTGTCCTTTCGCGCCGCCGGAACGCTTTAAATCAGCGCCGGGAAAAAGACATCATAGATCAGCAACTCCTCCTCGACATCAAATATCTTATGCTTTGTCCCGATCGGCACCTTGACGATCACCCCCGGTTCCAGGGCGAAGTCTCCTACGCCGTCGACCCACATGACACCCTTGCCTTTGAGGGGATACAGGATATCGTCCTGTTTTTCGTGAATGTGCTCCGGAACTTCCCTGCCCGCCGGCACATTGACCAACATGCAAGTAACATCGAGCTTGTGCTCTTTTAGAGATATCAAGGGCTTGATCATAATTCCCGGAATGACCGGGTGAGGCGCCCACGGGAGTGTATCGACTTTTCTGACTATTTCCATCCATACCTCCTTTTAAAAAAATGCAGCCTGTTTTAGAGATCCGCTTCAACCCGTCAACAGCCGGAAGAAGGCATGTCCTGCGTGACATAACCTCTTCCGTCGGGGCGAGGCGCCGGCGCTTTTCCGTCCCCTCCGGGAAGGATGGGAATCATGCAAATCATTCTCATGACCGTATTACCGAGATTTTTGATCTGATGGGCTTCATCGGCGGCAACGTAGACGGTATCGCCGGCATTGAGTTTGGTTTCAACACCCTTGTCATCGACATAGCCGGGCTCGCCTTCAAGAAAGTAAAACTCGTGCTCCTCGAGATGGGAGTGATAAGAGGTATGGCCGCCGGGCTCAATCTCCATAAGCCGCATGGCAAAGTTCGGGCAATTATCATCCCTGCTCCATAGATATCGAGCATAGAAGCCCTTGAAACCTTCCTTTTTGCTCTCCTCTCTTCCGACATCCGAAAAATGTTTTCTAACCACTGTAATCCTCCTCAAAATTAGTATCCGGTCTCTTTCGCCACTTGAATCATTGCTTCAATATTCCGCCCGGGCGCGGCTTTGGGGATAAGGCAGCCCGATGCCAGTATAAAGGCCCCTTCCCTGCCGGCATTATCGATTGCCAGCCTCGCTTCTTTTGCAACCGCTTCCGGCGTGCCCATGAAAATCGTACCTGAGGGGCTCACATTGCCGATGAGGCAAGTCTTCGGCCCCAGGACTTCGCGCGCCCTGGCAAGATCGTTCTTTTCATCGAGACTTACACCATGAGTTCCCATCTTTTTGAGCATGTCCAGCCTGTCATTGAAGCTTCCGCAGAGATGCACCAGAACTTTGGCGCCCGTCTCTTTGAGCGCCTCAGCCAGCCTGGTAAAGTAGGGTTCGACTTGGAGGGCAAGGTCCCTGGACATCATGTCCGCGGACATAAAAGGCTCGGCGATCATGATGATATCCGCCCCGGAGTTCACAAGGGCCGCGCCATAGATAATGAGGCTGTCAGTTGCTATTGTGAGCAATTCATGACACTTCTCGCCGGATTTGTACATATCCTTCAGCAACCGCTCGGTTCCCCTGAGCATTGCAGCAAGGCGGAACGGCCCTTGCACATAGGCTATGACAGGCGTATCGCTCCTCACCAATTCCTTGAGGCGCTGAACAACCCTGAGCAACTCCGGCAGTCTTCCATCCTTATACGGGTTTGGCAGCCGAAGCCTCGGCAGGTCCCGCGACAGTTCTTCGACGAAGAATTCGACAACGGAAGGCGGGGCGTCATCCTGGAATTTGAGAACAGAGCCCATTGCCTCACATTCGGCATTAACTCCCATCAAGTCCCAGACTACATCGGCCTGGAAGTCCCTCAAGGCCCTGTATTGCGCATAGACATATTTATGGGGATTTTCCAGGACTTCGGAAAAAGTGAAACCCGCCCGGGTTACCGCCCAATCACGGGTGAAAGGCATAACGGGAACTCTATCGGGCTTTCCTCCTTCGAGGGCGGTCATAACCCTCTCGTAGGAAGTCATTTCCGATCTGCGCATAGCAAACCCCTTAGCTGTTTATTCAATGCACATCCAGGGCCTGAGTGCCGATAACGCAACTTCCCCCGGTCAATCACCCGATGCCGGCATCAGTCTGAAAATTCGGCAGACTCTAAAATGCTGCTTTTCAGCTCGCTCAGATGACGCCTTACGGCAAGCTTTGCTCCTTCATAATCTCCGGCCAGAAGCGGTGAGAGGATCGGTAGGTGCTCTTCGATGCAGGAATGGCTGCTGACCGCGTAAGATATGCTTTGGTAGCGGCGTATGTTGTTCGATAAGCCGACATAGAGGTTTAGCAGCTTACTGTTATCCGCCAGTTGAATCAGGTTGAGATGGAAGTCCAGGCAGAATTCGGGGCCGATGTTGTCGGAGTGGACTGCTCGAAATAGCGAACCGAGCTTTTCCTTAACGTTTATACCTTCGGCTTCACGCTTGCCAATCAATTCTAAAGCGAAAACCTCGATCATCTCCCGCATCTCGAAAGTTTCTTCCAAATCCTTGTGCGAAATTCCGGCAACCCAACTGCCTTTGCCCGATCGAGAAACGATCAGCCCCTCTTTTTCAAGGAGCCGCAAAGCCTCTCTAAATGGAATACTGCTTATGCCCAGCCCCTCCAGGACTTTATTCTGATTTATCTTCTCTCCGGGTTTCATCTCGCCCCGCAGGATGGATTCCCGCAGGTAGTCGGCAACAGTTTCGACGAAGGATTTGGGTTTTTTGAAACGCGACGCGCCGGGGGCTTCAACAGCCGGGGGGGAGCCGTTGCGATTTCCAATGGCGCGAGTCGCTTTGGATCGGGTGCTCATTTATGGGGAACCTCCGAGCGAAACTATATTATATAAAATATATTTTATCAATCCCTCTTTAAAAAAAGAGCCTCCTTTTGCCACGGGAAGCTATCTGTGATATCGGAAAAGTGACAAAAACAAACACAGGGAGCCATCGGATGAACGCCACATCAGAGCAACTATACGAAGAGCGGGAAAAGCGAATTGTTGATGCAATCGGTTTGAGGGAACCGGACAGGGTGCCCGTGGTCCCTTTGTTTGCCTTTTTCAACTGCTACTATTCAGGCATAACTCCCGCAGAAGCCTACAAAGACCCCGATAAAGCGATCGGCGCGTGGCGTAAAACCATCCTCGACTTCGAACCGGATGCAACATACAGCGTCAATTTTACGGTCTATGCCATGGACGAGGTCCTTTCGGCCCTTGATTTCAAAGCCTTGAAATGGCCGGGACACGGCGTTTCCGAAACCCGCTCGTTCCAGTTTGTTGAAGATGAATATATGCGGGCTGAAGAATACGATCAGTTCCTGAAAAATCCGGGCGAGTACCTTCTTAAAACCGTGTTGCCCCGGCTGGCCGGAAATCTCGAGGGTCTATCCAAACTCCCCCCGCTCGAGACCATTTGCCTTGGCTATGCATGGCCGTCGGTTTTGCCCGCCTTCGCCAATCCGGAAGTGATAAGCGCCCTTGAGACAATCCTGGAGGGGGCGAAAAAGCAATTGAAATGGGTCCGCAAATTTTCCGAATTCGCCGAGGAACTAAAAAGACTGGGGTTTCCGTCCATCAAGGAACAGACCGTCTTTGCCCCCTACGACATGATTGCAGACAATCTGCGCGGCACCAGGGGAGCGATGACGGACCTTTACAGAAGGCCGGAAAAGCTGAAGCGCGCCGTCGAACAGATAACTCCCTTCATTATTTCTGCAGGCATCAACGGGGCCAAGGCCAAAGGGAACCCGAGAGTCTTCATCCCCCTGCACAAGGGCGCCGACAATTTTATGTCCCCCGCGCATTTCAACGAGTTTTACTGGCCAACCCTGCAAAGGCTTATTATCGAGCTGTGTGAGGCCGGCTGCACTCCGTATCTTCTCATTGAAGGCGCCTACGACTCCCGGCTCGACACCATCGGGGATGTTCCCAAAGGAAAGTGCATCTATCATTTTGAACGGACAAACATCTTCGAGGCCAAAAAGAAACTGGGCGATACGGTCTGCATTATGGGGAATGTGCCGAACTCGCTGCTGGTTACCGCAACGCCGCACGATGTCAAGGAATATTGCAGGAAACTGATAGACGTTTGCGGCGATGGAGGCGGGTTCATAATGAGCAGTTCGGCCCTTATCGATGAAGCGCGCGCGGAAAATGTGCGGACAATGATCGAATTCACAAGGGAATACGGCAGGTATTAAATTGCAACGGGACGATTCGTTTTTTGCGCAGAAAATTTCATTGCAAAAGGGAGCAAAGCATGCAGCTCATCACAGTTAAGATCGAAAAACCCGAAGAGATCAATTTCATTTTGGGCCAGACTCATTTTATAAAAAGCGTCGAGGACATCCACGAGAGCCTGGTCTGTGCGGTGCCGGGCATAAAATTCGGCACGGCCCTCTGCGAAGCCTCCGGGAAATGCCTTGTCAGGTGGTCGGGAACAGACCCGGAAATGATCGAACTTGCCCGCAGGAATGCAAAGGCCATTTCCGCCGGGCACAGCTTCCTGATTTTTCTGGGTCCGGGCTTTTATCCGATAAACGTCCTCAACACCATCAAGATGGTCCCCGAGGTATGCAGGATATTCTGCGCCACGGCCAACCCCACGGAGGTGATCATCGCCGAAACGCAGCTCGGGCGCGCGATTCTCGGGGTCGTGGACGGCTTTACGCCCAAGGGCGTGGAGGATGAAGCCGAAATCGCCTGGCGAAAGGACCTGCTGCGAAAAATCGGCTACAAGTTGTAAAGGCCGTTACCGCAACTCCTCCGAGGTCCTTTTGGCTATCCCCAGGACAGTGAGCACATAGGGCGTGCTGTGGTTGTAACCAAAGATCACGGCCTCTTTTTGCGGGAATGTTTTTGCCTGACACCATCCGTAGGCCCGCAGATAATTGGCGATGCTGAAAATGGCGTCCGGAGCCTCGTTTAGATCAATTCGCCCGTCGCCATTGCCGTCTACGCCGTATTTCACCAAGCTGGTCGGCAAAAACTGCGGCCAGCCGATTGCGCCCATTACAGAGCCTCTCAGGGACGCCACGCTCATTGCGCGCGTTTCTTCGAGTTCGAACAGCGCGCACAACTGCCGGTAGGCCCAGGCAGAGCGCTCGATCAGTTTTTTGTCGAAAGCCTTGCGCCCCCAATTCTTACGGTCCTGCGGAGAAAGCGACCACCATACCCTGTCGCGATTGGCTTTCCGATCCATTATGGCGAAAGAGGAAAAGACCGCCAAAACGGGAGTTTTTCCGGTAAATGTCCCGAAGTCGGTTTCAACAAGGAGAATCGCCGAAATAACTGCCGGATCCACGCCATACTCGGCTTTTTCCTCCTGGAAACAGTACCTGTGGTCTTCTATGAACCGCCGCGCGGCTGCTATCTCGGAGGGCGCAAGGAAATGGGCGTAGCTAGGAGGCCCCAGTCCGGTCCTCATCGTATCGCAGACGAGATGGAACATCGGGGGCGGAGCGGACCGCAAGGCCCTGTCGACCATGGGGCGGGAAAAACCGGCTCGGACCAGCTTAAGTTCCAGATGCCGATAAGTATCACCCTGAGCTTTCGCACAGCCTGCGCCGACGAAAAACATCGCGATCAGTATTGCAAGCAGCAGGACGATACAATTCTGCCTGCCGGCCACAACAACTTGCTTAAGCATGCTGGAATACCTCGTGTTGCTAGGGAAATTAAGCGGCGGCAAATCGCCCCGGGATCTATTTGCCTTGAGATTAACAGAGGTTTTATTATAGTTTATCATGATTCTTGATGCAAACTCGACTTAACAGCATCTGCCCTTGCTCGTCAAACGCTTTTCGATTTCTGCCTGGCCGCGACGCCCGGCAGTAGGTGACCGGAGATATTATGTCCGCCATTGCCGAACCGATTGCCTGCCGGCAGGCGCAAATCGGTAATTTCAAAAATCTCAGAGACCGTATTTTCGAAGTCATGGGACGAATGCTCGACCTGGGCCTTTCCGACCGGGAATCCTGCCTGGAGTGGCGGGAAAAACTCGAGACCAATACATTCAATCTGGTGGTCGTAGGACAATTCAAAAGGGGTAAAACCTGCCTGATAAACGCCATGCTCGGCGCAGAGATTCTTCCCGTTTCAGTCATTCCCCTCACCTCCATCGTTACGGTGCTGGTCTACGGCGAAGCAAAGGCTGCGAAGGTGTGTTTCAAAAACGGGGAAACGGCCGACATCCCGGCCGAATCCGTTTCCGATTACGTTACCGAGACAGGCAATCCGAACAATGTGAAAGGGGTCTCGGAGGTAACGGTTTTTTATCCTTCGCCCTACCTCAAGGATGGAGTGCGGCTCGTTGACACCCCCGGGGTCGGTTCGGTCTACATTCATAATACGGACGTAGCCTACCGGTTTCTTCCGAGGTCCGACGCGGCCCTTTTTCTGCTCTCGGTAGACCAGCCCGTCAGCAGCGCGGAAATAGAATTCCTCAAAGACGTGCGTGAATACGCCGCCAGGATATTTTTCCTTTTGAACAAAACCGATTATCTCTCGGACGAAGAGGTGAGCAAGGCGCTGGCGTTCGCCGAACGGACCCTCGAAGAGATCATGGGGCCGGACAACTTCAAGATATTTCCGATTTCCGCCAAGCTGGGCCTGCGGGCCAAGCAGAACGGATCGGCCGAAGAGCTTTCCGCAAGCGGCCTTCCTCGTTTCTCCGAAGCCCTCGACCGGTTTTTGGCAAAAGACAAAGGCAAGGTGCTGCTCGAGTCGGTTTCCGGCAACCTTTTGAAGCTCCTTTCACGCGAGAGGCTTGAAACCGAACTCAAGCTCAAATCCCTTGGAACGCCCGTCGAACAGATACGCGAAAAGATAGCCGCCTTCGAGAGCAGGAAGCAGGAACTGATCGAAGAAAGAAATACGTTTGACGCCGTTTTCAGCTCGGAACTCCGGCGCCTGGTAACAAGCGAGCTGGACCCGGGGATAGCGGAGATGAAAAGAAGGCTGACGTCCGAGATGAGCGAGGAGTTCGAGGCGTTTCGGGAATCGAAAAAGGAGCTGTCGTTAAAAGAGCTCAACGACACGCTCGAGCAGTTCGTTTCCGAAAAGATCCAGGAGCACTTCACGACATGGCTCGAACTCGAAGACGGGCGGCTTACCAGCTCGTTTGACGCGGTTTGCGGCAGGTTTGCCGCAAAAGTGAACGTGATGACCGACTCGCTTCTCAATTTTTCCTCCCACCTTTTTTCCGTTCCGTTCGAAACGGTTGAGGCTGAATCCCTGCGCGCCTCCGAGTCTTCCTTCCACTACAAGCTGCGCGGCGATGCAGTCGGTCTGGACATGCTTACCGATTCCCTCACGCAGATCGTCCCCGCATACATAAGCGGGAGGTGGAAATTTCAGCGCCTGCGGGAGTGGGCTATTCGCACCGCCGACAAAAAGATCCTCAATAAGAGGAAACGGCATATGCTGGAGCTGATAGAGATGCAGGCCGGCAGGGCCAGGTCGGATTTCCTCGACAGGCTCAATCGAAGCGCTTCGCGTTTTCGGCGCCGAATAATCGGCGACATGGATACCGTGGCAGGCGCAATTACGAAGGCGATAGAAAGCGGCATCGATCTTCGCCACAAGGGAGAAGAGGAAGCGGCCCGGATCGAGTCCGGCCTGAGCGAACGACTGGCCGGAATGGAACGTATAAGAAGCGATCTGGTGCGCATCAGGGAAGAACTTGAAAGACAGGGCGAACAGTGAGCCCGGTTTATCTTTTCATATACAGTTGGAAACAGGAAAGCGTATGAACGAAAATATTTCGGAATCACTAAGAAGGCAACGCGAGCTTATCATCGAGGAAGGCGGCGCTCAGGCGTTTGACCGGCATACCAGCCTGCTCGAGATTGCCGTCATTTCTCTATACAACCGGCTTGCAAACCGGCTTGAGACCGGTCCCGAGTCGTTTCGGGCGGGAGGAGCGATCGCTGCCATAGGTCTTTTCGGACGCGGCCTTTCCGGTCCGACCCAACCCGTCGAGATACTCTGCATTCAAGCGGACGATTCGCCCGCCAAAGACACCTGGGCCGATGAGATCACGGGACCGCTCATCGAAGCCGGATGGACCGTTGAAGCCTACCAGGGATCGACGGCGGAGATAATGGAGCTGGCGCGCACAGATTCCGGCCTTTTCCTCAAGCTCCTGGACCTGAGGTACATTTCCGGCAACCGCGCCCTCGCGGAGCGGCTCGAACTGCGAATCGACAACTACATCGCCGAAAACCGCAGCGCTTTTTTGCGTTCACTGCGCGAATCCATTGCGGCCCGCAACGAGCTGCTGAGTAACCCCCGGAACTGGCTCGAGCCCGACATCGAGGAAAACCCGGGAGGACTTTCCGAGATTCGCGACATCCGGGCCGGATGCCGGATCGAATCGAAGGTCCGAAACCTCGATGACGCTATTTTCCTGGGCTATCTCACCCGGCAGGAGGTAGACTTCCTTCAAACCGCCGAGAAAACATACTGTCGATATTGGAACCTCCTCAAGGCCGAGTCGGAACGTGAGGGAGGCATGCTTTCTTTCGACGACCAGGAAATGATTGCGGACAAACTGGGATACGCGGAAAAATCCGGTTTTCTGCCGGTGGAAATATTCATGCAGGACGTCCACCGGTTGTTTAAAGGCGTCGCCACGGTTTCCCGGGAATTCTGGGAAAGGCTCGACGAGGGCCTTTCCCCCAAGGCTGAAGAGACCGGCGCCGTAATAGAGGAAGGAATCGTTTCCAGGTCGGGGAAGATTTACATTCAAACCGAACGCTACCCGGCGAGTCCCGCGCACATGGTTCATCTTTTCGTCTTGTGTGCGCAGCACGGCCTCGGCATGGCAAACGTCACCAGGCAATGGATTTCTCACAACAAAAATGTCCTCGACGGTGCTTCCGGAGATCCTGCCGTTAAAGATGAGTTTTTCGAACTTCTGCGAGCCGACTCCATCGAAGTCCCGGTTCTGCGCCGTTTTTACGACTACGGGCTCATGACCGCCCTTATCCCCGAACTTGCCTCGGTGCACGCTCTGGTTCAGCACGACAAGTTCCACCTCTATCCTGTCGAGGAGCATCATCTGCGCACGGTCTCCGAATTAAAAAAGATCATTGCCGGCGCGTATTGCGAGGCAGAGCCCGAACTGAGCACGGCTGCAAATGATTTGGGAGACCCGGCGCCCATGCTGCTCGCAGGCCTTCTCCACGACGTGGGCAAGAGCATCGGCAGCGGGCATGCGGCCGCGGGCGGAGAAATGATCCCCGCTATCGCAAGGCGGATCGGGTTGTCTTCCTCGGAGAGCGAAACGGTCCAGTTTCTGGTCTCCCAACACGTGCTCCTGCTCGATAACGCCGCTCTGCGACACCTGGCGGACCATGAAATGCTATCGAGCTGTACGGCTGCGGTGGGAACAAAAGAGTACCTCGATCAACTCCTGTTACTGACCTTT
>JAJYTC010000172.1 GCA_021793275.1 Deltaproteobacteria bacterium | reverse complement strand
GCACCAACCACACAGCGCGTGGCAAGCACGCCCGCGTAGAGACCGGCAGGAACATGCCGGGTATTCAAGGCAAATACCTGAATACACTCAACTATGCGACTTCGTGTCGCACGATAACGTCCTTTATCACACATGAAACCGAGAACGCAATCGGTCCTTGATTGTGCACGAAGATTTGTATAAATTGTATTACAATTAATACGAAAGGACACGACATGCCAAACATGCATACGGTGAGGCTCCCGGAAGAATTGACGCAGAGGTTGGCAGTTCTTGCCCGGGCCACGAAAAGAACCAAGAGCTATTTCATCCGGGAGGCGCTTGAGCGGACCATCGAGGATCTCGAAGACGCTTACCTGGCCGAAACCGCCTACGAGGAATTCCTGAAGAGCGGCGAGGAGCCTATCCCGCTCGAAGAAGTGGAGCGCAGGCTTGGCCTGGCGGATTAGTTTTACACCACAGGCCGAAAGGGACCTCGGCAGGATTGATCCGCAGAACGCACGCCGCATCAATCGCTATCTCCGGGATCGCGTCGCTCCAGACCCCAGGGCTCTTGGCGGGCCGCTCAAGGGACAACTGCGCGAGTTCTGGCGCTATCGCGTTGGAGACCATCGGATTTTAGCCAGGCTAGAAGACGAGCAACTGCTCGTGCTTGTGGTGAAAATAGGCCATAGGAGCGAGGTGTACGGAGGTCATTAAGAAGTGGAGCCAGGCGTTCGTAACGCTTTGCAACACCCATAAGTACCGCCTCTATAGAGGCGTTTGATTTCACTGAGAACTCTTGGCGAAGCCCCACTGAAATGTATGATCTCTCTTTAAAATAATCGATGCAAAGCAGTCGATGAAATGGTACAAACTTCTTGAAAATGCCGGTTTTGATGCGAGGCGTAACGACTATGAATTACACCCTGAAACAGGCAGCAGTAGCCACAGGAAAAAGTAAACCAACGATCCTCAGGGCCATTCAGTCCGGCAAGCTTTCCGCTTCTCGCCATGAAGTTACTAATGGCTGGATGATTGATCCAGCCGAACTCCACCGAGTCTATCCTCCAATATCCAAGGCCTCCAAAGCGGATTCAACGACCGATACGCAACGTTACGCAATACCCGATGGAACGGGCATGTTGCAGCGTGAACTTGAACTTAGAGATGAACAACTGGAAGCGTTACGTGTTGAAAGAGAGCGGGAGCGGCGGGCATTGCAGGAAACAATAGCCGATCTGCGCGACCGGCTGGACAAGGAAACCGAAGAGCGGCGTACAACACAGGCAAAGTTAACAGCTTTGCTTACAGATCAACGGGAGAGGCCGCCAGCAGTAGCAGAGAAGCGGAAAAGGAACTTTTTCTCTTGGTTTCGCAGGGGCTAAACGTCATGGCTAAAGAACATGAGGATCGCATTGGACCAGCAACTCTGACGAACGACGAATTTCAGCAACAACTCGAATCCTTACCCGTAGACGTCCGTCAATCCATTGAGAAGGCTGACCCACTTCTGCGCCAAACCATGTTGCGTATGTATGTTAAGGCTGAGACCTTTGAAGCCGAGGCTCAAAAGAATGCCAACGAGATTCGGGAGGCCATAGCGCCAGGCGGGCAGCTACAGCCTCAACAAATGTGGACACCATGCGCCCCGATGCCGACTGATATGTGCCGAGTATCCCCGTTTTTCCCGCTCAGGCAGCACGACATGAAAGAACGGCCCTTTGTTCGAGGAATGGTCATCACGTCGAACAGTTGGGGCGAGCTCCGCTACACGGGACCGAAACTCAGCACCTATGAGGAGGACGTGCTTTTGGCGGTGCTGGCGCTCCTGGATAGCAAGAAGAACCGTCACGTTGAGGTGGTGGAGGGTAGATCGGCCTACACCTACCGGGGGCCTCTGTTACCGGTGCTGCGACTGATGGGGTATTCGGATAGCGTTGGGAGAACCAATTACAAGCGAGTGACGGATGCTCTCGAACTAATGACGGTCGCGGGAATACGCATGGAAATCTTCGGGCATACTGCGAAGGGTAAAAGAAAAGTAAAAACGTGGGACATGACAAACATTTTGTCGCATGCAAAGTGGGACGACGAAAAAAAAGAGCTGCATATCACCGTAAATCCCTACTTCTACGAGCAATACATTGCCGGGACCGTGGCGCTCATCGATGTTGTTGAACGTGCCAAGCTGCGCTCTCCTATAGCGAAGTCGCTTATGCGCTTTATGCAGTCACATCGAGCCGAGAAGTGGGGACCAGGGCACTATCTAACTCTGGCCCGCACCCTGAACCTTGATTTGGAGCAGCCTCCGAAACAAATTAGACGACTCCTGAAAGGGGCGATTGATGAGCTACTGAAATCGGGTTGGCTGAGCGCAGGCGGCTTCGAGTCAAAAGACTTGGTGTGCCTTACCAGAAAAGCAGCTAACGGCAGGAAATTATTGAAAAAATAAAAGGTATTTGGTTTTGTAATCACCGAAATATGGTTTTGTAATCACCGAAATATGGTTTTGTAATCACCGAAATATGGTTTTGTAATCACCTTTTTATGGCATCTTAACCGCCAGCAAATCCTTATGGAGAAACGATTTGACCTCGCGCGCGCGCGCGTGTAAAGGTCTTAAAAGGGCTAAAAGGTCTAAAAAGAAAGCACACACCCAATCGGAAATCCTCGGACCAATCATCAACAGGGGCTTCGCCCCTCTCGCCTTTGGCGATTCACCCCAGGAAGGAATATCCCACGTTGAATCAAACTTTCCCGCCAGCCATGCACCAAACAACGTCCAAAAACTCAAAAACCCCACAAAGAGAGGGAACCTGACTGTCGTCCAATCCCTTCGATAGGGTAAAAATTCAACCTCCCTCACGTCTTCAGAACCTCTTTCCCTGCCGTTTCCTGGTTACACCCGGCCTTAACCATGGATTTGAGTTCTTCAAACCTTCCAGGGTCCTCGGCTGCGATCCTGGCGAAGACCTCGGCTTCCTCCACAGAGCCTATTTCGAAGCATTTCTCAAAAATCGCCCCGATTTGGATGAGGCGCCGGGTCCTGAGCTTTCGGTCCTTGGCTCTATCACGGTTCAAGAGGGCTTGTTTTTGAGCTTTGAGTTTTGATATCTGCTCGTCTATTTTTTTCAGTCTATCCTCGGCCACGACTTTTCCCTTTCCTGTTGTCCTCCGTTTTCTAAAATCTCTTTTCTTTGGCGTCCAATATCTATCACAATATTCTTCCGGGCCGCGACAAAAATGTGGTAATAGTTTTGACGCCACGGCGGTAGGGCATGAGGCCCTCTGCCGTGTGAAGAGCGCACTTAGAGTAATCTCCGCTTTGCTCCGATTACCGTGCGGTCAGTGGCTAACGCCCCCGACACCCCACAGGGCAAAAGCGGTTTAACGCCAAAGAGAAAAAGAAAAAGATGGCGATCTACCACCTCAGCATGAAGAGCATCAGTCGCGGCACTGGCCGAAGCGCGACAGGGGCCGCGGCCTACCGGGCCGGGGAGCAAATCGCGGACGTGCGCACGGGCATCGTGCACGACTACAGCCGTAAAAGCGGGGTAGAACATACGGAAGGGATACTGCCTGGCGGCGGCGGATTCGAGCGGGGAAATTTTTGGAACCGGATCGAGGTCCACCACAAGCGGGGGGACGCGGTCCTTGCCCGCGAGATCGAGGTTGCGCTTCCGGCGGAACTGTCCATCGAGGCGCGGCGGGCGCTGGCCACGGGGTTTGCCCGCGAAATTTCAGACCGCTACGGGGTGGCGGCCGATGTTTCGATCCATGGGCCAGGCCGGGACCGGGATCAGCGGAACCACCACGCCCATATCCTATTTTCGGCCTGTCATGTGGCCGAGGACGGCACGCTCGGCAAAAAAGCGGTCGAGCTCGACCCGATCCACTGCAAGCGCCACGGACTCGAAACCATGGCCGACAGGGAGAGGGCCAGGTGGGCCGAGCTTTGCAACCAAAGCCTTTCCCGTGCCGGCGTTTCGGCCCGGGTGGACCACCGGAGCTTGGAGGCCCGGGGCGTCGAGCGGTTGCCGACCGTACATCTTGGGCCAAACGTCATTCGGATGGAGGGCCGGGGTCTTGCGACCGATCGCGGAGACACCGGCCGTAGGATAGAGAAGCAAAACGAGGAACTCCGGGGGATTTCAGCAAAGATAATCGACCTGGCCGAGGTCCGCAAGCGGATCGAGGAAGCCCGAGCCCGCGAAAAAGAAGCTGCACGGGTGAGGATGATCGAGCAGAACCACCAAAGATGGACCCAGCGGGAGCAGGAAAGAGAGCTTTTGCGGGAGCGCGAAAGGATAGAACGGGGGGACAGGCCGGAAACTCTTTTAGAGACGGTCAAGCGAGTAAGAGAAGAAGCTATCGCGGGCTACCGCCGGGAGCTTATAAGGCGGGGGGAATGGGAGCCGTACGGGTGTTCGGGCGAGTGGGAAGCGGCTGAAGCGGCGGAAAAAGAAGCAAGAGATCAATGGCGCAAGGAGGAGATAAAGCGGACCCTGGTGGAGCGGGAGAGTGTCCGTCGGGGAGCTGCCGGCGATTTTGTACGAGATCGTTCCTCCGCACGGAAGGGGAAAGAGGTCCTTGCCGAAGGGCCGGGGGGCCCCTCGAAGGGGACCCCGGCCAGGGAGCTTGCCGCCGGCAGGCTCTATATCAAAGTCCCCTACGAGGAAAAGGACGCGGCGAAGGCAAAAGGCGCGTGGTGGGACGATCTAAAGAAGTCATGGTACGTTCCTGCAGGAGTTGACCGGACCCGCTTTGAAAAATGGTTCCATACGGGTGAGGGTGAGCTTCAAAAGACGCCTGCAGGGCGTGAAATAACGGCGCAGGACGAAATTGCCGCAACTGCCGGGACGCCCGCCGATCAGGAGCAGCAGCGTCCCGGCCAGGCCGAGGACCTTGTGCAGAAAGGTGTTGCCGACTTCCACGAACAGTTCGAGCTTCACGAGCTGGCCGAGATGGGCGCGGCGAATTTTTTGGAGCAGTTCGAGGTCCACCAACAGCTTCACGCCAAGCGGGAAAAGGAATTGGAGGATAAGGCCCTCCGACGCGAGGCCATTTTAAAGCAGCAGAAGGAGCAGCGCGAGCTTGAGTTGGACGATGATGAGTTAGATCGAGGGCCGTCCCACGGGGGGGGCATGGAGCGGTAATCGGGAGGAGAGATGGACGCGCAACAGCAGCTTTTCGGCCTGGTGGCCATAGCCAAAGAGCACCAGAAGGCTGTTCAGGCCGCAATCGAGGGCCTTACGGCCGAGCATGCGGCACTCGCCGTGGAACGGGCGGCATTAGAGCGGGCCGTGCAAGGCATCCAGGAGGCCGCGGGGGAGGCCGTAGAGGGCGCGGTGAGGCAATCGCTTGCCGGTGTTTCTGAAACGGCTGTATCCGCCTTTTCGAAGGCCACGGAGCCGTTCACGCAGAAGGTAGAAGCCGTCGTCGACAAGGCAAACGAGGCGGCCAAACGGGTGAACAGGGCCGCCAGGTGGATCGGCGCCAAGGCTGTGGCCTTAGCTTTGAGTTTAATCATTGTCGTCGGCCTGGCCGCGTGGATTTCCCTTGCCTGGGAGCACCACCAGGTGAACGATCTATCCGCCAAGGCAACGGATCTACAGACACAGATCGTGGACCTCAAGACGCAGATCCAGCAGCTAAGGGAGCGGGCAGCAGTGTGGGAGCGCAAGGCGGGGAAGGCAACGCTACGCTCATGCGGGCCGCGGGGGAGACTTTGTGTCAAAGTGGACACGAAGGCCGGGACATTTGGCGACAAAACAGGAACCTACATGATTATCTCCGGGTACTAAGTGCTTGATTGGTTCCTGACCCCCCTTTAACATGCCCCACAATCGATTTTCACAGAAAAATGGAACAGTTTGTTGTACTGTTCCGTAAGTTAAAAAAGGGAATCTTTCCTCCCTTCTGAAAATCTCAAGATGTTGGGGTGTCCTCATGACTCAATCTCACAAAATCGTTCTGAGACTAATTGAGGAAGGCACTAAAGCCCGTGCACACTTCCAAATCTGGTGGGTTCTTCGGAGTCTCGCGTTGCCGAAATATCACTCGACTATGAGTGAACCTACCTACATCGACTTCTTTCACGCGGCAAACTCGGGGCACTATGCGCTTTTTTTCCTTGCTCTCACCAAGATATTCGACCGCGATCCACGCGTTGCTGGAATCAAAGCGCTGAAGCAAGCGCTGCGTGCTGAAGGCATGGCGACAGTAGCATTTCAGATCGAACGTGAGCTGAAGCCGTTCGAGCCGTACGTCACGAAAGTGATGGGCATCCGCAATCGTTCAGTTGTCCATAACGAGCACGCCATTTCTCGGGATCAGGTGTATAAACTCAATGGCATTACTTCGAACCGGTTGCGCGACATCATAGACGCTGCCTGCGCATCCATAAACGCCGCCGCAAGTGCACTCGGAATCAGCGAAGATACTGTCTTCGAAGATGATCGTGCGGAACGTGCAACACTGAGCCTACTGGAGGCACTAGAACGTGGTCGTGCCTAATTGGGGTAACCCCAACATACGAACGACCAGCCGCAAATTAGAGAATAGCCGCAGGATGGTCAAAAAACCCTCGAGGGGATGACCCTTAAAAGATGGGATGGTCGGTAAGGTAAGGCCATCAGCTTGAAAAATGTCGTAGAGAGCAAGCGATAAAAAAGTGAGACAGATGAGCTTTATAAATGAGAAAATTGCTGGAATACGTAAGCTCCTAGATGAACTAGAGACAGAGGCTCGTCTGGAAAATGAAGAAGGATTTCAACAGAGATTCTCTCCACTTGATATTCCAGATATTATTAAGGACATTGTTGACTATTTGATGCCTATATTGTCTCCTTATGAAGTAGCATTTTATTGGTATGTTTTCAGGCATGCTATAATTGGTACTGGTACACAACATGTCAGAATAAGTACTAGAGGAATGCAACATGGAGTAGTTAATTCTATTCATAGTAGAGATACTAACTCTAAAATAAGTCTCTCTCAGGTAAGAAATGTCTTAGGTTCGATGGAAGCAAAAGGGGTAATTAGAAAGGATGGAGAAGCTAATCGCGATGGTACTTTATATCGCGTGATGATACCCGAAGAAATTGAAGATTGCCGAATTTCAATGCTAGAACATCAAAAAATAGAAAGCAAGCCAGTTTATGCTGAAAAAGAAGTTGACTTCTACAATATCCGTGAAAATAGGCTTCAAATATACGAACGTGACCAGTATAAATGCCAATATTGCGGCAAACAACTCACTAGATTTTCAGCAACATTGGACCATATCATACCAGTTACTGAGGGCGGAGAAAATACCTATGACAACTTGACCACGGCCTGCCTATCATGCAACTCTCAAAAAAATCGGCGGCCTGTAGGCGATTTTCTAGCCGATGTCAACTCCACGCCAGAGGAGACAAAAAAAAGATGACGGAAAAGGATCATCATAAAACAAGGAGACCTGAAATATGAACGGATACCGGAAACTTCTAGTCTTAGCAATAAACGAGCTGGTTAAGCGCAAGCTTATTTCGTTGGATGGAGACGACGAAAAAGGTGGGCATGTAATTACTGATATTGCTGGTGAAAATACCGTCATTGCCTGGCATGGGATCGGTTTTCAGGAGCTTCGAGTATCAGTATGGTGGAAATACGATCACTCCCGTCATCCCCAGGCGAACATGACAGGCCCTTACCGCGAAGAATTTCGCACAACCAGACCATTGGCAAAAAGGAAGTACTATCCAAACTTCGTCGGAGTTACCGTAAGTGGGTGGGTCGAGCGGAAAACAGGAAAGCACCTGCAAGGTCACGGTCACGACCGCCTATTTGATATTTACACTAGGCGTGGTGAGAAGAAAAATTTAGAGGCTCTTCCTGATTCGATTCCAAACGACTTTAAGACGGAAGGTCAATTTTTCATATAGTGGGAACCCCAACAACGACGCTGCCGGGGATCATCGGTAGGCATTTATTTTCGGGCAGCAGAGAAAATTGAAGCTCGGGCGAGCTTTCGGAAGATCGCTTATCTGTGTTATCGGGATTTTTCCGGGAGGGCAAAACCGCCGGAAACGGGCTGATACCGCCCGAAACCGGGAATGGAGGCCGCGCCAGGGTCCGGGTTGTGGCGTTATGTAAACCCTCTCGATGCGCCCTCGATCCAGGCGCAAACCCCCAGTGCCAATTATTTTGCCATTCCCGAAGCGACGTGTTAGATTCTGAATACGCTGAATACATGTATCTAGAAAGGAAACCCCATGCCCACATCCGTTCGTTTACCAGAGGAAGCAGAGCGTCGGTTGGATGCCTTGGCCCGCAACACCGGCAGATCGAAGGCCTTTTATATCCGGGAGGCTATCTTGGAGCACCTGGACGACCTGGAGGACATCTACCTGGCAGAAAAACGGTTGGAAGACCTCCGAGCAGGCCGAAGCCGCACCTACACTCTCGAGGAAGTGGAGCGGGAACTTGGTTTGGCGGATTGAGTTCGACGAACCGGCCAAAAAGGAGCTCGCCCGGCTGGACCGCCAGGTGCAAGTCCAGATCCAACGCTTTTTGCGCGAGCGGATCGCCACGGAAGAAGATCCGCGACGATTCGGCGAGTCATTGCGCGGAAATCTCTCCGGTTTCTGGAAATACCGAGTGGGAGACTATCGGATCGTGGCCGATATCCGGGAGGAAGAAGTGTTGGTTCTGGTTGTTCGGATCGGTCACCGAAGCAAGGTGTACGGCGGACATTGAGGAGCAAGACAGGCCCGCTGCCAATCAGGGGATACATTGGAGTTGGCCCCTAAAAGGGCCATTTAACACTCAACGTGGTTCCGGTCCCCGGGACCGACCGAATCGTAAAAGATCCACCGGAAAGCTCCGCTCTCTCTTTCATGCTGGTTAGCCCGAGTCCTTGCCTCTCACCGATCTTCGAGAGGACTGCATCGAGGTCGAATCCATCCCCATTGTCCTCAATAGTGAGATTTATGGCGCCGTCCTGCCTGACAAGTCGAAAATCTGCATACTCCGCTCTACTGTGTTTGGCGATGTTGTTAAAGGCTTCCTGGGCGATCCGGAATATCACTATCCGTAAGGCTTCGGGGATATCCTGCTCTTCAATGCCGGTTTCCACCTCGACGTGGACTCCGGGATAAGTTGTCCGATATTGTCTGAAAAACCAATTAAGAGCTGCGATGACTCCGAAGTCATCGAGAACGAGCGGCCTGAGTTCGGCCATGATATTTCGCACCTCATCGATCGCAAGCTGGGTCATGGCAAGGGGGGCGTCGAGCAGCTCAGACCTCGACTCATCCCGATCACCCCGGATACGGGCATTCTCGATGCCAACCTTAATTGCGGAAAGAGATGACCCAATGCTGTCGTGAAGCTCTACCGCGATTTTTTTCCGCTCCTCCTCCTGGGCCAGGAGAAGCTTGGCGGCAAGGGCGCGCAACTGTCGCTCGCTTTCGCGCAACTGCCGCTCGCTTTCTCGCAGTTTATTTTCGGCCAGCTTTCGCTCGGTGAGGTCGCTTATCACCATGCGGCAGACCGACGTATCGTCTTCATCCCGGCTGACGATCGATTCCAGAAGTGTCCAAAACGGCTCGGCGTCCTTTCTGAGCAATCGCAGCTCGCATACCTGCCGTTGGTTGTTCTCCAAAAGACGTTTGAGATGGAGATAATAGATGTCCTCGT
>JAJYTC010000171.1 GCA_021793275.1 Deltaproteobacteria bacterium | reverse complement strand
CGCTCTTTGCTCCTCTGTTAACGATTTTCGGTTAACTCGGAGTAATAAAATGAAAAAACGCATTATCGTAGGAATTTCGGGTGCAAGCGGCGTGATATACGGCGTCAGGTGCCTTCAGCTCCTTAGACAGACCGATTATGAGACCCATCTGGTTATTTCCCGGAGCGGCAAGCTTAACATCGAAATCGAAACCCCCTGGTCGTTTGATGAAGTGCTGGCGATGGCCGACTTCGTCCACGACCACAAAGACATCGCCGCCCCCATATCCAGCGGCTCCTTCCTGACTGAAGGCATGGTCGTCGCTCCGTGCACGATAAAGTCGCTCTCCGGCATTGCCAATTCTTACAATGAGAACCTTTTGGTGCGCGCCGCCGACGTGGTGCTCAAGGAAAAGCGAAAACTCTGCCTCGTAGTAAGGGAAACGCCGCTTCATAAGGGACACCTGCGCCTGATGAGCCTCGCAGCCGACATGGGGGCCCATATCCTCCCGCCCGTGCCCTCCTTTTATCATCATCCGAAAACGATCGAGGACATCATCGATCAGACGATCGGAAAGATATTCGACTTTTTCGGCATCGAACACAGTCTGTTTCAAAGATGGGGCGGAGACCAAAGAGCGGCGGAAGGCGCCGGTATGGCCCCCGCGTTTGCTGCCAACGGGGATGAAAGGATTTTCGGTGATTTGAAATCATGAGCGAAAAACTACCGGGAATTTCGACAACGGTCCGCAAATGGAGCATCACTGAGCGGATGCCTCCCGAGGACCACGGGATTTTCAAGATCCACACGAAAACCGCCCTTTCTCCCCGCACTGGCGCCGCCATGCGAGTAAAGGCGATTTCTTTCAGGGACTGGGTCGTGGTACTGCCCCTGACAAAGGGCGGCGAAGTGGTAATGGTGCAACAGTACCGCCATGGAATAGAGGGTATTTGCCTGGAACTTCCCGGCGGCCTGATCGACCCTGAAGATGATTCCCCCGCTGTTGCGGCCGAGCGTGAACTGAGGGAGGAAACCGGCTTCGAAGCCGCCGAATTCGTTAGCCTGGGTTCCTGTTTTCCTCAGCCGGCAGTCATGGACAATCGCTGTTTTTTCATCCTGGCGCACGATGCCCGCCTTGCGTGCGAGCCGCAGCCGGACCCGGGGGAAGACATAGAAGTCGTGAGATTGGCGCTGGAGGATGTTCCGTCCCTGATTAAAACCGGCCATATTGCAAACGGCATGATTCAACTCGCCTTCTACACCTATTTCATGCAACACGGAATGCCCATCGCCAAATAGGCAGGGTGAATTTGTTCTACCTGCTCTCCAAAAGAATAGACCCTGCCAAATAGGCGCCGGCCCTTTCAGAGCGGACTATAATAAATATATTCGTAGATATGGAAAATGGAAAAGAGATGGCTCGAAAGGCGCAGAAAAAAACCGTCGATCGCTTCGCCGTGCCTGCCGGGCCGGGCGGATTCGCCATAAAAAAGCGCGTTCGCTCCCTTCTTGAGTCTTCCGGTTTCGAAGAGGCGCTCGAAAACATCGATATCGCCCCGACCAAAATCATCAATCCTCTGCTCGGCTTTTTGCTCCAAACCGACGAATTATCAAGGTGGAGGGCGGTAAGGGCCGTCGGGATCACGGTATCGGCAATCGCTCGAAAAGACATCGAGCGCGCCCGGGAAATCATGCGGCGCCTTATCTGGAGCCTTAACGACGAATCGGGAGGGATCGGCTGGGGCGCCCCCGAGGCCATGGGGGAAATAATGGCCGAAAATGAAAATCTTGCCCTGGAATATCATCGAATCCTCGTGTCATACATTGACGAGAACGGCAACCCGCTGGAAAACGATTTGCTCGAACGCGGCGTAATGTGGGGAATCGGCAGGCTTGCGCAAAAAAGGCCCGAGCTTTTGCGGGATTGGACCGGCCCGATACTTGTGCAGTTGAAATCCCCCGACACGGTGAAAAGGGGCCTTGCGCTCCGAACGCTGCTATGGCTTGCGCGCTCTCCGCAAAGCCTGCCCGAACCAGGCCGGCTCGCACCGCTTCTCCATCCTTTGCTCGACGACCCTTCCGAATTTCGCACATTCCAGGACGGATCTTTCGTTCACTGCAAAATCGACAGCATGGCCGAAGAACTTCTGCGCCTGGCCGATTTTTCCGCCGAAACCTAGACTTTGAAACATTTTACTTGTCACAGCCTGTTTCATAGCAGTGTCCCGAGTCAGAAATTCGATAACTAAGCGCAGGCACGCACAATCCCGTCATTCCGGCATGCTCTTAGCCGGAATCCACTACCTCTTCCGGTCAAATCATGTGATCAATCTTTGACTCGGGACACTGTAGTGTCCATCCGGAAACCCCGGTCTCAGGCAATGGCGGGCACGGCGATCCCACCCCCTTCGCCCCCACTCTTCACCAGGTGCGGATCCAGGTAGGCTGGGCAAAAGCTTTATCTTGCCCACCGGGAAGTTTCCGCATGGAAACTAGAATTATCTAGCTCATTACAATACGCGAGGAGTTTTATGACCCGAAAGAAAAAAACAACGCCCGACGATCCCCAACAATTTGCCCGCTTCGTCGAACTGGCGGAACAAATCAAGGCCGACGATGCCGAAGAGCGGTTCGAGGAAGTTATGGGGAAAATAATTACGGCCAAACCTAAGAAGGGGTCAAAGGAACAAGAGAAATAAGGAGAAACATCCCCCGATTTATGGAGCAGCAGGTGCTGAGGGTTGCATTGATGTTAATTTACTGAGATCTGCCGCAATGATTCCGTCGCAATGTTCCTTAAGTTCTTCTTTGGCCTGGTGTCCAAAGTGGAGAAGATAAATCATCACGCCTTCTTTCCTCGCCATTTTCATCGCCGGGACGAAATCGGAGTCACTTGTAATTAACACTATTTTTTCAACGATTCTTTTACTGGCAAGCCATGCGATATCAAGCCCGATTTTTATATCGACCTTCTTCTGCCGAAGGTTGGGAACCAAATCACCGGCACTCAGCCCTTGGTTGGATTGAATTTTACTGATTACAGATTTCAACCTGGCAGGAGGAATGTTCCAGCCATCGAGCGAAAGACTTCCCGAACGAAAGGCCACTCTCGGCATTAATTTCAATGCCCGCAAAAACGAACTCTTGCGAGAGTAAACGCCCGAAGCAGAAAAATCAATTTGTTGACCGCTAATTGGATGAATGGCCGTTCCAGCGTAGGGTTCACAGTCGTAGTAGTAAATTCGAAAAAGTTGGTCCCTCTCAAACTCGCAGTCTTTCATCGCCAGGAAGCACACATCTAAAATCTGTTGAGGCTGCGGGAACTGGTTTGACAAAGCTTTAAACAGCTTTTTTTCGAGAAACCCTCCGTCAATTAGAAATGCGACCTGCATAGCCCCTTTCCCCAAAAAAAGAGAAACCCGCCACATTTCCCATATAGTCGGGGTGCAACGGGTTTCTCAATTCCTGATGCCGGCCCACCGGCGTTGGATGCACGATAAAGGAATCGGCGATCCACCGTTTCCACGTGAGAAAAATATTGCTTTAAATTTCAAAAGTCAAACATTTTGATGCTAGCACGCTAAAAATACTGTATTCACATTAGAAAATCCCAGGGGGCCTAAAAACGATTCCGGTTTCACCCTGACCGAAAAGCCAAAAAGCTGACGGTCAATTTTGAAGAAAAAGCCGCCAGGAATATGACCGCTTATCCGTGGGTTTGCCAAGTATAATATCGCGTCCTTCGGTAACACCGTCAGTCTTTTGAAAAGGACACATTCGAAATTCTCGCACTCTTTGCTTCGGGCTCGATTCGGCCGGGGGTTTAACCTCCCTTTCCTTTCCTCATATCCACCAAGCGGGTTCGATCCTTTTTGAAATTCGTTGGTACGGTGATTGCTTAACTTTGAAACATTTCAAAGGGAACAATTGCGTGGTCGTTTTGCGGCTCTGTTCGACGTTATTACATATTCCGGTTTTAGCGGAGTGCCCAATGGATCTTGGCCCCCGAAACAGATGCGAAAAGATTTTCATCATACAAATGTGCCGGATGGGCGACGTGGTCCAGAGTCTGCCTCTTCTGAAACGCCTGAAAGAACAGAGGTCCCCCTGTCAAATCACATTGCTCTGCATCAGGGAATCGATAGAACTCATTCAGGATTTTCCCTCGGTCGACCGGTTTGTTTCCGTGCCTTACTCTTATTACAAAACCATCCACGGCATCACGAGCCCCTCCCCGAAGCTTGACTTTCTCCTCAGTCTCCCGGAACTGCAGGAGAGCTACGACCTTGTTGTCAATTTGACCCACGGATTTTCATCCGCCCTCATCTGCCGAGCTATCCGGAGCAAAAAGAAATCGGGCCGGATCTACATGGCCGAGGACCGGGTTTCGGTGCTCGGCGACTGGGGCAAGTACCTCTTTTCCGCCGTGGCCAACAGGACTAACAGGCTGGAAAACCTTATAAACCTGGTGGATATCCATATAGGAATGGGAGGTCTGGCCCATAGGGCCATGGACAACTGGCTAAATATTGGAGAAAGTGAAGCAAAAAAAGCCGATGAAGTTCTAATCAGTTGCGGATGGAAGCGCAGCGGCAGGCTGGTTGCCTTGCAACTGGGCGCAAATCAACTCCACCGCGCCTGGCCGGTCGGCAGCTTCGCTGCGCTGGGGGCGCATTTGATGCGCCATCCGGAAGTCGAACTCCTTCTGCTCGGTAGCCCCGGGGAAAAGAGACTTGGCGAAGAGTTCCTGCGGCTCTCGGGCGCACCGGCAATCAATTTGATCGGAAAAACCCGCATCGCCGATCTCCCTTCCATAGTCAAAAAATGCGATCTTCTCATAAGTAACGATACGGGCACTACCCACATAGCCGCTGCGGTGGGAACCAAGGTCCTGGGCCTCTACTTTTCCAGCGCCTATTTCGCGGAAACCGCTCCATTCGGCAGCGGCCATATGGCCGTGCAGGTCGAAACTCCATGCTCGCCCTGCCAAAAGGACAGGTGCGAAGAGACCTGGTGCAGAGATTACCTGGATGTGGAAGCAGTCAAAGCGGCCGCGGAGATGATGCTGTCCGGCGCAAAGGGGCCGGCCCCGGATTTTCCCAACCTCTCCATCTATGAGTCCAGGTTCCTTTCCAACGGGACCCTGATCTACACCCCGGTGACCGCAACGGTCTCAGAACGATACCAGACGGGTTTCATCAACCGGATGCTCTGGGAGAGCGCGCTGGGGTTGGACCATGACCAAACGTTTCTCGCTGAGTTCTGGCCAAAATTGCGCCCCCTCGAGGTATGCAGATCGAAGCTCGAAGCCTGCCGCAGGAAATACGCCCTCATGGGTTGCCGCTACCATGACGGCCTTGGGGCGCTCTGCGAAGCCGCGCTCACCAGCCAATCGGGGCCGTTGCAGGATAAAACCTCCTCAGCGGTCCGAGAGACCCTCGGAGGAATCGACGCCGATATCGCCGCCATGGGAGATTCCATCATGCGTACTTTCCACGACTACGAAATGATGGATAGGGATTCTACGAATTCCTTGGAGGCCGATCGCCAGATGATCGAGAAGTACGCAAAACTCTATGGCATGGTAAATAGTTTCACCAGACTTTTGCAACCCGATCGGTCGGAAGCGAATTGCTCGAACGCCCGAAGGTCCCATCGGCCAAAAGAAAAAGCCATGAAAGTGCTTATTGTCGGCCCTATAGCCGGAGGGTCCCTGCCCGTAGCCAGGGCGATGGCTTCGGCATTTGCCGCTCTCGGCTATGATATGAAATTCATCGACTTTTCGCTGTTTGCCAATGAATATTTGACAGCCCGAAGCTCCAAAAACGAAAGTTACATGGCGGCATTTATCGAGGCAATAAACAAGTCGCTGACAGACCAAATCAATCAGATAAAACCTGACCTCTTCATCGGGATCGCCCAGGCGCCTCTTTTTGATGAAAGAATTCTCGATAGATTAAGAAACGCGGGTGTAATTACAACCTTTTGGTTTGTAGAGGATTTTCGAGTTCTGACCTACTGGAAACGTCTAGCTCCCCATTTCGATATCTTTTTTTCCATTCAAAAAACCGCTTTTCCCGAAGCCCTGGCGGAAATCGGGGCACACAACCATTATTACCTTCCAGCCGCTTACAATAATAATTTTGATGAATCTCCAACAGCTCAGTGCCCTCGCATGGCGATTTCATTTATGGGGGCGCCCTACCCCAACCGCGTCAGGCTGTTCCCCAAGCTGACCGCCCGCTTTCCTCTGAAGATATACGGTGAAGGATGGAAAAACCACCCTGTTCAGGGCGTAATCACGGGAGAACGACGAATTACTGAAGCCGAGGCGCGCATTATTTACAGAAATACCGACGTAAATTTGAATATCCATTCCTCGATGGACCCGGACGTTATCGGTGGAGATTTCGTAAATCCGAGGACATTCGAGATAGCAGGCATGGGCTGTTTTCAGCTGAGTGATCGCCGGGAGCTTATGCCGCCGCTCTATGCCGAAGATGAGATAATCCGGTTCGGGGATGAAGCGGAACTGATCGAGAAAATCGAATACTACCTTGAACATGGAAATGAGCGAAAAGAAATAGCCCTGAATGCGCGACGCAGGACCCTGCGGGACCATTTGTATGAGCACAGGGTAGTGGAAATGATCAATGCGGTTCAAAAATTATCCAACTGAGAAAAACAGCACGGCGAAAAACCGGGGATATACCGGTCCCCGTAGGGGCGCTCCTGGCCATCAACTTACCCTGCCCCTCACCTTCTCGAAGCGTTCGCCTTTTCCTTTTCTCGTTGCCGTTTCTATTGCCGCTTCTCGTTTCCGTTTCTCGTTGCCGCTTTGTGGCTCGAAGCACCTCCGTGGTATAAGCCTTGAGGATTCAAGCGGAATCATAAGACAGGCCTATCGTCCGCCTCAATCGGTAACGCCGCTCTTTGAAAAAAGAATCGCTCCGCAACGTTACGGATTCCCGGCTCGACACCCGCTCATCACTCATCACGCATCACTGTTCACCGCACTTCTCACTGCTGTTACCCCGCTGTTACCTGGCTGTTAACGCCTGCTGTTATTGGCTGTTATTTCAGGCCCCTAAATCCAGAAACATCAGTTGAATCAATATGATATGGAAATAGAGAAATAAAAAAAGCGCTGTTTTAACAGTGAAAACAGCATACGGACCCTGCAAATGTAATGCAGAAAGACGAAGAGCACAGGGGGGTAGCGCCCCGAATCGAAGCATTGCATAACCTTTGTTTATGCCTGCCATCACTCTTATTGAATTGACAACTTTTTTTTATTACCGCACTATCGCAGCCGAGTGATGGAAGTATTTTGCTATGCCTTATACGATTCATCCCGGCTGCTCACGTTACAGTGATCTGTTTTTTCTGGATTCTACCGGACGCTCTTTTATCCATATCGAAATTGATTCTACGTTCACGCAGTTGCGTATCCGATGGGCGATACAGGACGCTCGTCCCTTGGATAGTCTGTTGACAGGACTGCTGCGTCTGCCTGGAAGCGAACCTTTCCATATTTTCATCACTGGTTGTCCGGGACAACTGTTTGGCGACTCGGCGCTTTGAGGCATTGCGCCAACAACTCAAAAAGGAGATATCCAGTGTCAGACCGCAAATTCCCCTCGCCACACGAGATTGAAACAATTCCGGGTACTGAGGGATGGGAAAGAATGTACCCCTATCATTATCTTTTTTCCACCCACGACGAGGAGCGCAAAACCTACGAAGAGAACATGTTTTGGTTTAACGACGGGCTGCATTATCCCGAACCCATGTACCCCTTCGACATCATTTGGGATGAAGCCTGGTTCCTGGCCCTGTCCCAGTTCAACTCGCGCATCTTCATGGTTCCTCCCGCCATGGGCGTGGACCATCGCATCATAAACGGAAACATCTATATCACGCCGCTGCCGGTCTTGGACCCCGATGAAATACAAAAACGCATTCCCCTTTTCATGGAACGCGCCGGCTACTACTACGAACACTGGGACGAACTCCATGACAACTGGGAAAAGAAAATGCGGGAGATTATAAAGGAAATCGACACACTCCCCATAAAATCCCTTCCCGCCATGGAAGATTTGTCTACTGTGAAACAAGGGCTTGGCACATCGAGCGGCTATCAGCTCTTGCAAAACTATGACCGGCTCATCGACCTCGGCATACGCTGCTGGCAATACCATTTCGAATTCCTCAACCTGGGCTACGCCGCCTATGTGACTTTCGTCGATTTCTGCACGAGGGTTTTCCCCGATATTCCACTGCAAAAGATCACTCAAATGGTCGGGGGCATAAACGTCATCATCTACCAGCCCGACGAAGAATTGAAGAAACTCGCCAAGCTGGCCGTCAAGACCGGGATCGCCCAGACCATTATGGAAGGCGGCAAAATCGACGAAGTCACCTCCCGGCTCACCTCCTCGCAGGCCGGACTCGAATGGCTCAAAGCCTGGGACGAGGCCAAGGACCCCTGGTTCTACATCTCCACCGGGACCGGCTGGTACCATCATGACTGCTCCTGGAATGACGATCTCAACGTACCGCTCAACTCCCTGCGGGTTTACATCCAGAAACTACAGGGCGGCCACCAAATAGACCGCCCTCTGGCAGGTCTCCAGGAGGAGCGCGAACGCCTCGTCAGTGAATACCGCGCACTGCTGCAAACAGACGAAGAAAAGAACACCTTCGATCAGCTCCACGCCACCTCGAAGCTCGTGTTCCCCTATGTTGAAAACCATATGTTCTATGTCGAGCACTGGTTCCATTCGATCTTCTGGAACAAAATAAGGGAAGTGGCCGCGATCATGAAAGAGCACGGCTTCCTTAACGACATCGAAGACGTCTGGTTTATGAAGCGCGGCGAAATCAAGGATGCCCTGTGGGACCTCGTGACCGGATGGGCCACCGGGAGCAAGTCTTACGGACCTCTGTACTGGCCCAAGGAAATCGAATGGCGTAAGGGAGTCTATCAGAAATTTAAGGAATGGACGCCGCCTCCGGCCGTGGGCAAGCCCCCGGAGAGCATTAGCGAACCCTTCACCATAGTCCTTTGGGGCATCACCAACGAAAGCATGTCCGCCTGGGCAAAGCTTAGAGAAATCGAGGACCCCTCCAAGATCAGCGAACTTACCGGGTTTGCAGGCTCCCCCGGCCTGGTCGAAGGTGTGGCTCGGGTTTGCAGATCCGTAAAGGAAATCGACGAGTTGCAGGACGGAGAAATCCTGGTTGCCCCCACCACCTCTCCCTCCTGGGCGCCTGCTTTCCAGAAGATCGGGGCCTGCGTGACCGATGTTGGAGGAATCATGTGCCACGCTGCCATAGTGTGCCGTGAATACGGAATGCCGGCAATAGTCGGGACCGGCCATGCCACCTCGGTGATAAAAACCGGCATGCGCATCAAGGTGGATGGGACCACCGGCAAGGTGGAAATCATAAGGCCGGAAAACCCCTGAGGGCCACAAAAAACCCAATGCAACAACGACAAATGGAGAATGAAAAATGAAAAGCATGAGAGATTTCGTCGACCGGGGTTTGGAACTTGGAATGGTAAAACGAGTCACGGCGGAAGTCGACTGGGACCTCGAACTATCGCACATAGCCAAGCTGAACGAAGAAGCCGGAGGGCCTGCGCTGCTTTTTGAAAACGTCAAGGGATACAAAACCCCTGTCATCACCAGCG
>JAJYTC010000014.1 GCA_021793275.1 Deltaproteobacteria bacterium | reverse complement strand
ACTTTGCTTCTCCTCCCCAAGCGCGCCTCCTCTCCAGGTCAATTTCACTGGATCAGGATACACACCTCTGTTTCAGGGTGGGCCATTTCTGAGTATCAAAGTGGGCCAAATGAGAGTATCGAAATCACCCCGAAACTCTTCGCACCCTTTATGGCAGCTATGACCTCATTAAGAGCGCCATATACCCTCAGGTTATGCTCGGCTTCGCATTCCTTATGTTCATTTCGAAATAGCCCTGCCGATTTTCCGCAATATTTGCATTTACCCATTATGTCCTCCCGCAGTAGCCATTTTCTCCCCTTCTTTTTTATTGATCCGATTTTTATGCGCTGACTGGACTTCCATTTTCTTATTTATGGCAAACTGATCCCACAGTAAAGGAAGTTCCCTCTCAATCTCTGGCTTCTCTTTCTCCCCCGCGTGTGACATACCGTTCCCTCCGTCACGGAAAGTAAGAGAATGGCAAAATAAGTTAATTAACGCTTGTGCTTTCTTCCCGACAGCTGTATAAGGAAACTGTAACTTCGATGACGGGGAGAAAAGCGATGGAAAAAGCAATCGGCTATATTCGAGTTTCGACGGAAGATCAAGCGAGCTTGGGTGTGTCCCTGGAAAATCAGCGGGCCAAAATCCAGGCCTATGCAGCTTTAAAAGACCTGGACCTTGTTGAAATCATCGAAGACGCGGGCATATCCGCAAAAAATCTGAACCGGCCCGGAGCGCAAAAGGTATTGTCCATGGCAAAGTCGAAGCAGGTGCAGGCCGTTATAGTCTATAAGCTCGACAGGATGTTTCGTTCTACAGTAGATGCCCTGGAGACCACCCGCCTTTTTGATAAATGGGGTGTCGGCTTCCACTCGATAATGGAAACCCTCGACACTCAAAGCGCAATGGGAAGGTTCTTTTTCACCCTCACGGCGGCACTTGCCGAAATGGAGCGCGGAATCATCGGAGAACGCACCAAAAGCGCAATGAGCCACAAGAAGAGCAACGGTCAACGAGTCGGCTCCATCCCCTACGGCTTCTCTCTTTCCGAAGATGGAAAAACCCTCGAAAAGAACTCAGCGGAACAACTTGTCATTGCCCAGGCTCTTGAACTCAAGCAGTGCGGTCTGTCTCTTCGGACAATTTCGAAAGAGCTTTTCGAACAAGGATTCAAGGCCCGGAATGGAAACGCATTCGACGCGAAACAGATCCAAAGAATGCTTGCAGCATAAAGGAGATATCACCATGCCGAAGACGAAAGCAGTGGATCTAGGGCGGGTCAAAAAGGCGCTGACCCGCCTTGATGCGATCGCCAGGGATCACCCTGAGCTACTCGGGCAGTCCACCCCTGAACAATGGGAAGAGACCTTGAAAGAGGCCCTGGACAACCTTGACGTGTTCACAATCGCCCAGGCGGCGAACGTCTTAAATTGCCATGAAAACACCGTCAGGAAGGCAATCAGAACGGGTAGTCTCGTGGCCGCTCGGATTGGTCGGGACTTCAGGATATCTCGGAGCGACCTGGAGAGGTATTGGCAGGCTCAGGGCGGTAAGGAGCTTTTCTACCATTTGCAGGCTGGCGTCTTGAAGAGCGAAGAACGTAAAGCTTTCGAACAGGTATGCGCCGACCAGGGCGCAGACCCGGAAAAGATCATCCACAACTTTATGGCCGATTTTGTTCGGCAGGCGCGAGAGGCGAAGCAAACGGGGGAACAGGAGGGACCATCGGCGGGAATGAAAGAGATCATGGAACGGCGAAAGCGAGAGGCTGAAGTCAAGCTCTAGAAGGCACGGGAGGAAAGCAGGATGGCTATCACAGATGTCTGTAAAATCGAAGTTAACGAGCAAATGGACGAATTTCTAAAAGAGGGGCTTACTCTCCGGAAGGCGGCTATAAGGCTGGCAAAAATGTATTCTGAGAGCTTGGGCACAGATATAAAACCGGAGACGATCCGCAAAAAGGATGCGCGGGTTAGATCATCTAAAAGAGCAAAACCAGGATTGGGGACAGATGTCCCCACTGAAAATACCGCAGATATCCCCCGAGTTCCCGAAAAGAATCTCTGGAGGGATTTCGAAACTGCGGCATCAGCAGTTCAGGCTGGATTCCAAGACCTTCAGACTATCATCGAAGACGCTCAAACTGATGGGTGGAAGCAGATTCCGCGCAAAGTCATGAGAAGGCGTCTGGATGTCTTAAATACGGCTTTCGACACGCTGATGGAAATCGTCCCCATTTCCGATCATGAACACTCTATCGAAGCCCCTGACCCAGTTCTAACGGAACAAGAGTCGGGGGAAGCGAGCGCGGAACAACAGGAGCGACCGTCTTGTTTCGGCGTCCTTTTTGACGAAAACGCCGATGAGTGTGAGAAATGCATCCCGAGCGATGAATGCAGCACGAAGATGTCTCAAGAAGAGGCGGCGTAATCAGCCTGAATTGAACCATATCCCCAGGGCGGGCGGCTGCCCCCCTGGTCTGTGGAGTAAAAACAATGGCAGGAAAAACCAATTTGCAAATCATCAGGAACCTAGTCGGCGAGATTAAGAACCTGCAACCCCTGAATGAATGGGAAGCCCAGGAGCCTGCGGAGATCAGCAAATTTTCGTCTTCCCCGGAAGATTTCATTTCCGCTATCGATCTTGCTCGCATGCTTGGGAAAAGCCCGTCATGGTGCTACGCGAATGCGGCGGAATTGGGTGCTTCGAGGATAGGCGGAAGCATCATTTTTCGCCGCTCAACACTGAAGGAAGCCCTTGATAATGCGCGGATGGAGTCCCGCAAGAAAAAAGACCCGGCTCCAATTCCGAAGAAGAAACTGAAACCGCAGGCAGTAAAGCCCCAGGTACATCAGGAGACAGACCCGGCGGTGCATGGCCTTTACCATTTGCTCTCGTTGATTCGAAGTAAAAACACATACTTGAACTGAGTTTTTGCCACCCAATTTACCACATGGAGGGTCACATATGCCACATATCGACAAAATAAAACAAAAATACTGTGCATGCATCATGGTGAACGGTAAACGGGAGCGGAAGTTTTTTGACCTGAAAGATTACAAGAAGGCTTGCGCATGGGAAGAAACCAGGAAGGCGGAAATCCTTGTCGAACAGAACACGCCCAAGCCGGAACCAAAGCCGGAGGACATGTCTTTGAGAACCTTTTTTTGTCTCTATTTGGATTATTCCAAGCTTCATTTCAGCCCGAAGGTTTACGACGAAAAGAAAGCGCTTCTCCAGGCCTTATCGAAGCGCTGGGGCGGCGATATCCCAGTGAAGGATGTCAAACCAGCCATGGTAGCGAAGTATCTTGAGGACCGAGCGACGAAGGCCCCGGAAGCCGAATACAACGAAAACGGCAAGTTGAAACATCCTTTAAGGCGGGCTTCCAATAACTCCTCAAACAAAGACCGAAAGAATTTGCTCGCCTTGTGGAATTGGGGCATGCAGATTCATGATCTGCCGACGAACCCGGTCAAGGTGAAGAAACTTCCCCATAAGGAAAAAGAACAGTACACCCCGACAGAGAAGGACGTTTTGAAAGTTCTCATGGTAGCGACCCGGCACGAACGGGTTTTTCTGGACGCCTATCTTCAAACGGGGGCGCGGAAATCCGAAATTTTCAGGTGGACCTGGAACGACGACATAAATTTTGAGCAGCGACAGGTCCGACTTGGTTCGAGGAAAAACCGTAATGGCGAAATGGAATATGAACAGCTTCCCATGACCGACGATCTTTACGAAAGCCTGAAATGGTTATGGAACAACAAGCCTATCCCCGATAATCCGTACGTTTTCCCGATTACCAAGCCAGGGCGCTTTTACGGGCAGCCCTTTGTAGATCGCAGGAGATTTTTGGAAACTCTATGCAACCGGGCAGGGGTGAAGGTCTTCAAATATCATGCTCTCAGAAGGTATGTCGGCTCGATTCTTTCCGACAAGCACAAGATCAGCAGCAACGCAGTTCAGGAAATTTTGCGGCATAAACGGGTTTCGACAACGGACAGGTATCTGAAAAAAATTCATTCCGGTCTGGCTGATGTAATGGCGTTGCTCCATAACGAATCAGAAACCCCTTTTACCACCAATTTTACCACCAGCCCTTCCCGCCACTAAAAAAGGGCTTACGGAAAACCCGTAAACCCTTGAATTTTCTGGCGGGGTGGAAGGGACTTGAACCCTCGGCCTCCGGCGTGACAGGCCGGCGTTATAACCAACTTAACTACCACCCCGATAAACTGCATAGGCGGAACAGGGCTCGAACCTGTGACCCCCGGCTTGTAAGGCCGATGCTCTCCCAACTGAGCTACCCGCCCAAAAACTCCCATCCCCTGTGGAAAAAGGGGAGGAACAGGCCCAGTGCCCCTCGCGTCCCTGGAAAGATTATTATCGATCAAATCGACCTTCCATGTCAAGCATTTTAGCTGCCTGTTTTGAAAAGTCCTACGGGTCGCTTCCGAGTGTCAGTGGGCGCGAATTTCGTCCGAGGAGGGCTCCTTGGGCAAAATGACCGGCCCCTCGACCTCGGGTTCCTTGAACAGTTTGCCGACTTCATCGGAGGCCAGGGCGAACTTCAGCACGTCGTCCATGTGCGTGAGCAGCTCGATGTTAACCTCGCGCAGGATCTTCTCCGGGATATCTTTAAGGTCCTTGGCGTTTTCCTTGGGAATCAGGACCGTTTTCAAAAGAGCCCTGTGGGCGGCGAGGATTTTTTCCTTCAATCCGCCGATGGGGAGCACCCGGCCCCTCAAGGTGATTTCACCAGTCATTGCAACGTCGCTGCGTACGGGAATCCTGCTCAAGGCGGAAACAATCGAGGTGGCCATGGTAATGCCGGCGGACGGGCCGTCTTTTGGAATGGCCCCCTCGGGGACATGGACGTGAATATCGAGGTTCTGGTGGAAATCGGGGTCGAGTCCGAGTTCCTTTGCGCGCGACCTCACGTAGCTAAGGGCGGCCTGCGCCGATTCCTGCATGACCTCGCCAAGTTTTCCGGTAATGGTCACCTTTCCCTTACCGGGCATGATCGCGGTTTCGATTCCCAAAATGTCGCCACCGAATTCGGTCCAGGCAAGGCCCATCGCCAAGCCGACCTCGTCCTTTTCTTCGGCGCGTCCGTAATGGAATTTGGGAATTCCGAGGAATTCCTGGATATGGGTTTCGGTAAGCTCCACCCTGATCTGGGGACCCTTGCGCACCACTTCCTTGGCCACCTTTCGGCACACGGAACCGATTTCGCGCTCGAGGTTCCTCACCCCGGCCTCCTTGGTGTAGTGGCGGATGATGTACAAAAGGATTTCATCGGTGAAGTCGATATTGTCCGCGCTTATGCCGTTTGCCAGCGACTGTTTTTTGATCAGGTAGTTCCTGGCGATATTGAGTTTGTCGAATTCGGTATAGCCGGCAAGCTGAATGATCTCCATCCTGTCGCGAAGGGGGGGGGGAATGGAGTGCAGGGTGTTGGCCGTCGTAATGAAGAAGACCTCGGAGAGGTCATAGTCCAGGTCCAGATAGTGGTCGTTGAAGGCGAAGTTCTGCTCGGGATCGAGCACTTCGAGCAGCGCGGCCGAAGGATCGCCGCGAAAATCCATGCTCATCTTGTCGATTTCATCCAGGCAGAAAACGGGGTTATTGCTCTTGACCTTCTTGAGGCTCTGGATGATCTTGCCCGGAAGAGCGCCTATATAGGTTCGCCTGTGGCCGCGGATTTCCGCCTCATCGCGCACTCCCCCGAGCGAGAGACGGATGAAGTTGCGGTTCATAGATCTGGCGATGGAACGGGCAAGGGAAGTCTTCCCGACACCCGGAGGGCCGACAAAGCAAAGGATCGGGCCTTTTATCTTTTTTACCAGCGCCTGTACGGCCAGATACTCGACAATGCGCTCCTTGGGCTTTTCCAGGCCGTAGTGGTCTTCGTCCAAAATGCGGGCCGCTTCGTCTATATCGATCTTATCCCTGGTTTTTTCATACCAGGGCAGCGAGAGGATCCAATCGATATAGTTTCGCACCACGGTAGCCTCGGCGCTCATCGGCGACATCATCTTGAGCTTTTTGAACTCGGCGCGCACCTTGGTCGCGGCCTCGGAGGAAAGCTTCTTTCTCTTTATGCGCCTGGCGATCTCTTCGAGTTCGGACTTGAAATCGTCCTTTTCCCCCATCTCCTTTTGTATGGCGCGCATCTGTTCGTTGAGGTAATACTCGCGCTGGGTCTTTTCCATCTGCTTTTTGACCCGGCCCTTGATGCGCTCTTCGGTCTCGATGATCTCGATTTCCGACCGGATGTGCCCGAACAGCTTTTCAATGCGCTGCAAGACATTGATGGTCTCGAGCAGCTTCTGCTTTGTTTCGAGCTTGAAAGGCATGTAGGAGGTAACGGTATCGGCCAGTCGGGAAGGGGCGTCGATGGTTGCGACCGTATCGAGGATCTCCTGGGTAATTTTCTTGTTATGCTTCGAATATGCCTCCAGGGAGGATTTCACACCCCGCATGAGGGCTTCGACTTCGACCGACTTTTCCTCGGTTTCCTCGATCGCTTCGAGTTGGACGACGAAATGGTCGGGGTGAGGAACAAAACTGAGTATTCTGGCGCGATAGTCGCCCTCGACAAGCACCTTGACAGTGCCGTCGGGCAGGCGAAGTATCTGCAAAATATTTGCTACGGTGCCCATGCGATAGATGTCGCCCTCGCCCGGCGTATCCGTTTTAGCCTTGGTCTGGGCGGCCAAAAATATTTTTTTGTCCGAGCCCATGGCTTTTTCGAGCGCATTGACCGACTTGTCGCGGCCAACGAAAAGCGGAACCACCATGGAGGGAAACACCACGATGTCTCTGAGCGGCAGCAGAGGCATAGTGAAAACATTATCTTGCTGACCATCTCTTGTACGCGTTAATTTGAACATGTTCGTCAGTTACTTTCGTGCGTTGAAATCATCTACCTCCGGCAGCGCCGGGGGTAGGGCAAGTCGCCCAGCGCAAATCGACTTCACGCCGACTCCTGGTCCTGGCCCCGATACAGGAGAAGGGGCTGCGCGTCCTTGGTTAGTACGTCCTCGTTTATGATGCACTCCTGAATCTCCGGGTGGGAGGGAAGGTCGTACATGATGTCGAGCATGATGTTTTCCATGATGGACCTGAGGCCACGGGCGCCGGACTTGCGCCTGATGGCTTCCTTGGAGATCGCCCTCAAGACCCCATCGTTGAAGTGCAAGCGAACGTTTTCCAGTTCGAACAGCTTCTTGTACTGTTTGACCAGAGCGTTTTTAGGCTCGGTCAAAATGTTCACCAGTTCTTCTTCGGTGAGTTCGCTAAGGGTCGCTATAACCGGGAGCCTGCCGATGAACTCGGGAATCATACCGAACTTGAGCAGGTCTTCGGGTTGCACATGCCTTAGCACCTCGCCGATGCTCTTTTCTTCCTTGCTTCGGATTTCGGCGCCGAATCCCATGCCTTTCACGCCAATTCGAGCGCGAATGATGCTCTCGAGGTAGTTGAAAGCCCCGCCGCAGATGAAAAGAATATTGGTTGTGTCGATCTTTATGAATTCCTGCTGAGGATGCTTTCTGCCGCCCTTGGGGGGCACGTTGGCCACGGTGCCCTCGAGGATTTTCAGCAGCGCCTGCTGCACGCCTTCTCCCGACACGTCACGGGTGATCGAGGGGCTGTCGGATTTTTTTGCAATCTTGTCTATTTCGTCGATGTAGACTATCCCCCTGGAGGCCTTCTCGATATCGTAGTCGGCCGCCTGGATCAGGCTTACGAGGATATTTTCGACGTCTTCGCCCACGTAGCCCGCTTCGGTGAGCGTGGTTGCATCGGCTATGGTAAAGGGCACGTTGAGAATCCTGGCGAGGGTTTGGGCAAGCAGAGTTTTGCCCGACCCGGTGGGCCCGATCATCAGGATGTTGCTCTTCTGGAGCTCAACGTCGTTTTTGTCGATTTTCAGCTCGATGCGCTTGTAATGATTGTGAACAGCGACTGAAAGGACTTTTTTCGCCCTTTCCTGACCGATAACGTACTGGTCAAGGATCTGCTTTATGCCGGCGGGTTTGGGAATCTGGGTGGCCCGAGCCGCGCCCTCCCTTTCATATTCCTCGGCAATGATGTCGTTGCAAAGCTCCACGCACTCATCGCAAATATAGACAGTAGGACCGGCAATCAGCTTCTTGACTTCATCCTGACTTTTTCCGCAAAAGGAACATCTGAGCTCACCACCACGGTCATCACGTTTCCTGGCCATCAAGATTCCTCCTTAGCCTGCATCTTCCCTGGTTAGATATGTTCGCAACAAGAATATCGGGTCGATTCTCATATTATGTGAATCAAATTTTGCTTTGGGAAGACAGGCTTAAATATTATAACAACGCGAACGAGATTAAGCTACCTCAAATTGTGCTGCGTAAGGATTCCAGACACTTGGCTCACTCCCTCCCCCCCGGGGAGAAAAGATCTGCTCATGAAGCGAAGAGGTAACCCTATCGAATGAAAAAATCAATAGGGGGGTAAATCCAGGCAGGCCGGCTACCCGGCAGATTTGTTCCGTCTCAGGGCAGGATCGCGCCAGGGCAAAACAGCCTTCGAGGCGGCTATTTTTCGAACGGCAGGACGAGATAGAACAGGTTTCCGCCTGCCTGCGGTTCGCAGCCCACCAATCCGCCATGGATCTCGACCACGTTTTTTACGAAATGAAGGCCGTGCCCCTTCCCTTCTGCAGCGCTGCCGCCTGCGCGGAATCCCTCATCGAAGACGCGATCGCTTTCTTCCGGGGTCAGGGGTTTGCCCGTGGTGAAAAAGTCGAATCGAACGCCCGGTTTGTCCTGTCCGAAAGCGTTCTTAATGATCCGCCGGTTTAGAGAGAAGAGCCTTGCGGGCCGGCCGGCCTCATCTACTTGCCCGGCGTATTTGAGCGCGTTCGAAAAAAAGTTGTCGAAAACCTGGGATATCAGCCCCTTGTCGACAAAGAGGGTAACCTGTTCGTCGGGCACATTTTCAAGCCCGTCGTCCACCGTTATGCCCTTTCTTTCGAAGAGGGCGGCGTAACGATCGATGAGAGGCCGGATAATCTCTTTACGGAAATTGCATGACTGCTTTCTGAGCACGTAGGTCCCTTTTTGGAAATGGTCCTTTCGCATGAGGGTTTCCAAAAAAAGGCTGGTATGCTCGTAATGACTGCACAGGGCGGCAATCTCGTTTTGAAGATCGTGGTTGGCGTCATGGAGGCTACTAGCGGCATCGCGCAGGGCTTGGGCCACGGCGCCGCATCCGGAAGGATCGACGGCTATTTTTTGGACCAGCTCTTCGATAGTCCGGTAATTTTCGATCATTTTCCTGAGCCGGATCAGGAACAGTTTATAATATAGATTGGGCGTTATGACGTTGTGTTCGATGTCCGATACGAGCTGATTTATAAATTTGATATGATTGATATTCTGCTGGACCAGCAGTTTCTGGTGGAGATTGTAACCTATCCGGTTGGTGAATTTTTCCAGGAAAAAGTGTTTGCGCTCATCGATCGCGTCTTTGGGCAGGACTTCAAAGACGCCGAGAATGGACCTTTGGCCCAGGAACGGAAGCGTATTGACAAGCGCCTGGTTGCCCCGAATGGGGAAAAACCACGACTGCTCAGACTCCACCGGTTTTTCGACCAACTCCACCCGGTGGTTGCTGCGCTCACGGGGCGTGACGAGGCCCTCCGAACTGGTGCAGACCAACTGGAGTTGGGAGCTTTTGGGTTCTATGATATAGATTCTGCTTTCGAGGTCCAGGAACTCTTTGGCAACACTGGTGCAAATCTGGTAAAGGCTGTCGATCGTTGTGTATTCCTGGGCAAGATCGAAAAAAGTTGCGAAAGCCTCTTCCTGAGAGCGTTCGAAGCCGTAGCGTTCGTAATTTTTCTTTTTCTCCCGCACCCTTTCAACGATGCAATAAGTCATTTCGCCGGAGGATACGCTACCTCCCTCCCTGAAAAGCACGCAAGACGACTCTTCAACCATAATCGCTCCACGACCCGCTGGTTAAATAATAACCTATATATTATAACACTGTTCTCTTAATAAGTACTTCAGGTATTTATCACTGATTTATCACTGGAACGTCACGTGGCCGGAGGGCCAATCGGCAAAATATAAGCACGAAAATTAAGAAAGGGGGAAGAAAATATGGCGAAGGTGAAATGGAAAATGTCCCTGGCGCTCATTTTATCGGGGATGCTCGGGGCGCCTGCGGTCGCGTCCGCACATGCCTCCGGTCGGATTACAGAGGTCATCAGGTTTGTGCCTCATACACCGGGCCGAGGTATGCTCAGGGGATACTGCTGGACGGGTTCCATAGCGATTGCGAGATCGGATGCGTGGCGCTGCATGGCAGGAAATGAGATTTTCGATCCCTGCTTCGAAGACAAAGACAAGGGCTTTGTGGTGTGCGACCCCAACCCCGCAAAGGGCGATCCCGGCCTGAGAATGAAACTGACAAAGCCGCTGCCCGAAGCCGAGCGGCAGACCGGTCGGGTTGGCGGACAGGGCGCGTGGCTTGTCGAACTTGCGGACGGAACGACATGCCGGCCAAGGACGGGCGCGGGCTGGGAGGTACAGGGGAAAATAGTTAACTACTATTGCGAGAGCAGCCAAAAGGGAATTGAAATCGACCTGCTGGGGGAGTTGGACAGCAGCAAGCCGTTATGGACCGCCGAGAAGGCAAGTATTATCCAGGGCGCCGAGGGACCCAATCTGATCAATTTGCAAAGAGCAGCGATAAAGAGGGTTTGGCGCTAAAAAGGTAGAAAACCGCAGAGCAGGGTGAGTAAAGAGCTGTTTCGGCCTCGCTTTTCTCCGCGCACTCTACCGCCTGTGTTTTGAAAAGTTCTCACGCAGAGGCGCAGAGCCGCGGAGGGCATCATGCTTTTCGGGGTTTGGGGTGTGCCGGAGGATCATGAATTGTTGCGGCGGATTTGTAGCCGGGGGCTTGCCGGTTGTTCGATTCTTTAAATGTGATATAAGAGGATTCTTGTTAATTTCAAGAATATAGGACAACCATGGAAGCACAGAGCAGGAATTCGATTCTTTGTCCCAACTGCAGGCGCCTCGTCAGTATTGATGAAGAACGTTGTCCGCACTGCGGACTTGGACATCCGGGCTCGCGCTGGAAGAATATTTCCATTGGCCGGGGCCTGTTCGCTTCGGACCGGATTGTGACCAACATCATCGCGCTGAACGTCGGCATGTTTGTTCTGTCGGTTCTAATCAATCCGGGATCGATCGGTTTTTCGGCAAACCCGCTGCATTTTTTGTCTCCAAGCACAAGAAGCCTGATTAGCCTCGGAGCAACGGGAACGTTTCCCATAGCCCGGTTTCATACGTGGTGGTCGTTTTTGAGCGCCAACTATCTGCACGGCAGTATCCTGCATATTCTTTTCAACATGATAGCCCTTTGGCAGATAGGGCCGCTGGTGGTCCAGGAATACGGGGTCTACAGGATGTTTTCGATCTACACGCTGAGCGGGATCGGAGGATTTGTGATTTCCTATCTTGCCGGCATTCCTCTAACTATCGGCGCTTCGGCGGCCATTTGCGGCCTTATCGGCGCAGCGCTCTATTTCGGGAAGAGCCGGGGCGGTCAATACGGGCAAATGGTCTACCATCAGATAATCGGCTGGCTGGTTGCAATTTTCGTCTTCGGTTTTCTGGTATCGGGAATCAACAACTGGGCACACGGCGCAGGGGTGGTTTGCGGGGTGTTGGCAGGCTATCTTCTTGGCTACCAGGAAAGAAAGGCGGAAAATTTCTATCACAAGGTCCTCGGGGTGAGCTGTGGAGTGGCGACTATTGGGGTGTTGGCCTGGTCGGTTTTCTGGTCTTTGTTGGCGCTTGGCTACCTATGAGGCGGCAAATAGTTGTTGACCGGAAAAGAAGTTAGTGATACCTAACTCCCCGAGGAGAATCAAAAGTGAACGATGATCTTATAGCGCTGGCGGGAAATCCCAATTCGGGAAAGACATCTCTTTTCAACGCCATAACCGGGGCGCACCAGCATGTGGCGAACTACCCCGGGGTTACGGTTGAAAGAAAGGAGGGCTACTATTCGCAGAACGGCTACGACCTACACATAGTGGACCTCCCGGGGACTTATTCTTTAACGGCCTATTCTCCCGAAGAGCTGGTGGCGCGGCAGGTCCTTACGACCGAACGTCCGCGCGTGGTCATAAACATCGTGGATGCCTCCAACCTGGACCGGAACCTCTACCTGACGCTCCAGCTCTTCGAGCTGGGAATCCCGGTGGTAATAGCGCTCAATATGATCGATGTGGCTGAAGGGCGAGGGATCGAGATCGATGCCGGGGAGCTTTCGCGAAAGCTCAATGTGCCGGTGATTCCAACCGTGGCGAGGAGCGGCAGGGGCAAAGAGGAACTTCTTGCGGTCGCCTCCCGGATTGCCAGGGAAGGGGCCGGTTCGATCGGGCCGCCGCAAATCCCCTACGGGCCGGATATCGATCCGGTGCTGCAGGAGATGGAGGCCAAGATCTCTTCGGCGGGGCTGCTTACCGGTCTTTACCCGGCGCGATGGACCGCCCTCAAGTATCTCGAATCCGATGAAGAAATTGTCGCGAAAGGACGGGTGGCCGCCCCGGAGCTTTCAGCCGAACTGGAAAAGATGGTGGCCAGGGTTGCCGAACATCTTCGCAAAACCCTGGACACCTACCCCGAGGGCATTATAGCGGACTATCGCTACGGTTTTATCTCCGGGCTGCTAAAATCGGGTGTGATGAAGCGAAAGCCTGCGGCCGATCGGCTTTACCTTTCAGACCGTATGGACCGTGTTGTTACTCATCGCGTTGCCGGCCCTTTGATCATGGGCCTTATCCTGTATGCTCTCTACTATTTTGCGTTTACCGGAAGCGATGCCCCGGTGAAATGGCTCCAGAGCGGTTTTGCGGCCCTGGGGGCAGTGGTCGAATCAACTCTTCATCCGGGTCTTCTGCGCTCGCTCCTGGTCAGGGGAATCATCGACGGAGTGGGCGGGATCCTGGCGTTCGTGCCGATAATCATTTTCATCTTTTTCGGGATCGCATTTCTCGAAGACTCGGGCTATCTCGCGCGGGCCGCTTTCATGCTCGACCGCGTCTTCCGCACCTTCGGGCTTCATGGAAGCTCTTTCATGGCCTACATGGTGGGCGGGGGGATCGCAGGCGGGTGCGGGGTGCCCGGAGTTATGGCGACGCGGACGCTTCGCAGTTCCAATGAGCGGTTGGCGACGATGCTGACCATCGGCTTCATGAACTGCGGCGCCAAGCTCCCCGTTTACGCCCTCCTGATAGGCGCTTTTTTTGCTAAAAGCAAGGCGCAGATGATGATGCTCCTAACGCTTATATCCTGGGCGATGGCGTTCCTTGTGGCCAAATTTCTGCGGACTACGATCCTGAGGGGCCCGAACACGCCTTTTCTTCTCGAACTGCCTCCCTACCGGCTGCCGACCGCAAGGGGGCTTGTGATTCACACATGGGAACGCGCATGGCTCTATGTGAGAAAGGCCGGCACAGTTATATTGGCTGTTTCCATCCTTTTCTGGGCGCTCATGAACTTTCCCCGGCTGCCCGAATCGAAGAGGGCGGTTTTTGATGCGCAGAGGCGAGTCATTGCGGCCGGACTTGCATACCAGGCGAAAGGGGTTGAGGCGCAACTGGCGGGCAAGCCGGCCGGCGATCTAACAGCCGCAGCGATCGATGGCGACGAGGCCCGGGCGGCTTTGAGATACTCGTTGGCCGGACGTATGGGAATCGCCCTGGAGCGTATAACTCGTTACTGCGGATTCGACTGGCGAACAAACGTGGCCCTTGTGGGGGGCGTGGCCGGCAAGGAGATAGTGCTCTCGGTGCTTAGCACCGCATACGCGATGGGGCGGAGCGGCAGCGGGAAAACGGTCCCTCTGGGTGCTATGCTCAAAGCGGATCCGACCTGGAACCCGCTTGTTGCCTTTACCCTGATCCTGTTTACAATGCTTTATGTGCCTTGCGTGGTAAGCGTCGTATGCCTGGCAAAAGAGGCCGGAAGCTGGAAATGGGCCATGTTTTCCGTGGTATTCAACACGACGGTGGCTTTTGTGGTGGCCGTCCTCGTATATCAGGTCGGGCGGCTGCTCGGAATCGGCATTTAGGAGGACCGCTATGTGGCAGACAATCGTGACGATCATTGTGCTGGTTGGCGCGGCGATATTTGTAGCGCGCCATTTTCTTAAGGTATACCGCACAGGCAGCGACCCGGGATGTTCGGGATGTTCGGGCTCCGGGTGTTGCGGCGCAAAGCCCGATGCGGATGGGACCTGCGCCGATCACGGCCCCGCCGCCCCCCGTCAGGGGCAATGAAAAGGGCCGGTAAGGCTGCAAATTGAAACGAAGGAGTCAGCCATAACGAGTCATATTCACGTGGCCTGCGGCATAATCGAGCGCAACGGAATGGTGCTTGCTGCCAGGAGGGGCGAAGGGAAGACGCTGCCGCTCAAATGGGAGTTTCCCGGCGGCAAAATCGAGTCCGGAGAATCGGTGGAAGAATGCGTCAGGCGCGAGCTGTGGGAGGAGATGGGGATTCGCGTCGAGATAAGGGGTGCTTTGCCTTCGAGCACGCATCACTACCCGGAGTTTTCCGTCACCCTCTACCCGGTGGTCTGCACGATTGTTTCAGGCGAAATTGTTTTGAACGAGCATGCGGCTATAAGATGGGTTTCCCCTCGTGAACTCCCCGGGCTCGACTGGGCCGAGGCCGATTTCCCGGTGATCGATTCCTACCTTAGATGGATGAGGGGCGGGCTTCCACCGGCCCGCCTCGGTTGAAACCGGGCGGAGTGCGATCATGTCATTATGCGCTTTGCGAAGCACTAAGAAAAACGCCGGGTTTTTGCGTTCAACGCTTCCTTCACCCCCGCGTATTCAGTGCGACATAAAATTGTGCTCCTGCGGATTCGCGTAAATGTATCCCTGACCACGCACCGTTATGATCCGCTCAATTTCGCCCAGTCTATGTCCGAGCTTCTTGCGAAGATTTCCGACATGCACGCTCACACTGCGGTCGTAGGCGGACAGAGTGCGGCCCAGCACACCCTCGGCGAGTTGTTCGGACGTTATCACCTGACCGGCCGACCTGAGCAGCATTTCAAGAAATCCGAATTCGACAGAGGTCAAATTGAGCCGCTCGCCGCAACGGTGTGCCACACGGGTCACGGTATCCAGTTCGACATCGCCCACGGAGATTCTTTCGGGGATAAAAGTGCGGCGGTGGTGATCTTTGGTCCGGCGAAGGATGGCGCGGGCATAAGCAACAAGCTCGCGGGGATTGAACGGCTTGAGCATAAAAGCATCAGCCCCCATTTCCAGCCCGATAATGCCGTCCACTTTTTTGTCACGAGTCGTCAACATGACGACAGGGGTATCGAATTGAGGACGCAGAGACTTAAGGACCTCAAAGGCACTTATTCCGGAGAGCGTTACAGAGAGCACTATCAAGTCGTATTGTTCCGCTGCGGAGGCAGCCAGTTTCAATCCATGTCCGCCGTCGCGAACAGAAGTGGTTTCAAAGCGTTCAGCTTTGAAACAGCCGGTTAATAATTCACACGATTCCGAATCGTCGTCGATAACCAGGATGCGGCACATTTTCATAGTCTTGCTTCTCCATTACCTGCCGTTCGGTTGCGCGGGAATTGGATTTTTCATACGGATTGCCGATCCGCAGGCCCCGTCTGCAATATCTTCAACACTTCATCGGTTGTGGTCCTCTCACTAATACGGGGAAAAATCTTCTCTACACTTTGACGGTGTGCGTCGGCATCGCTGTCCGGCACGGCATTGACGGCCTATTCACAAGCTGCGTCCGCGCCTTATTGCGGGTCATTTATCCACCATTTTCCTGATGATCTCGCCAGCGGCAAACAGCGTTTCACGTTCCTGTTCATCGAGCTGAGAGATCACCCGCACAAGCCATGCCAGCTTCGCATCCCCGGCGTTTTTCCACAGGTCGGCGCCCTTGGCGGTCAGCCCGACGTTTACTTGACGGCCGTCGGTCGGATGGGGCTTACGCCCGACCAAACCCTTTTTCTCAAGCGTCGCGACGGCGGCTCCCATTGATTGGGGTTTCATTGCTTCTGCGCGCGCCAGATCGGCGGTCGTTGCAGGCCCCTCTTGAGCAAGGCGCCACAAGACGGCGGACTCGGTCCACGAAAGCTCGTGGGAAGCGGCCGCCGCTCGTGTACGGCGCACCAGCAGTCCGATTGCCTGAATAAATTCGGTTACAGCGATTTCCAGTTTCTTTTCCGACATGGCGATTCCTTTCGCGGCGCAGTACATTTGGCAATATGCCAATCAACAGGTAAACTTGCAAGTTAATTTTATCAGGTTATCTGTGTACTTTTATCGGCTGGCACAAAAATCTCCAGCGCTCCACCAGTAGTTTTCGGAACGACCTCATGGCGCGCGGGTCACCCGATAAGCATGAAAATTGGGCTATTTTCAAGGTAACCTGGAATTACACCTGGACCGGCATCTGCACGGATTCAAAACTCATAGTTTCGTGGGTGGCAGGAAAGCGGGATGCTCTTAAAGGTTTACGGAGAAAGTAGCGAGTAGAAAATCGAGAAGTGGCATGATCCCGCCAAATACAGCGGGAGCAACAAAGAGATAATTACCGGCCTTTCCGGTCCGAAGCACATTTCAACGTCTTACGTCCAAAGACAAAATCTCACGATGCGGATGGGAATGCGGTGCTTTACCAGACTAATCAAAGGATGGATTTTTCAAAAAATAAGAAGAGGGATTTAGCGATGGAAACGGTCGCTTAATCCCTCAACCCTTAATGTACGAATTATCCTGAACCCTTTACCCCTTACTTCCTCGCAGCTCGAATCTTTTGAGCTTTCCCGTGGCGGTCTTGGGCAGTTCATCGACGAATACGATCCACCGCGGGAACTTATAATGGGCCAGTTGCGTTTTGACGTAATTCTTTAACTCTTCTTCCATCTGAAGGCCCGGCGAATACCCCGGCTTCAGCACTATGAAAGCTTTGGGTTTTACGAGGTTTTCCTTGTCGGTCGCTGCGACGACGGCGCATTCAAAGACCGCGGGATGTGCTATGAGGCAGGACTCGACTTCCACGGGCGAAACCCATATGCCTCCTACCTTGAGCATGTCGTTGCTGCGCCCGACGTAATAATAAAAACCCTCTTCATCCCTGTAGTACTTGTCGTCGGTGTTTATCCACTCGCCAAGGAAGGTCGATTTTGTCTTCTCGTGCTTGTTCCAGTAACACGAGCAGATGCTGTCGCCCTTTATGAGCAACGTGCCGATCTCCCCGACCGGAACTTCCTGGAAGTTCTCATCGACGATCTTTGCTTCATAGCCCGGGACAACTTTTCCCGAGCTTCCGGGCTTTATGGAGTCGGCGGAATTCGAGATAAAAATATGGGCGATTTCAGTCGATCCGATCCCGTCGGCAATCTGGACATGGTGACGTTCGAACCAGCGCCTGAGTATGTCGGCCGGAAGCGCTTCGCCGGCCGATACGCAAAGCCTTACTCCGTCAAGGCTGCCCTCTGCCTGGAGCATCGCAGCGTAGAGGGTGGGGACCCCGAAAAAGAGGGTCGGCCTGTGACGACGAATGGTTTCATAGACAGAGGCAGGAGTGGGCCGCACCGGCATATATACAGCCGTTGCTCCGACGCTGAACGGGAAATAGAGCCCGTTGCCCAGTCCGTAAGCAAAAAACAGCTTGGCTGCCGAAAAGCATATGTCGTCTTCGCGAACGCCCAATACCTGCTTGCCGTAAGTCTCGACGCAATAGACCATGTCGTGCTGCAGATGAACGGCGCCCTTGGGAGCGCCCGTCGATCCCGAGCTGTAGAGCCAGAAGCAGGAATCGTCGGGTCCGGTCGGCGCCGGCTCGAGCTCGCTCGACTTGCCTTCGACGAACCGGTCGAAGGACATGGCCCATTCCGGGGCCGAGCCGTTTACCACGATGGTGTGTTCGAGGAATCGCAGGTCTTTTCTGATGGGGTCGAAGACATCGATTAGGGCTGCATCAATGATCAGCACCCTGGCCCTGCTGTCGTTCAAAAAATACAAATAGTCCTTCGGCCGCATCAGCGTGTTTAGGCAGATGGGCACAGCCCCTATCTTTATGGCCCCGAAGAAGGCCTGGGGATAGACTTCGGTATCAAGAAGCAGAAGAGCTACGCGGTCCTCCATGTGGATGCCCAGACCTTTCAGGCCGTTGCCGATCCTGTTCATTCCGGCCTGCACCTGGCCATAGGTCAAAGACCGGTCCTCACACAGGACGGCGACTTTATCTGCGCGGCCTTCCCGCACGTTTCGATCTACAAAGTAATCGGCGGCGTTAAATTGCTCGGGAAGTCCCAGTTCGATTCCCATCGCTTCTCTCCTTTGTCGTAATGGGGCGTTCTCGCTGCTGTTGTGCGGTCTTTATTTCCTTGTCCGCATCTGCGGGATATTAGCGTGGAAAGAGCATTATGATCTGTGCCCGGTGCACTCTTTGGTGTTGGGAACGTAATCGAGCACGTTTTCGGGATGTCGCGGCACTCGCTCAGGCTGATCTTATCCCCGTGCAAAACTTGAAAGATCACACAGCCTGCGAGCTAATTGCGTGTTTTTCATTCCGGTTACAATTCCTCGTATCAAACATATATCCGAGCTTTCACAAAATGCAAGAATAAATGGTAACGTCCTAATTAGAATATTCCAGGAGGCGGCGGATCGTCCAAGGATGATACGAGGCTCCTGTAGAGGGAGGCGAAAAACGGAGGTTCTTTGAGGTTTTGGAAATGCCGCCCGCAATATCGGCTGAGGACGCTGTGCAGGCGGCGATAGTGACGCAGTGCAGGAAAAAGCAGAATTGAAATGTTATATTTTGTGAGCTTTGGAGGAACTTGAAATTCTGTCTAGAATATTCGATTTAGAGGTCCTCCTCATCATCGTCCCTGTGAACATTGTCTTCCGGAGCGGCCTCATCTGCTTGCTTTGTTTCTTCAGGTAAGTTATCAGGTTCCCCGCCGTTTGCCGCATTGTCTTCTCCATTTTTCGAAAGATTTACTATAAGGGAATCGCCGCTTTCAAGGGCGTCTTCAACGAGGCTCTGCACTAATTCGGCAAGCTCCCCTTCGGCATCGGAAGGAGGTCGGACGTTCCTAAACAGTTCCTTGGCCTCCCCCCTGTCGATTACAAAATTGTGATCCGGATACTCGCTTATCAACTGATCCAGCGCGTCTTCTTTGAGATTGCCCTGATTTAAACGTATTCCATAATCACTTGCGATTTTCATCGCACGGTCCACTTCGCCTATGCGCATGGGATCAATTTGCTCATAAATCGGTTTCATGAACCCGACAGCCATTTTTGTCGCCGCTTGGATTGCACTCGCAGTGGAGATTTGGCCTCCGCTCCGCACTGCAATCTGCAGAAAATATTGTTCGAAAATCGAAAAAGCATAATCGCCGATCCATGCCAGCGCATGCGACAGTTCGAGACCGGACGTTTGCGCCACCAGTTCGTTCGTTTTGGGGATTTGAACATCCAGCGGCCCAAGTTCGGCCATATCTGACATTATAATTTCTTTTGCCCCGATTGCTACCAAGGTGCCGGCGCTTTTGCAAAAAGTATTGATGAGAATTGAAAATCCTTCTTCATATCTGATCTGGAGGCACCTTGCTATCCTGAATGCGGCGTGCGGATCCCCGCCGCCGGTTGTAAGAAAGAGGATCGCTCTCTTCCCCTCCCTACGGCGGCAGCATTTAAAGAGATCGTTACCCAGCGTTTCCCGTATCGGTCCAGCGTAAACAATTACGTCTGTACCGTTACCAATTCTGCCGAGTATTTCGTTTAATTTTGGGTGCATGTGGCGTCTCCACGATCTTTGAAAAGGTCGGAGAATGATGCCTCTTGCTGCCGTCCTATGTCAAGCACAATTACCTCCATTTGCCGAGCCGGTGAAGAGCGGCGGCAGGTCCCAAGATTCAAAATAGGGCGCTACTGAGTAAATCACCTCTTACTGGGTAAGCGCGAAATTTTTCTCCCTTATCCTGGCCCATACGCGATCCGGATCCAGTTTCAGGAGGTCACAGATCCAGAGGAAGCTGCCGACGTCCTCGCTCTTCGATTTGAACCAGGTCTCGGCCCTGCGCTTGTCGCGGCGTATTTCCTTGTCGTAGTACCATCCGCGCAGCCTGATCCCATTGACTGCGACCTCGTAGCCTGCGCCCTTGCGATGATAATCCTCTATTGCCTGCAGTAAGACGGCGCCCCAAAGCTCCAACTCGCCACTGGACGCGTCCGTAGCCTCAGCGGGTTCGAAATCGACGCTCTTGCTCCCTCCCGAAGGATGCGGGATGATTTGGAAACCGGCAGCAGCCTGTGCGCGACTCCGCAGGGGAAAGACAAAAGACTCTCCGGTCCTGTTTCCACGGCCTTCCGTTCCCTCTCTGCCGCTCGCCTCGATGCTAAGCTTTACAGCCCCCATGTCCCTGTCCTCCATGTTGGAATGACTTTTTCCTGGAAAGGAGTGAATGCCGGAGCCCCAGGCTATATCGCGAAGGATTCGGAGGCGCAAAACGGCAACCAGAAGCGGTAATACAAGCGGCATTAGAAACGGCAATAGAAGCGGCAAAATGCAGGCGAAGGCAACAAATATCCCGGCAGCATCGAAGTGTTTTTCCATCGGTACCGCGCTTTTTGCTATGCCGATCCAGGGTGTGGTGAACCGCATAACCCCGATTTTCATGGCCACCCGGTTGAATTGTGGTTTAAAATGCAAAATGGCTGACAGCCGTAAAAAAAGTACACTCTATTTGGGCGCTCGAAGCTGCCCGGGTTTAATCGCACTTTCCCGGCGCACCCGGAGATACAAAAGGAAGGGTAAATGAGCGGTTCGGAAAAAGCCGGGCGCAATGGGAAATGGCGCCGTCCGGAAAAATATGTGTGTGCCGTGTGTTCCAGAGAGCAAAGTTTTTGCTGGAGCTGCCCCTGCGGTTTCATGATTTGCCAGGATTGCATGGAGGAAAATTTTTGGGGCATGAGCTGCAACGGAATCCTGTGGACATGCCCTGACTGCGGGGCCATCCGCAGTTTCGGAAATGACTGAGGCGCCGGTATAGGGGCGCTGGGAGCGTCGGCCTACTTGCCTGCTCGCAGAGGCGCTGGGAGCGCCGGCCGACTTGCCTGCTTGCAAAATCGCCGCAGGCTTAGAGTGTGGGGAGAAGGTGCCTATGAACGGGAAAAAAGTAGTGATCATCGGAGGTGTTGCGCTTGGTCCGAAAGCGGCATGCAGGCTCAAGAGGCTCGAACCTGATGCCGAGGTGGTGATAGTCGATCAGGACGAATACGTTTCGTACGGAGGCTGCGGCATCCCCTATTTCATCTCGGGAGACGTGAACAGCGTGCAGGATCTTATGAGCACGAGCTTCCACATGCTTAGGACCCCGCAGTTTTTCCAGGACGTAAAAGACGTTAGGGTAAGGGTTCGGACCAGGGCGACCGCAATAGACCGTGTGAAAAGGACCGTGCGGGTACTTGATCTGGCGTCGGGCGTCGAGGACGACCTGCCCTACGACCAGCTGGTGATAGCAACCGGCAGCACTCCCAATAAACCTCCGATCCCGGGCATCGACCTTCCGGGGGTAACCTCGGTCACGAACCTTCACTCTGCGATGGCCGTGAAGGACATGCTTTCGACCGGAAAGGTGGAAAGGGCCGTTATTGTCGGCGCGGGGGCAATCGGTTGCGAAATGGCGGAGGCCCTCGGCGATCTGTGGGGGATCGAAACGCACCTGGTGGAAATTGAAGATCAGGTGCTGCCTGGAATCCTCGCCCCTTCGCTTGCCGCCATCGTTCGAAACCATCTGGAAGAAAAAGGAGTGCAGGTTCGGCTTGGCCGCCGAGTCGCCGAAATCAGGCGGGATAAAGAAGATGGCGGACTGGAAGTGGAACTGAAACCCGAAGAGATTATCCGTACGGAACTCGTCATCACGGCTGCAGGGGTGCGGCCAAATACCGAGCTGGCTCGAAGCGCCCGCCTTGCCACGGGGCCATCCGGGGCCATAATCGTGAACGAAATGCTTCAGACCTCCGACCCCCGGATCTTCGCCGGAGGCGACTGCATCGAGATTGCTCACCTTATCACCGGCAAGCCGGTCTTTTTCCCACAGGGCTCGCTCGCCAACCGGCAGGGGCGGGTGATCGGGACCAATCTCGCGGGAGGCGCCGCAAAATTCAAGGGGACGGTCGGCAGTTTTTCGATGAAGGTTTTCGACCTGGGAGTCGCTTCTACGGGCATAACGCCTCAAGCGGCCCTCAAAAACGGTTTCGATCCCGAATCGGTGCTGGTTGTGCAGGCAGACAGGGCACATTTCTATCCAACCCAGGACCTGATGTATTTCCATATGACGGTGGACCGCAAAACGCGGCGTATCCTGGGAGCACAGGCCGTAGGCGCCAACGGCGACGCGGTTGCGGGCAGAATAAACTCCATTGCCGCCATTCTTCCCTTCAAGCCAACGGTTGAAGATATCTCCAACCTCGAGATAGCCTACTCGCCCCCATTTGCGTCCGCACTCGACGTGGTCAACGCAACTGGAAATACGGCCGAAAACATCCTCGATGGGTTGAACAGGCCGATGGAACCAGGCGAGTTCGAAAGATGTTTTCTGATCGAGGAAAGTGCGGACTGCCTCTGCCTGGACGTTAGAAGCCCCGCCAATGCGGCCCCGTTCGTGGAGCGCTACGGCAGCCGGTGGCTCAACATACCGCAGGAGACCCTGAACAAAAGAATGGATGAGGTGCCTAGAGACAAGCGGCTTCTCCTCGTTTGCAATTCGGGCGTTCGGTCCTACGAAGCGATGCGTCAGCTCGAAAGGGCGGGAATCAAAAACACGATGAATGTCCAGGGCGGAGTCGCCGCGCTTAAAAAATCCGGGGCGTTTCCCAAAGCCCCTAAAAGCGAAGGCGGCGACAGCCGTGATTGAGGGAAGCACGAAGGCCGGAAGGTACAGACAATGGCCGTGAATTCCTCGATTGGCGGAAATGCGCACGGGACTTCATATCGCGAGGATTGTACCGCAGTCACTACCCAGGATGGCCCTGCCGTTGCGGTCCTATGGACCCATTCGCTCGTATGGGGGCTTCTTTGCATAGATGCCTTGTCGCGGCTCGGGATTCCCTTTGAACTGCTTAGCGCATCGGAAGTTTGCGAAGGGCGTCTGGACGCGTACCGTACTCTGATCGTTCCCGGCGGCTGGGCGGCCCACAAAGCTCGCGCGCTCGGAGAAAAGGGCAGATCGAAGATAGCCGGGTTCATCGACCAGGGCGGGTCTTATCTCGGATTTTGCGGCGGCGCCGGGCTTGCCCTCTCGAGCCCGCCCGCTCTTTACCTCGTCCCGATTCGAAGAATGCCTCTTTCCCAACGGCTTCCGAGCGCCAGCGGCCGGATTTATGTCTCCGGCATGGCGACTCACTGCGCATGGAAAAACATCCCGGAGCGAATCCCCGTCTCCATCTGGTGGCCCTCGCAGTTCCTCGTTCCTTCCGGCTGCGAAGTCTCCTGCCTGGCGGCATACACTCAGACGGCCGGAGAAGACTTCCAGGTAGCCGATGTAAGAGTGTGCGACATGGATGGGACCGTGAGCTGGGGAGAACTGGAAAGAGTTTACGGAATCAATCTCGATCCGGCCCGGATCGATGGACAGCCGGCGATCATCGAAGCCCGCAGGGGGAAGGGCAGGCTTATTCTTTCCTATGCTCATATCGAGACCCCCGGCGACTTTTGGGGTAACCGGCTTTTTTCCAACATATTAAAGTACCTCGATGACTCCTACAACGGTCCCGGCCCGGGCGGCAAAACCGGGGCACTCCCTCTTGGCCCCGGCGGTAGCAAGGGCCAAAGCGGCTTGCTTCTAACCGATCTTTTGGCGAGCGTGCCCGGACACCGGGCAAACGTCGGGACTCCTGCATCCGGGACCATGAAGGCAAAAGAAGCCGTTTCGGATCTCATCGCCTTCGGAGAAGCCAACCTGCTCTGGAACTGGAGAAAGCCATGGCTGCTTCACTGGAGGCGGGGCATACGCGGTTTCGAGTATGGCTCTCTTTTCGTCTGTCTTTGCTTTATGGCGGAACTGGAACAAAAATCGCTAGAAGCCGGCTGCGGTCCGGAGCAGGCGGAGGGGGCGGCAGAACTGGAACAAATGACCCTGGAATTCTGCGAATTCGCCAGGCGCCTGCTTTTCGAAGAAAAAATCGCCTCGGGGATCGGCGCGGTCAGCAAAATCGGAAAAGTCAACGATAAGGTGGATTCTCTTCGTACCTTGCTCTTTGGCAAGAAGATGAATCACGGGGGCTTGTGCGCGGCCCTGTTCGACCTTATCGACCGGATGCTTCTGGATGCGATCAGGGAATCTGCGCGGGGCTGGAAAGAGGTTTGACGGAGGTTTTTTTGCAAGATATGATTTTTTTATCATGTAGATAGAAAATTTCATGTGAGCGGAGCCATAGTATGAAAGCCAAAGTGACGGCGCGCGGCCAGGTTTCCATTCCGGCCAAGATAAGGAAAAGGTTCAACATAGAGCCGGAATCAAAGATTGAATGGATTGTAGAGGGCGGAGTAATAAAAGTCATACCTCTGCCCAAAGACCCCGTGTCGGCGTTCAGGGGCCGCGGATCTCGAAGATTTTCAACGGAGCGGCTGATCGAGGAAAGACGCGCAGAGACACAAGATGAGAATTAAAAAGAAAAGCTCCACCGATTCATTCCTGTTTGACACCTCTGCTTTATTAACTCTTTGGAATGATGAAGAGGGGGCCGATTTGGTCGAAGATATTCTGCGTTCGGGCGCGCGAGTTTGCGTTTCGTTCATGAGTTGTATGGAGGGCCGCTATCGGATATGGAAAAACGCAGACAAGGCGGAATCCGATGAGTTTGCCCGGTATCTCGATCTTCTTCCATTGGAAAAAATAAATGTCACCGATGCGATCTTCGAAAAATCCATAGAAATAAAGGCAACGAAAAATCTTTCGGTCTGTGACAGTTGGATTGCGGCAACAGCTTTTGCGGAAAATGCCGTTCTGCTTCATAAGGACCCCGGATTCGAGCAGGTGAAAACGATCGTAAAACTCAGGTCGTTGCCTTTGAAGTCTTTAAAACCCCGGCGGCCGCGATAACCTCGATCATATTCGCCATAGATTGCCGTCCCGGGGGCGAAGTGGCCTCAGCGCTGTTCAATTTACCTTACAGTCTTAGATTCACGGGATTTAGCGGGATGAAAGAACCGGACGGACGTAAACTGATTTTGATCCTGGGGATGATGACCTTTTGGTGCAACGGGGAAAACTACGCTGCTTCGCCTGTCCTGGTCGAAATCGCCAGAGACTTTCATTTGACCATCAGTCAGGCGGCCCTTTCCGTTACTTCCTACATGCTGCCCTTCGGACTTTTCACCATTTTTTTCGGGCCTCTTGCCGACCGCTACGGCAAGGCTAAGGTCATCAATTTTGCGGCGTTCGGCTCCGCCGTTTTCTGCGCCCTTGCCGCAGCAACTTCCGGTCTTGTTTCCCTGTGCGTCCTTCGGGCCGTGAACGGCGCATTCGCAGCGGCCATCCTTCCTGTGACCATGTCGCTTGTGGGCGACCGCTTCAGCCATGATCCGGGGGAAGTTCAACACGCCCTCGGCAAAGTCTTCGGCATCACGTTTCTGGGCGGGGCATCGGCAACGGCGATTGGAGGCGCACTGTCCTATTTCGGTTCATGGAGACTCGTCTACCTGTTTTACGGGCTCGCCGAGCTTATCACTGCGCTCATCATGCTTAAGACGCTTGATAAACGGCCTGGAAGGGTCGCCAGCCCGAGCTTCAGGGACGCATACCGGGACGCTTTTGCAAACACCGATCTCCTCAAGACCGTAAGCGTAGTCTTTCTCGTTGGAGCTGCGGTATTCGGTAGCTTCGCCTATGCCGGCGAGTTCGTCCGGACGCGAACCGGGTACAATATCTTTCTGGTCGGCCTGATTCTCACCTTTTTCGGCCTGGCTACAGTTGCGGGCGGCAGGAAAACCGGGGCGCTCAGGCGCACGCTGGGAGAAAGGCTGCTGTTCCAGGCAGGCATTGTTGGCGCGGTATCTTGGGCGCTCATGGGAGTCTCCCATTCCCCTTTTACGCTCTGCTTATCCCTCATAGGTTTCGGGCTCGGATTCATCATGATCCATCCAAGCCTTGTGGCGACGGCGCAGCAACTTATGCCCAACCGACGCGGCACGGTCATGTCGCTCGTATCATTCAACCTGTTCGTCGGCGGGGGCGTCGGAACGTTTATAAACGGAAAAATACTGAACGAATTGGGCTTTCAGGCGGTCTTCGTTTTCGCCGCTGCATTGATCCTGCTTGCCGGAGTCATCGGGTCGACAATTTTGCGAAAGCAGAGCGCCCGCAGTGTCGCAGGCGTTCAGAACCTGGCCGACTAAGAGCAAACTGCAGTGGAGTAGGCGAGCGGAGCGAAGCCCAACGGCACCCTGATTGCGGGTGTTAGGTTCACTCTCGTTCACCCCGCCTACGCGCTAACACATTTGAATTTAGATTCACAGGATTTAGCTAGATGAAAGATCCACACGGGCGTAAATTGATTTTGATCCTGGGGATGATGACCTTTTGGGGCAGCGGAGTAAACTACGCCGCTGCGCCTCTACTGGTCGAAATCGCCAGAGACTTTCATTTGACCATCAGTCAGGCGGCCCTTTCCGTTACCTCCTACATGCTTCCCTTCGGACTTTTCACCATTTTTTTCGGGCCGCTGGCCGACCGGTACGGTAAGGCTAAGGTCATCAATTTTGCGGCATTCGGATCCGCGATTTTTTGCGCTCTTGCCGCAGGAGCTTCCGGCCTTCTTTCCCTGTGCATCCTTCGGGCCGTGAACGGAGCATTCGCGGCTGCCGTTCTTCCTGTGGCCATGTCGCTTGTGGGGGACCGATTCTGCCATGATCCAGGAGGAGTTCAGCGGGCTCTCGGGAAAATCTTCGGCATCACGTTTCTGGGTGGGGCATCCGCAACGGCAATTGGCGGCGCGCTGTCCTATTTCGGTTCCTGGAGACTCGTCTACCTGTTCTACGGGATCGCCCAGCTCATCACTGCGCTCATCATGCTCAGGATGCTTGAAAAACGCCCGGGAACGGTCGCGCGCCTGAGCTTCAAAAATGCATACCGGGACGTCTTTGCAAACGCCGATCTCGTCAAGACGGTGAGCATAGTCTTTCTCGTTGGAGCTTCGGTATTCGGAAGCTTCACCTATGCCGGCGAGTTCGTCCAGGCCCGAACCGGGTACAATATCTTTCTGGTCGGTCTGATTCTTAGCTTTTTCGGTTTGGCTACAGTTACGGGCGGCAGGAAAACGGGGGCGCTCAGGCAGACTCTGGGAGACAGGCTGCTGCTCTACGCAGGCCTTGTCGGAGCGGCATCTTGGACGCTCATGGAAGTCTCCCATTCCCCTTTTTTGATCTCGTTGTCCCTCATAGGCTTTGGGCTGGGATTCATCATGATCCATCCGAGCCTTGTTGCGACGGCCCAGCAGCTCATGCCCAATCGACGAGGCACGGTCATGTCGCTTGTATCATTCAATATGTTCGTCGGCGGAGGCATCGGAACGTTTATAAACGGAAAAATACTCTACGACCTGGGCTTTCGGGCGGTCTTTGTTTTCGCCGCTGCATTGTTCCTACTTGCGGGGATTGTCTCTTCGACTCTTTTGCAAAATCAGAGAGCCCGCAGTGTCGCGGTCGCCCAGGACCCGGGCGACTGATAGCAAACCTGCACGGGGTGAGCCGAGCGAACCGCAACGGTGTTCTGATTGCGGACCTCAGGGCATTGGGGTTCACTCTCGTTCACTCCGACCTGCACGCTAAGTCGCTTTGACGGGATCGGGCGCCGGATTAAATGGTGTTTGGACATCTTCCCGGCCGTTTTCTTCCTTTGTGTTCGGGAGCTCGACCTGGCTTTCAACCGGGCGGGCGGAAGGCTTGGCGTCGTCGTATCCGGATGACTTGCCCTTCAGCGAAGAAAGGAGCCCGGGGGCCAGTTCGTTTATGATCGCATCGACATCTTTGCGGTCCAGCGTCTCGTGTTCGAGCAGGGAGTTTGCGATCTTTTCCAAGATCGCTTTATGTTCGGACAAAAGATCGTGGGCGCGCTGATAGTTCTCATCGACTATTCGCCGCACTTCCTTGTCTATGTCCAGGGCGGTCTGCTCGCTAAAATCCCTCTGATGGCCAAGCTCGCGGCCCAGAAACGGCGCGTCGTCGCGCCTGCCGAAACTAACCGGCCCCATTTTTTCGCTCATTCCCCATTCGCAAACCATGCGACGCGCGATCTGGGTCGCACGCTCGATGTCATTGGATGCTCCGGTTGTATTCATGTTGAAGGAAATCTCTTCTGCGACGCGCCCTCCCATGAGTATGGCTATGCTGTCGAGCAGGAAGTCCTTGGGATAGGTATGGCGGTCGTCCTGGGGCAACTGCTGTGTAAGTCCCAGGGCGCGTCCGCGCGGAATGATCGTGACCTTGTGCAGCGGGTCCGCCCCCGGGAGCAGTCTTGCCACCAGGGCATGTCCGGCCTCATGAAATGCGGTTACCCGTTTTTCTTCCTCGTTGAGCACCATGCTCTTCCTCTCGAGCCCCATCATGACCTTATCCTTTGCGTCTTCGAAGTCGGACATCGCGATAAGGTCCTTATTCTTTCGGGCTGCCAGAAGAGCGGCCTCATTGACCAGGTTTTCGAGGTCCGCCCCTGAAAATCCGGGCGTACCCTTGGCCAGGGTCTGAACGTCCACGTCGGGGGCAAGCGGTTTGGCGGCGCAGTGAACTTTGAGGATGCCTTCCCTGCCCCTGATATCGGGTACGGGGACGACGACCTGCCGGTCGAACCTGCCCGGACGCAGCAGCGCCGGGTCCAAAACGTCAGGCCTGTTGGTTGCGGCTATCAGGATTACGCCTTCGTTGGACTCGAAGCCGTCCATTTCGACAAGGAGCTGGTTTAGAGTTTGTTCGCGCTCGTCGTGCCCACCGCCAAGGCCCGCCCCCCGATGCCTTCCCACGGCGTCGATTTCGTCAATAAAAATGATGCAGGGGGCATTTTTCTTACCTTGCAGAAACAGGTCTCGCACCCGCGATGCGCCAACGCCCACGAACATTTCGACAAAGTCCGAACCGCTTATCGAAAAAAACGGTACCCCGGCTTCACCGGCAATGGCCTTTGCAAGCAGAGTCTTGCCCGTACCGGGCGCGCCCACCAAAAGCACGCCCTTGGGGATTCTTCCCCCGAGCCTGGTGAATTTTTTCGGGTCCCTTAGAAACTCGACTATTTCCTGCAGCTCTTCTTTGGCCTCATCGACTCCTGCAACGTCATTGAAGAGCACCTTGCGGGAACTCTCGTTCAGCAGACGCGCCTTGCTTTTGCCGAAGCTCATCGCCTTGCCGCCGCCCACTTGCATCTGCCGCATGAAGAAAATCCACACGCCCACAAGCAGCAGCATCGGCAACCAGCTCACAAGAACATTCATGTACCATGGAGATTCTTCCTGTGGTTTGGCCTGAATGTTGACCCCGTGGTCCATCAATATTTTGATCATATTGGCGTCGCGCGGAGCATAGGTCTTGAACTCCGTACCATTGGTGTAGACCCCCAGCAAGTGATTCCCCTGGATGGTCACCTTGGATACCTCGCCCTTTTCCACGGAACTCATAAATTGACTGTAAGTGGTCTCGGTGCTGGACCGCTGGGACTGGTGAAACATATTGAAAAGAAGAATCACCATCAGGCTGATTACCAGCCAGAGAGCCAGATTCTTATAAAAAGGACTCAATTGGGAAGCCTCCTAACCAACAATTTCGAGGCGGCCGGGGGGAGTGAGCTTCATCCCCGGAGGCCGTCGAGCTATGTCGAGCTATATTGTGCGCCTGCCCACGAAAATCACCCGACCTGAAATTATTACCCATATCCATTTGTAAGTCCAGCCGCTCAAAACGGCAACCAAAAAAGGTCCGGAAATTTCACGCTTTTCCTGGAAAGTGGCGCCATTGACAATCAGGCCGACTGTTTCATCCGAAATCTGCGCGGGTCTATCCCGTATTTTTCGACTTTGTACTGAATAATCCTCTTGGTTGTCCCGAGCAGGCGGGCTGCCTGGGATTGGTTTCCGCGAACGTCCTTCAGCGTGTCGGTAATGAGGTCTCGTTCGAACGCGCTGGTGAGGGCCTCGAGTTTTCCCCGGCTGACGTTTTGCGCGCCTTCGGGTTTCATCTGCAGAGTAGGCGGCAGGTGCCAGGAATCTATTGAATTTTCCTGTGAAAGCAAGACTGCGCGTTCTATGCAGTTTTCAAGTTCCCGAACGTTTCCGGGCCAGTGATAGGACATCAGCATGTCAATGGCGCTCGTGGTGATCCTTTTTATGTCCTTGGCGAACTCCCGGGCATACTTGAGAACGAAATAGTCGGCAAGCAGCAGTATGTCAGGGCCGCGCTCGCGCAGGGGCGGCAGATATATCGGAAATACATTGAGCCTGTAGAAGAGGTCCTGCCGGAAGGCGCCCCGGGATATTTCCGATTCGAGGTCCTTGTTGGAAGCGGTTATAACGCGGACGTCGACCTTTACAGTCCGCGAGGAGCCCAGCGGTTGGAATTCTCTTTCCTGTAAAACGCGCAGAAGCTTTGCCTGGGCAATGGGGGAAAGTTCTCCGACTTCGTCGAGGAAAATGGTGCCGCCCTGGGCCTCTTCGAAGCGTCCACGCCGTCGCGTTATTGCGCCGGTAAACGCGCCTTTTTCGTGTCCGAACAGCTCGCTTTCCAGGAGCGTGTCCGGCATTGCCGCGCAATTCACCTGCACCATGGGGCCGCGCGCCCTGCGGCTGTTTTCGTGAATGGCCTTAGCTGCCAGTTCCTTGCCTGTGCCGGTTTCCCCCGATATGAGCACGGTCGTGTTCGTATCGGCAACCTGGTCGATGAGGCGAAGAACCTCCTGGATTACCTTGGATCTGCCGATTATGTTAGTGGTCGGACGCCTCGCCTCGGCAAGCATCCGCCTGAGTCGCCTGTTTTCCTCCTCGACTGCGCGGAAATAGACCACCTTGCCAAGCAGTTCGGCAACCGCCCCGAGTATGGCCAGTTCTTGGCCGATCTCTTCGACCTGGTGAGCAAGCTTGTCGGCCGATAAAATGCCGACGCAGCGTCCCTGGTAAAAAATCGGAACGCATAAAAAGGCCAGTTCTGCTCTGTTCAAAGATTTTCGCGCTCCGGTGCGGTCCAGGAAAAGCGTCTCCTTACCCAGATTGGCTATTGCCATGGGGCGACCGGTTTGAGCCACTTTGCCAGTAATGCCTTCACCCGGCCGGTAGCTGATTTGCCCGCTTTCGAAATCGACCCCCCGGGCGACGTCCAGCCAGGCATCGCCTGTCTGTAAATCGAGCACGGAGATCATCCCCCTCTCCATCCCCAGGCGCGTGCTGAGAATGTCGAGAGTTTCCTGCAACTGGTCTTTCAATTCGTTGGATCGAGAAAGGACCCTGGCTATCTCATGGAGCGCTCTGAGCTCGATCAGGGTAAAATCGTCGGGCATGGCTGACCTGTGTCATTGTTGTAATCGTCTGTTTTGAGTAGGGAAAATAATTTAATAACAAATGTGGACAAAATTGTCATTAATTTAATGTAAAAAAGGTCGTAAAAGGGGGCTAAACGTCCAGGATAACGAAGGCCTCCCAGCCGCGCCGGGTTTGTTCCACCTTGAACCGGTGGAGGGTCACTGCCTTGACGTCTACGATCATTTCATGCCGGCCGGGGTCGATTGGCTCGCCCCGTGCGGTTGCTTTGGCGACATACTGAGCGTCATTTGACGTGACGGCGACTTTTTCGATTCGAAGCAGGAGCTGTTCCGCGTCTTTAAAAAAGATGATCTCCTGGAGCAGGTTGAAAAGGAGCATATCTACAGCGAAGGAGCTGATTTCGATCTCCCGGTCTTGCCTGCGTTCGATCGTTTCCAGGTCTTCGACCATTACGCTGATTGTAGCATCGGCGGCGGCAATGAACATCTCTTCGAGGGTTTGTCCCCAGGCCTTGAAGGCGACGTCGGCTATGGCGATTCCATCGATATATTCAAAGGGCATCCATTCCCCCTATTCGCAGGATCGAAATCTGTTGACTCCGGTTTGGTTCTCTCCGCCTCGAATCGCTCGGCAGTATCGAAATGTCCGGTCGCGCCTAGCCCTTGATATTTCCTACCGGGACGAACCGCGCCACCCTTTTGCTGATGCCGGCGGCTTCGGTGGCTTCCACAACTTCGTCGATATTCTTATACGCAGGGCCGGCTTCTTCGGCCAGGCCGGCCCATGAGGCCGTGCGAACGTAAATGCCTCGGCGCTCCATATCATGCTGGAGCGTTTTGCCGTGAAACATTTTTTTTGCCTTTTGGCGGCTCATAGTTCTGCCGCTGCCGTGGGCTGTGCTGAAAAACGTCTGTTCTGCGGAATTGACCCCCGTAAGCAGATAGGAACCCGTCTCCATGCTGCCGCCGATAATCACCGGCTGGCCGGTTTGTCTATAGACCTCAGGAAGCTCTTGGGCGCCCGGTCCGAAGGCCCTTGTGGCCCCTTTGCGGTGGACAAGCAGCCGTTTTGGCCGTCCTTCTATGTTATGCATTTCCTGTTTTGCCGTGTTATGGGCAACGTCGTATACCTGGTGCATCCCCAAATCGAGAGGGTCTTTTCGGAGCACTTCCGAGAATACTTCGCGGACCCTGTGCAAGATGACCTGCCTGTTAGCAAACGACATATTGATCGCACATTTCATGGCGGCGAAATAGTTCTGCCCTTCGGGGGACAAAAAAGGTGCACAGGCCAGTTCACGGTCGAGCACTTTGATCGCGTATTTAGGCTCCATCACTTTCAGAAATGTCTGCAGATAGTCCGTTGCGACCTGGTGGCCGAAACCTCGGCTGCCGCAGTGAAACATGACAACCACCTGGTCGGGAATGTTTAGTCCTAAAGCTTTGGCCAGTGCGGGATCGAAGATGTTCTCAGGCCGGGCCACCTGGATTTCGAGATAATGATTGCCCGAGCCGAGGGTCCCGATCTGCCTGTATCCACGATCGACCGCTTTCTGGCTGATTTTGGTGGCGTCCGCGCCTTCGACCCGGCCGAATTCCTCGGTTCGTTCGAGGTCTTCTTCCCATCCATATCCGTTCTCGATGCACCACTGGGAGCCCTTTTCGACCACGGTGCGGAACTCATCCTGCGAAAGTTTGACAAATCCGCTGCCCCCCACCCCGGCCGGCACCCGCTGGAAAAGTCGGTCCACCAGTTCTTTCAAGTACTCTTTTATTTCGTCATAGCTCAGGTTGGTCAGGACCAGACGCATGCCGCAGTTGATGTCGAATCCGATGCCGCCTGGTGAGATGACTCCGGACCGCTCGTCCATGGCGGCCACCCCCCCTATCGGAAAACCGTATCCCCAGTGGCCGTCGGGCATGCAGAGAGCATATTTTTGTATGCCGGGCAAAGTGGCGACATTTGTCACCTGGTCGACGACCCCTTCGTCCATTTCCGCTAGCAGTTTTTCGGTGGCATAGATGCGGGCCGGAACACGCATTCCTTCCTTGTAATCCGCAGGGATCTCCCAAACAGTGTCCGATATTTTGTTGAGCTTGGATATTATCGCCATAAATCGTCACCTCAATCGAGATTTGAGCAGGAACAGATACGATCCAGGATGCGCGCCGGGGCGCACAGGAAATATTTTATTAATGTAAGATGACTTTTCTTAGCGGCAACCAATCTTTCATGCATGACTGCGGGCATCAGCAGACCGGTGTGCAGGACAAGTTTGGCAATTGCGGCTATTAAGGTAATATTAAAGGCAACCCTTTATAATGCCGATATATTTTGTCTGGTTTGGGTAATGTTATTACCTGTTTTATCCGCTGTAATTTACCCCTTGAATTTTTAATTGTTATCCACATATTAATCTCGACGAATGGAAGTATAGTGGTATAGACTATATTGTCCAAATTCGGTTGGGGTCGGAAAAAGGCGTTTTCCTCCAGAAGAGGGTTTGTCAAAACCAAACTCAAATAAGGATGAGCACCGTGAGGGTGGAAATTACTGTACCCGAAGCGGTGGCCTTTTTCAAAGAAATTCAGACCCAGCCGGAGAAAGTGTTCGAGATGATTGGGCCGGGCGTGCGGAAAATGGCGGGGAACTATCTCAGGGGGATGACCCATTTCCTTATGATTGAGGCTGATATGGCAAAACAGCTATCGGTGATGCTGTCGGAGCTAAAGAAGGTGCGTGCAATTTTGATCCTGGTCTTTATTTTGATCCTTGGATCATGCTGTAATGGTTTTGCCGTGCCTCTTGTATCAGTGCCCGGACCGGACGTACATGGTAATAATCCATTATCGATCGCTTCTGGCGCGGGGAGTCCGGCTCCGCCGGCTCAGATTCCTTCTGAATCGGTTTCCGCGTCAAGCGTCCCGGCTAACGATCCAATCGTCAAGGGTACGCAGCCGAATAGTTCAGTGCCAAAAATTCCAAAATTTCCGGTTGAGATGTATGTAAGGCAAGGAAAAAGCACCCGGTTCGAGCTGTTCTTCCTCAATGTCAGATACGGCTATGACCTTCATGATTTCGAATTCTATAATGCATGGTGTCTGAGGAAGAACGCACCGCTGCCCGGCGGCACGATTCATGTTGTTAGACTCTACAATATTTCCGACCCCAATCTGCCCCCGGAATTCAAACGTATGGAATGGCACCAGATTGACTATCTGATCAATCACGCAAAGGGGTCCAAGGAGGATATTCAGCAGGCAATCTGGCGACTGGCGAAGAGCCCTCAACCCAGGAGACTGAGTGCGGCAGCGACTCGACTTCTCCGGGAGGCAAACCTCAAGGGGAAAGACTACATCCCGGCTGCAGGCGATCTCATAGCTATTATTTGTCAGTCAGTGACAAACCAACAGCCGCTTATCATCGAATATAAAATCCCGAAAAGGAAACCCCCGAAGGTAAAAGCGGCTTTTTTCCCTCCTCCGTTGCAAACGGTTGGAGGTTTTGCAAGCAGGTTGTTCATTCCGCCCGCTTTCTTCATCCCCGGCGGGGGAGGGAGTGCTGGGGCTATTCGCAAGACTCCCGTTCCGGAGCCTTCCAGCTTGCTTTTGTTAGCGGCAGCGATGATCGGCATGCTTACATCGCGGAAAGTGGGAAAACGGTTTCAAGGTCGCTCGTAGCGTTGCCAGTACCGAGGTGAGGTTGGGGATTTGCCTGGCGAAAAGATGGGATGTATTGTAGGATGAAGCTTAAAAAGCTCGGGCTAATAGTATTGATCGGATACTGTGCAGCTACAGCCGGATGCGTGTCTCTTCCCAAAACTTACAGCACAAGGGAACGCCCGATATATCCAAAGCTGGGCAGCAGTGTGATGAAATTTTATCAGGTTATAGATACACTGCAGCCTGTCTTACGATGGAAGAACATCAAAAAGGAAGGCCAAACCTATGATGTCGCCGTGTGGCAGGCCCCGCCGAAGGCGGCGGATAAATCCATAGTGGGAACGCCGCTCAAGCCCAATAAGTGGGGGAAGCAGATATATTACGTCCAAGGCATAAGCGGGAATTATTTCAAACTCAGTAAACCATTAAAGCCTAATACCTGTTATCATTGGTCGGTACGGATCCGTACAGGAAAGCATGTGTCGAAATGGGCCACTTTCAATCAAGCTGCTGTCAGCCTGGTTGGCGTGGGGTACGCATACCATCTCCCCTATGGATTTATCACTCCTCGGGAATAGATTTGATATTTTAAAGATATTAGATCAGGGATCAAGACTGTGCTGCACATAACCTGCGGGGAAAAATGAAAAAAGGTGTTCTGATTTTATTTGTAATTTCGTTGGGTCTTTACGGCTGCGGACCTTACAGCAAGAGTGCTGTCAAAGTCGGGGCGCCCGGCACGAAGGCTCCTGCTATGCCCCATGCATACCGAATTGCCCCCGGGGACAAGCTTAGCGTGAAGTTGTTCTATAATCCGGACCTGAACCAGGATGTGAGGGTACAGCCCGACGGGACGATCTCCCTTATGCTGGTGAATGAAGTCAAGGCTGCGGGGTTAACCACCGAGGAGCTGAGAAAAACGCTGACCAAAGACTACGGCAAATATCTTCAGCAACCCAATCTTACCGTAGTGGTGATCCAGAGTGCGGGCAACAGGATCTTTGTCGGAGGTGAGGTAAGGAAGCCGTCAATGGAGCTGCTGACAGGCCCAACAACCGTTTTGGATGCCATTGATATGGCGGGCGGTTTTTCGCCCACCGCCCGGACTGACGACGTGATAGTCCTTCGGCGGGGCGCGAATAACAAACCCTTTGAAATTGCCCTGAACGCCGAAAAAGCGATGAAAGGCGCCGACCTGTCTCAGAATATCTATTTGCAGCCTTATGATATGGTTATTGTGCCCAGAAGCCATATCGCAAACGTAGACCAATGGGTGCAGCAGTACATTGGCAGTACGATCGGTGTTTTCGGCAACGCTTTCCTATTTTATTATTACATGAATCCAGGTGGTATACCGTGAGAGATGCTCTATGACTGAATCCCGATATTCAGATCGAAATGTTGCGGTTGTTTCCAATGCGGCGACTTCCCGGGCGTTGCAGTCCGAACGAATGTTTACGGTGCGGGAGGTGCGTCAGGCAAACAACCTTCGCGACTACCTGTCGATATTCTTTAAACATCAGAAGATTATCATTGTGTCCTTTTTGGTGTTAAGCGTCCTGGGTTGCGCGATGGCGCTGGTATACAAAAAAGTGATCTACCAGCCCAGGTTCGAGGCCAAGTCTTCGATTCTGGTAAAGTTCGGCTGGGAGAATTATTATCCGGATCCGTCGCTGAGGCAAAAAGGGGGGCCTTCGATCAACCAGGCCGAGATGCTCGGGGCGGAAGTGAGTATTCTCGAGAGCAGAGATCTGAAAGAGAAAGTCATCAGCGCTTTGACGCCTGAAGCCATTGTCCCCGGGCTTGCCAAGAATAAGCCCACCGGTCTCAGCAAGCAGGACGTGGCGCTTTCCGTCCTTGACAAACATCTAGAGGTAAGAGCCGAAAGGAGCGGGGTCATAAGCGTCAAATTCGACGGGGCCGATCCTCAAAGTGCGGCCGCTGTAGTCAATCAGCTCGTTAGCGATTACATCGACAAGCGGAGTGAGATTTATCAGGACCCCCGGTCAGCGCTGTATCTCCAAAATAAGGTTGACTACTACCGACAGAGACTTGCGGAATCACTGAACAACTTGAAGGCATTTTCCGAGCGGACCAAGATCTTCGACTTCGACCAGCAGCGCAAAATGCTTCTCAATCAGCGTTCGAACCTGAACGTTGCATTGAACAATACGGCAAACAAAATAAAGGAAGTGGGGCAAACGATTGCCGAACTGGGAAAGGAATTGAAATCGATCCCCCCGTCCGAGCTGACTGCAGCGGCTTCCAATCGGGAGGGAGTCGCTCAAGCCAAATTGCTCGGCCTCAAGCTTGAGGCGCAGCAGTTGCTCGCGAAGTATAAGGGAAACAACCCCCTGATTGCTGGTATTCGCGCGCAGATAGCCACTGTAGAAGATTACATCAAAAAGAACTCCCCTAAAAATCCCAAGATTGCTCCGGCAGACCCCGTATACCAGGGAATTGAGCAGCAGATCCTTAATAAAAAGGCTGAGTTGAGCGCATTGAACGTGGAGTACACCGGCATTCAGAGCCAGATTGGTCAAATGAACAACGAACTTCAGTTCTTTGAATCCAACGAAAACCAATATAGAATGCTGGCGGCGGCTGTGTCCTCCAATCAGCAAATATATGGGGATTACCGGCGAAAACTCGAAGAGGCCAACGTGTATAACGAACTTGGCCGCGATAAAATGACGAGTGTAAGCGTGATCGAGCCGGCCGTGCCGCCGATTGGGCCGGAAAACCGGCCCAAACCACTGGTCCTTCTGTTTGCCGCCGCTATTGGTTTTGCTTTGGTCGCGAGCGTCGGGATCGCCTACATTTTGGAGATTAACAAGCAGGTGATGAGCACCGCGATGGAGGCGGAAAAGAAATTGGAGCTTCCCGTGCTGATCACCGTTGCGATCAAGGACTAAGATTGCAGGGATGTACCTTGAGTTTTTCCAATTTAAAAAGAGTCCTTTTCATATAACTCCGGACCCCGATTTCCTTTTTCTGAGCCCGAGTCATAAGGAGGCCTCCGCCTCGATTTTATACGGTATTGAAACCAGAAAGGGGTTCATTGCCGTTACCGGGGAGTCCGGAGTGGGGAAGACGACCATTCTGAGGTCATACCTGGAAGGGATAGACCAGGAAAAGATCAGGATCGTCTATATATTCAATGCGGCCCTTTGCTTTGACAGGCTGCTCAAACAGATTTTTTCCGAGCTTGGCATCCGGGCTGCCGGCGAAGACACTGCCGAACTCCTTGAAATTCTTTTCCATTATCTCAGCGATGAATACGGGAAGGACCGCAGTGTCGTGCTGATAATCGACGAGGCGCAGAACATGCCGGTCGAAACTCTCGAACGGCTGTGGATGCTGTCGAACCCCGAAACCTCGCAGGACAAACTGATACAGATAATTCTTGTCGGTCAGCCGGAGTTCGATGCCAGGCTGGAGCTGTCTGAATTGGGGCAGTTGAAAGAGCGGATCGCGATTCGGTCGCGGATCGATCCCTTTACTCCCGAGGAAAGCATTGCTTATATCCATCACAGGCTGATGAGGGCGTCGTCGTTCCACAATCCGGTTTTCACCAAAAAGGCGCTGAAGTGTATTATCAAAGAGGCCAATGGAATTGCGCGCACGATAAACATCCTGTGCGACAATGCGCTTGTCACTGCATTTGGCCATCAACGCAAGCTCGTCGATGAGAAGATAGTAAAAGAGGTGATTGGAAATTTTCGGGGAGAAGACCCTCGCTCGGGCTTTCGTTGGAAAATTGTTTGGGTTCCTGCGGTGGTTGCTTGCCTTGCGGCGGCCGTTTTTGTTTCGCCTAGTGTTATATCGCGCTTCGAAAATCCACCGATGAGCAAACAATCCTTCAGGACAAAACTGCCGGAACAACCGCCGGCGGCTGCTAAGGTCAGACAAGCAAAGGTCGGTGGTTCTCTTGCGAACAGGACCGAGTCAAAACCAACGTCGGCATTCTCCGGGACCAAACTTTCGGGCAAGAGTGCAGACGGAGAGAAAAAGGTCTCGGCGGCTATGGCAGTTAAGCCCAATGCCGGGATAGCGGCCAAACCAAAAACACCGCCCGGTGTCCAAGGAGAAAAGGTCTCCACCGGGAGGGCATCGGAGGCCCCTGCGGCTGTTGGAGGCGAATCCCCTTTGCAAAAAGCGCCCGAGAGCTTGTCTGAGCCCGCCAAGCATCCCGCACAACCGAATAAGTCTCCTGCCCGGGGGACCCGGCGAGAGGGGAAACCCTTGCGGACCCTGGAGGTCAAAAAGGCCGATAGCGTAAGCCAGCCTCTGGTTGGGGTTATGGCAGGATGGCCTGAGGTATGCTAAAATCTTTCGAAAAGCTTAATCCTCGGATTAAGGACATCAACAGAATCGAGGCGGGAGAAAAAAGTGTTTCTTCCGCAGGTTGCACGTGCAGAGCAGGAGTTAAAATTGATATTTAAGTCTTCAGCGCGGAGTGTCGACTGCTTGTAAGTGGGCAAAGAGCATTTGATGGCTTATAGTTTCTACCTGAAAGAGTGCAGCCATGAGCAAAATCTATGAAGCACTACAGAATATCCATCGAGAGAAGAAAGGCGACGGGACGCCGACACCTGCGTCCGTACCCCCTCCTTTCGCCGTGGCTGGACCCGCAGGATTTGGACTGGAAGTCGAGATGCTGGGCCTCTATAAGGTTATCGAGACCCTTCTACCTCATCAGAAATCCAGAATAGTCCAGTTTATCGGCACAAGGGAAGGGGAAGGGACTTCCACGGTTGCCCGTGAGTTTGCGAGAGTCTCCGCCGACATGGTGGGACATTCCGTGCTCCTGCTGGATGCGGATCGGCATAACCCGAGTCAGGACCATTTCTTCGATATTCAAGATAAGTTCGGCTGGCTTGATGCGCTCAGAAGCGAAGAACCTGGCGGCAACCCGTTTCACCGCGTCGGGCAGTCCAAGCTGTTCGTGAGCCCTGGCTCCGATTCTGCTGTGTCTACACCTGAGGTTTTTAATTCCAAGTTCGAACACATGTGTCATGATTTCAGAGGAGCGTTTGACTTGGTCGTAATCGATTCAGCGCCCCTGGCGGTCTCTCCGGACGGCCTCGCGGTAGCTTCCAGGGTGGACGGAATCGTATTGGTGGTCGAGGCCGAAAAAACCAGGTGGCAGGCAGTCAAAACAATGCGCGACAGTATTTCCAGGGTCGGCGGAAATATACTGGGAGTCGTCCTCAATAAGAGACGCTACTACATTCCGGAGTCTATCTATAAATATCTATGAAATACGCCTGCCTTATCAGCCTGGGATGCGCAAAAAACCTCGTAGATAGCGAGGCCATGGTAAAGCAACTGGTAGACATGGGCTATCAGATGACCGGGGAGGCCTGCGAGGCCGATCTTATAGTGGTCAATACATGCGGGTTTTTGGAAATCGCCGTTCGGGAGGCCATCGAAGCAGTCCTTGAGGTTGCCAAATACAAGGTGTCGGGAAGATGCTCCATCATTGTCGCCGCCGGTTGCATGGTGCAAAGGTATGGGAAGAAGCTGCTGAAAGAACTTCCGGAGGTTGACATCTTCCTGGGGACTTCTCATTACCACGCGCTGGCAACCGCCGTGGAATCGAAACTTGGCGGAAACCCGAGGCGGCTTTGGATTGGAAGGCCCGTGGGGCTTTCAGACCTTGGGCCGGGGCGGGTGATTTCAACCGGAGCGCATTCGGCCTATCTCAAAATTGCGGAAGGTTGCGACAATTGCTGCTCTTTTTGCATCATTCCCAATCTGCGCGGACCCCTAAGGAGCGGGCGGGAAGCCGACATTCTGGCCGAGGCGGAGCGGCTCGCCGCCCAAGGAATAAAGGAAATCAATCTTATCGCCCAGGACACCACCGCGTTCGGGCTTGACCGAAACGATCCGGAAGCCCTTCCAAACCTTCTCGAAAAACTCGATGCGATGCCCGGTCCGCTTGCCTGGATAAGGCTTCTCTACTCTTATCCGGAGCGCATTTCCGAGCGGCTGCTCAATGTAATGGCGCATTCGGCCAGGATCGTTCCCTACCTGGACATACCCATCCAGCATTGCGTCCCGGAAGTCCTTGAGGCAATGGGACGTCCTGCACGCTCACCCGAGCCGAGTATCGATAAAATCCGTTCCATCGTTCCGGAAATTGCGCTTCGCACTTCCATCATGGTGGGATTCCCCGGTGAAACAAGGGCTCACTTCAAGTCGCTTCTCGCATTTATCGAGCGAGTCGGGTTCGATCACGCAGGGGTCTTTGTCTTTTCGCCCGAAGCCGGGACAAGGGCCGCGCGTCTTTCGGGCAGGCCGGGCAGCAGGACCGCCGAAAGCAGGCGCGTCGCCCTGCTCGAACTGCAAAGGGATATTTCGAGGCGAAAACTTGAAAAACTGGTGGGACGGACCATGCCGGTCATGATCGAGGGCCCGCACCCCGAAAGCGATCTACTCGTTGCCGGGCGCCTGCCCACTCAGGCGCCTGAGGTCGACGGATGCGTAATAATCACGGCCGGCAATGGCGAAGCCGGAGAAACAAGGCTTGTACAAATCACAGCTTCGCATGATTACGACCTGGAAGGGACAGTTTGCTAGTCTATAAAATTCTTCAGACATGCCTGTCTGTTGGGATTTTTCAGCTTTCGGAGCGCCTTTTTTTCAATCTGGCGTATCCTTTCCTTTGAGACATTAAAAATCTTGCCTATTTTCTCGAGAGTTTCAGCCGGTTGACCGTCAAGGCCGAACCGCAGCCGCAGGATTTTTTCCTCTCTTGGCTGGAGTGTCGAAAGCAGTGCCCTCGTCACTTCGGCCAATTCCCTGTCCGAACATTCATCGGCAGGGGAAATCGCTCTCTCGTCTTCGATAAAATCGCCCAGCCGCTGTTCATCTTCCCCTATGGGGGTTTCCAGGGATATGGGCTGAGCGGCAAGTGTGAGGACCATCTGCACCTTTTCCACGGGCAGACTGGAATGCTCGGCTATTTCCGCGGCCGTCGGCTCCCGCCCCAATTCCTTGAGCAGTTCGTAATAGACCTTGAAAAAAAGGTTTTTCAATTCGATAAAATGCACGGGCAGCCGTATCGTCCTGGTCTTGTCGTAAATGCCGCGAATGATGCTCTGCCGTACCCACCAGGTGGCATAGGTGCTGAACCGGTTCCCCTTGGTGTGGTCGAACCGGCCGACCGCTTTGAGAAGCCCCAGGTTTCCTTCCTGGATCAGGTCGTCGAAAGTCATGCCCCTGCCCCTGTAGCGCTTGGCTATGCTCAAGACCAGCCTCAGATTGGCCCGGACCATCTCCTGCTTTGCCGTGTCCACCGCCCTCATTATTGCCCTGACCCTGCATAGCGTGGCCGGGAAAAGTGGATTTTCCGCATGCTCCGAAACTGCCCGTTCCAGCGTGCGCACTATTACCTTGAGGACCTTGTCTCTCACACCAGGGAAGGTTTTCTCATGCTCCAGGAGCTTTTTGACCTTTTCGTTGAGCTCCGCCATTATCCTGTCATCGTCAATATGTTCCCGCACTATCTGCACCAAGTCGTCCTGGCCGTGCCTTATTATCTGCGCAAGCTCGGTTTCCCGCTCCTGGGTGAGCAGAGGATAGCTGGACACTTCTTTGAGGTAACAGGTGATGTGGTCTTCTTCGAATTCCTCTACGGAAACCGCTGCTGTTTCCGCCTCGCTTTGCTCTTCCTCTTCATCGACTTCCATTTCGGCCAACCCGGCAATGCCGGATTCTTCTTCCGTACCTTCCCGGTCGATATGCTCCAGGTCCAGCTCGGACCTTTCAAAACGGCCCTCTATTGCCCGTCCTTGGAGGAGGCTTTCAAAGTCCTCGTCCGAATCGGGCTTTTTCAAATAATAATCAAATGGAAGGCACTTTTCAGAGCCGTAAGATTTCATATTCTTCTCCTTTGCGGCAGCCGGGATAAAAGTACCGGCTTACTGCCGCTCCCCCCAGCTATATGCAAAATACCAGCCATCCCCCTCGGAAATCAGCTTACACTACTGGAGGGATGACTTCAATAGTAAATAAACTAAGATATTTAAGGCGGTTAGTCAATAACCGGTAATCGCTCTTGGAACCTGTAAAATCGCAAAACTCACCCCGGGAACATGTGGAACCTCCTGTCTTTTTTCAGAGATCCGGATTACATCTTGAATTAAAGCCTGAATTCGATATAAATTAGTTCCCATATTGAGTCCGATCAAGGAGTGCCGCAATTGCTTTGCAAAAAGTGCAACAAAGAAGTCGAAATAGTGAAAGGCTGACGCACGGCCTACCTGCGTTGCCGGGAATGCGGCGCGATATATAGCATAATGGATTTTCGCGAGGACCTCACGGACGAGGTGGAAAAGGAGCTATCGTTTTGCCGTGTGGACCGGATTTGAGATAACCTTTCATCCGCACATTCACGCGAGCTTTTCGCGGATTAATTTTTCGGCTAGATGGAGGGCCTCCTCGATCTTATCGGGCCTGTTGCCGCCGGCTTGAGCCATATCGGGTCTTCCACCGCCGGAACCTCCCACTTCCTTAACGATCTCTTTGATGAGATTACCGGCGTGCAACCTGCCGGTAAGCTCTGCGGTAACGCCTGCGAGCAGAAAGACCTTTGCACCCGAAACGGCGCCGAGAACAGCTACTCCCCTGGCAAATTTTTCTTTGAACTTATCGTTTATTTCACGGAGCGCCTTGGGATCATCGGCTTCGATTTGAGCAATGAGGACCCGTACGCCCTCTATTTCAGCGGCCTGATCGAAGAGATCGGCCGAGCGTCTGCCGGCGGCGGAAGCCTTGAGGGCCTCGATTTCCTTTTCCATCTGGCGCTGTTGGGCGAGGATTTTTTCGACGCGTTCGCCAACTTCGAGCGGCGCCGTTTTAAGCGCAGAAGCGGCACGGTTGAGGGCTTGTCTCTGTCGATTCAAGTATTCCACCGCATGCCTGCCGGCAAGGGCTTCGATCCTTCGGACCCCGGCAGCTATGCCCGTTTCCTGTAAAATCACGAAAAGCCCCAGTTCTCCAGTCCATCGGGTGTGCGTGCCGCCGCAAAGCTCCCGGCTGAAGCCCGGAATTTCAACCAACCGGACGCGCTCGCCGTATTTTTCTTCGAAAAGCGCCATGGCGCCGGTCTTCAATGCCTCCTCGAGTTCCATGACCCGGACGCTGAGCTGGAGGTTTTGGCGGATTTGATCATTTGCCAGCCGCTCGACACGCTCGAGTTCCTCGGGGGTCAATGCGCTGAAGTGAGTGAAGTCGAAGCGGAGACGGTCGGGCGCCACGAGAGAACCCGCCTGCTTGACGTGGTCTCCGAGCACCTTGCGCAAAACAGCGTGCAGGATATGAGTTGCAGTGTGATGTATTTCGGTGTCTTTGCGCAGTTCCTGGTCTACGGCGAGGTGGACTGTGTCTCCTACGTGAAAAGATCCGGCCTCGACCTTGGCGGCGTGCACTATCAGGTTTCCGGGGAGCTTCAAGGTGTCCACGACGGTAATTTTTCCCGCCGGTCCGCTTATCACTCCCTTATCGCCCACCTGGCCGCCCGATGCGCCGTAAAACGGGGTTTCGGCGGTGATCAATTCAACGTCCATCCCCTCGGAGGCCGAACCGATTTCTTCTCCGTCGCTGATCAGGGCGATTATCTCGGAATCGGCCTGCGTCGTTTCATAACCGAGAAAATCCGTGCTTATGCCTCTTGAGGAAAGCTGGCGAATGGCTTCGGGAATTTCGCGATCTCCGCTGCCTTTCCAGGCCGCTCTGGATTGATCGCGCTGCTTTTCCATGAAATCATGAAACCCGGCCTCATCGACCTGAAAACCCGAATCCCCGGACATGTCGGTAATGATATCGATCGGGAAACCGTATGTATCGTAGAGCTTGAAGATGAGCGAGCCGGGAATTGTTGTGGCTTTTTCGTCACTGAGCCGCTTCATTTCGGTTTGCAGGAGCCTCAAGCCGTTATCCAGGGTTTCGTTGAATCGTTCTTCTTCGTTCTGGATGACGCGGGTTATGAAGCTGCGGTTTTCCAAAAGTTCCGGATAAGCGTCCTGCATGGATTCCATGACCGCTTGGGCAACCTCGGACAAAAAGGGCCGGTCCAGGCCCAGAAACCGCCCGTGTCTCAAGGCGCGCCGGATTACTCGCCTCAGCACGTAGCCGCGTCCTTCATTGCCCGGCAAAGCGCCGTCTCCGATCAGAAAAGCCGCTGAGCGGCTGTGATCGGCAATGACCTTGAATGAAACGTTCTTTTCTGCCGAGGCGCCGTATTTGTGCCCGGTAAGCTGTTCGATCCTGGCCATCATCGGGGCAAAAATGTCGGTGTCGTAATTTGAGGGAACTTTTTGCAGTACGGCTGCGATTCTTTCGAGCCCCATTCCGGTGTCGATGCTCGGCCTGGGCAGGGGTTCCAGAGAACCTTCCCGGGAGCGGTTAAACTGCATGAATACCAGGTTCCACAGCTCCAGGTAACGGTCGCAGTCGCATCCCGGTTTGCACTCGGGCCTGCCGCATCCAATACCCGGGCCCTGGTCGATAATGATCTCCGAACACGGGCCGCAGGGACCGGTATCGCCCATCGACCAGAAATTATCCTTTGTCGGAAATGCCAGGATCCGGTCTTGGGGAAGATATCTTGCCCAGAATCTGCGCGCTTCTTCGTCAGCTCCGAGCTCCATTTCCCGGTCGCCTTCGTGGATCGTCGCAAAGAGCTTGTCTTTGGGCAGCCCCATATCCACGGTCAAAAACTCCCATGCGAATTTGACCGCATCTTCTTTGAAGTAATCGCCGAAGGAGAAATTGCCGAGCATTTCAAAAAAAGTATGGTGGCGCGCCGTACGGCCGACATTTTCGAGGTCGTTGTGCTTTCCGCCCGCCCGCATGCATTTCTGGCTGGTGGTAGCGCGCGAATAGCGGCGTTTT
>JAJYTC010000170.1 GCA_021793275.1 Deltaproteobacteria bacterium | reverse complement strand
CCCATGCGCCGAGGTTACGCTCCGACCTGATCCAATCCTTCCCCGCGTATTCGCTATCCTTATAGCCAAGCCGTCCTAGGACGAAGCTGCACCAAGCTGTGTCTTCTACATCCACCCAACCGCCGTCCTGCCTTTGCTCGAAAAGCAAACGGTCGGCAAGCGTGCCTTCACGAAAACGTTCGGGAGGCAGACCAGCATGAAGCAGAAGGCCGGAAAGCGTCGCGAGTCTTCTTGCGGGCAGACGACGACTTAGGTGATCGCCAAGCGTTTGCACCAAAGCCGTCAGCGTTGCGTCGTGTTTATTCACTTTTCGTTCCAAGGTATTCCCCCCGTTACATTCTGGTGTCCGACGAGTGCCCGCCATGGGGAAAGATGGCGGTGGTGGTTTAGCAACAGAGCCGCCTTGAGAATCCAATGCAGGCCGCCGGGAAAAAATTCGTTCGCCACAAAAGCGGCCAGGCCAGACAGAATGTACATATCGATCATTGTTGAAGAAGCGCGGCGGGCATCTACCGACAGGCATGACAGGAAGAGCATTGTCTACAGGCAAACTCGGGCGACGCAGTCTGAATGAGTGCAGTGACAATTTTCGCGTTGGTCGTGGGCTTACAGACCACCACCCCTGTCTTGGTGGTGCTGATGGACGTGTTGACTTGGCCTTTCTTCTTCACGATATTCATGTTCTCCTCCATACGGTAGGGTAAGAGTAATGCGACAACGGAGCCAATCCGAGCTGCAGTTGGTAACATCGTTTAGCGCTCGGGGTTCTTTTCCTCCACGAAACCATGCCGAACAGCCGATTCGATCACGGAGTCGGCCATTCCGTCGGCAATCCCGAGTTTTTCGGCAATGAGATACGGGGAAGCATCTCCGTCGAGGGATGCCAAAAAGGTGTGACTCGTTCTGTCAAGCTCCAGCGTGGTACCGGTTTCACGGTGATAGGCGAAATAGACGTCGGTACCAACGGGGTTGACAAGTCTAGCGTCGGGCAAAAGCATTGGCTGGCTGAAAGTTTTTTTCGGATTACCCTGCATCCAACAGTGTGGGTCTGAAGCAAGCCAGTTCCCTGTGAGGGCGAAAGCCATGGCTCTGCAGCCCCGGCAAATCGGAACCAGATGGCATTCAGAGCACTTCCCTTTCAGGTTTTTGGGATTGCGTGCCTTCCAGAGGATTGGGGATTCAAACCATATCTCATGGATGTTGTCTGTCAGAATGTTGCCGAGCACCATGGGAAGGCGACGGCACGGCAGGATAGTTCCATCATGCATCAGGGTCAATGCATTGATGCCCACTGAGCACATCGCCCCTACATTGGGATCATTTGGAGCCAAAAGACCGCATAATGGGCGGTGCAGAAGAATCTTGGGGGACGTGGTCGTCAGGGAGCGATTATATACCTCGGAAAAAACCTCTTTGACTTCCTGGGCGGACAACACCTCCATGCCGTTGACCCTGCCCTGACCGAGCGGCATGAATCTTTCTAGCGCGAATGCGGCGACACCCTGCTGCGAGCAGAGTTCGATGACATCCGAAACATGGGCTTTGTTGCACTTTGAAACAGTCATCATAACCGCGACCTTGAGTCCGCTGGCCTTCATGCGTTCGATCGCTTCAATCGTGCGACGAAAAGTGCCTTCCCCACGTATGCGGTCGTTATCTTCGGGTGTCGCCCCCTCGAGGGACACCTGAATTCGCCTGACGATATTGATGTCGGCCAGTTCGCGGCACAGATCATCATTCAGTAGGCTGCCGTTGGTCAGTATATCAACACCATCTACTATGCCGCCGGATTTCATACGGGCCAACAACGGCAAAATGGCGTCGTCCTTTCGGATGAAAGGCTCGCCCCCGGTCAGGCTTATGGCGGCCCTTTTCCCCCATCCGCGGATGGCGGCCTCCATTTTATCCCAGGCCACAAGCAACTGGCTGGTGCTCAATTCACTGCTGCCGGAGTAGTGTTCGTGGTAGCAATGCGAACAATGCTGATTGCAGCGTTCGGTAACGTGCCATTGAACATAGAAACCCTGATCGACTGTGTCTTCCGGTGGATGCATGAACCGAGTCCCTTATAGGCTGCAATAAAGATCGCGGTAGAGTTTATTCGCTGATTTATTTTAGCAAGCGGCATGCCAATGCCGAACTCAGCAATAATAGATATTAAAATTAATGAGTTAGCAAAATAGCATTGCATTCGAACTACGTCAAGATATCTGTTTGATTCACTTTTGCATTGAATTGATGCGAATTTGCAATAGGACAAATGACTTCCTCCTCCGACCAGTACTCCATGATCCCAAGTTATGGAATGCGCAGGGGGCAAGCTGGTGCGCTTGCGGATCCAAACGACCCCGCCCCCTCCTCCATGATCCCGTATCACGGAGTATTCCCCAGGGGTTATAGTGTGGAAACGGCTGCCTGTGGCGTCCCGGGTGGTCTCAGTCACGCAGTATCCTTCAGGCCGGACAACAAGGCGGCGCTGATCAGCCACAATTACAATTCCTGCCCGGAAGAAATAACTGCTCTCCAGCACGGGATGGCCACATCGGCGATGTGGCATGCCACAAATCCTCATTGTTTTGTCCTCAAAAAGGACATATAGTTATGTGTAGAAAATGACATACAAGGAGTCGCTGATGAAGTCGTCTGTTTTCGCCAGGCTGAATCTCAAAATCCCGCTGGAGCTTGTTGAAGAGATCGAAAAACTCAGTGGACCGCGGCAACGAAGCAAATTTATCGTCGAGGCAATTCGCGATCATATCGCCGCTGTCAAAAGAGAGCAATTGGCAATGTTGATGAAGGAGGGCTACCTGGCGCGGTCGGAGGAAGCAGCCGAGCTCGCAAGAGAATTCGAACCGCTTGACATGGAGGGATTGGGTGCGGATTAGAAGAGGCGTCATATATCTTGCTTCTCTCGACCCGACAGCAGGACGCGAAATTTCCAAAACCCGCCCGGTCGTTGTCGTATCGAATGATGTTGGGAATGAATACGCTCCGACAGTTACGGTTGTTCCGGTGACGACGGGGAATCTGGACAGGATATACCCGTTCGAGGTGAAGCTGTTAAAAGGTGAAGGCAACCTCGCCGTAAATTCCAAGGCCAAGGCAGATCAAATTCGAACCATCGATAAGACCCGCCTCGTCAAATTTATCGGCGATCTCACTCCTCGATCAATGGCGGAAATCGAGCAAGCAATGAGACATCACCTTGACCTTCGATAGATGCAATCAGCCGAGGGCTTTGTGGGGAAACACCAATCCCGCCCCCTCCCACATGGTCCCGGATCACGCAGTACCCCGCAAGGGCTATGTAGTGTGGAAACAGACGCCCGTGGCATCCCCCGGTGGTTTCGATCATGGAGGAGCCATCGGGGAGCAATCAGAATTTCATATGGAAATACCTACCCGGGGCATCCCACATGGTCGCAGGCAAGCGAGAGGAGCTCCTCTCTACGATAACAATCAAGCGTGTGATCGTTCACCATTCCGGTGGCTTGCATGTGGGCATAGATTATCGTCGGGCCAACGAAGACGAAGCCTCTATGCGTCAAGTCTTTGCTTATCGTCTGTGACAGGGGCGTCTTCGCCGGGAACTCTTCCAGGGTGCGGAAAGCGTTGACAATCGGCCTGTTATCGACAAAGCCCCAGATATAGGCATCAAATTTGCCGAACTCCTCCTGGACACCGAGGAATCTGCGGGCATTGTTGACCGCTGCCAGCACTTTTGCGCGGTTGCGAATGATTCCCGGATTGCCTAGAAGCTCCAGGACCTTGTGCTCGTCATAGCGGGCAACCTTCTCCGGATCGAAATCATCGAAGGCCCTACGGAAATTTTCGCGTCTTTTGAGGATCGTGTACCAGCTCAATCCGGCTTGAAACGCTTCCAGGATGAGAAATTCAAACAATAGACGGTCATCGTGAACGGGAACACCCCATTCCGTATCGTGGTATTTCACATAATCAGGCTTACTCAGATCCACCCAGGGACATCTGATCGCAGGAATACACATAAGCGCCGGCCTCATTCCCCGATCCTTCAGAAATTGGAATTTGACCCACTCCCTCAGAGTGTACAGAAGGGAGCGGAGGACAATAAAAATTCTACCACGATAAGCTTTTCTAGGAATATTCCTATTTTTAGGTCTGCACCCTTGGTTTCATGCTTGGTTTCATTTCTTTTGCTTGCGCCACCGATATCTTCAAGTTGACTTGGAGTCAAGCCCGTGGTAGTTGTCGTGCGGAAGGCGGTGATATGCTGCCTGCCAGCCACCCGAGGACAGTTACTAACCATTTGATTCACATGGACCCGAAGCAGGATGCGGCGCTGATATTAAAATGACGGATACACTAAGAATGCGCATTCTGCTTTCCCGCTCCCTTCGAAGATCTGTTCAACCGATCCCCGGCGGTTATACACGGGCACTAGCTGCGCTGCCGGCAATCCTGAAACATATATTGCGGAGCTGCTTCCGTGCGGCCAGAGCAAGAGCGGTGGAGCACGCTTTGCGGCCTTCCGGGTGGAAAATGGCGCGCGTGCCGGGGATGTCCGCAAATCGTTCGAGGGGATTTTTCGCCATTTTCCCGATTATCCTTTTGTTTCTTTGTGGGTGCACCCCCTATGGGCAATCTGCCGTTAAGGAGGCGCCCCCGCTTCCAACCGCGAAAATTATGAAACAGATGGACCGCCCTGCATCGCCTCTCTTGCAACATCGGGAAAGATGCCTGACCTTGGAGAGGGCCATCGATGAAGCCCTGCGGGCCAGTCCCGAAATGGAGGAGATTTCGCAGCGCATCGGCGCCGCAAAAGAGCAGGTAAAACAGGCCGACGCGTTGTTCTATCCGAGCGTGAGCGCATCGGAAGATTACACGGACACGGACAATATAGTCTATGGCCTTATGAACACGATCAATCAGAGAAACTTTGACATAGCCAGGGCGTCCTCCATTCGGAGCATTAACGATTTGACCACGATGCAGAACTTCTCGTCCCAAATACAGGGCGAGTGGGTTCTCTACCATGGGGGGACCCGCTTCCAGGGAAGAAAGGCCGCTATTGCAAACCGGTACGCCAGGGAAGAGGAGCTGAAGGCCGAGCGCAACCAACTCGTGGCGAGGGTTACTGAAACCTACTTCAATTGGCTGAAGGCAATAATGTTCATCTCGGTAGCCAAACGCGCCCTCAAGGCGGCTGAAACCGACGAACGCATGGGGGAAGCCGGATTGAAGGCCCACACGGTTTTGGAAAGCGATGTGCTGCGGTTGCGGGTTCGCACGGCCGCAGCCAGGGACAGGCTTCTTTCGGCCCGTATCGCAGCACGCAAGCTGCAAGCGGCCCTCGAGTGCCTTCTGGCCAGGGACATCAGTCCCAAGGAAATTCCCGATCTGTCTCAATACAGCGTTTCCCCCGCCCCAACCGAACCGGAGAATACCGAGGCCCTGGTTAAAACCGCGCTCAACAGGCGGCCCGAGATGGCTTCCATTCGCGAAATGATCGCATCCGCCCGGGCCATGGTGAAATCGGCAAAGGGCGGTTATCTGCCGCGTTTTGGCATCAATGCTTCCTATGAGGTGGATTCCGAGAACCTGTGGGGGGGCGGGGATAGCTGGTTATTCGGCGCAGAGGCCACGTGGCCTCTTTTTCAAGGCGGAATCACCAGGGCCAAGGTGCAAGAAGCGCAATGCAGGCTGGAGGAGTTGAAAGCCAGGGGCAAGCAAGTTGCTCTGGACATCGCGCTCGAGGTGCAGCAGGCGGCGCTTGGAGTACAGGAGGCTACCGATAAGCTGGTTGTTGCGAGGGAGCGCAAGAAGTGGGCTGAAAAATCTCTGCATGTAGTCCGCAGCTTGTACCGAAACCAACATGCAACGCTAGACACCCTGCTTCTGGCCGAAGTTGCATGGAATAAGGCTGAAGTATCCTACACGGCGGCGGTGTTCGACACGCAAATCGCCCGGGCGCTGTTAAAAAAATCCCTTGGAGAATTCGCCGACGGCCTGATGGAAGCGGGGCGCGCCGGGCCCGCCGGCTGAAAAGATGCTCTCGGATAATCCGGGCCTTCTCCCACAAGGGTTGGAAAGGGGACCGTCTCGATGCAATTTTCGAAAAGAGCCTTGCTCTATGGTTCTTTGGCTGTAGGCGTATGCGCCCTGCTGCTTGTATTGAAGCTTTCCTTGCAATCCAATGCCGCAAATCCCGAAGCCGGGCCTCCCGCAAAGAAGGCTCCCTACTCCGTATCGTGCCTCGGACGTCTGGTCCCTGGAAAACGCGTGCTCCGGTTGGCTGCGCCGATGTCCTCGATTGTAAAAAAACTCTATGTGGCCACAGGGGAAGAGGTAACCAAGGGACAGGTAATCGCCATACTGAACAGATACGCCATTTGCAAAGCCGCCATTCAGGAGGCGGAAGCCAACGTTGCGAGGGCCACGGCTCAATTGGCTCTTGTGAAGGCGGGCGCCAGGAAGGAGACCGTTTCAGCACAGAAGGCCGCGGTTGCGGGCCAGAGAGCGGTCGTGAACAACGTCAGAACCGAATACCAACGCTCTCTGGCGCTATTAAAAGCCAATGCAATCACCGAAGCCCGATTCGATCGAGTTAAAGCGACCTTCGCCACCCAGGAGGACACGCTCACGCGTGAGGAAGATATGCTACGGGGCCTTCAAAGTGTGCGTAAAGAAGACCTCGCGGTAGCGGAGAGTGAATTGGAAGTTGCAACAGCCGCGAAAAAACGGGCGGAAGCGGAGCTGGAATCCCAGGTGGTGCGCGCCCCGGAAAACGCACAGATACTGCAAGTAAACACGTTCGCAGGTGAAGCGGTGGGACCCCGGGGAATAGTGGACCTTGGCGACGTCAAACATATGGTTGCCGAAGCCGAGGTTTACATATCGGATATAAAACGAGTACGGATCGGGGCTGAGGCGGTTGTTACCGGGGAAGGGTTTTACGGGGAAGTGGATGGGAAAGTAGTGGAAATCGGCCGCATAGTCGACGCCGGCAGGCTCGTGCGCACCGACCCCCTGGCTCTTTCCGACAAGCGCATCGTCAAAGTGAGGATAGAACTGGCGGATTGCACCAGGCTCGAAGGCCTTAGCAACAGCCAGGTCGACATCGAGATCCAGCCATGAGAAACAAAATCGAGAGGCTTCTTGCCTGTATTCTCCCTATGGGAATCCCCTTCGCCTGGCGGCAGCTGAGCATCGAAAAAAAGAGGCTCCTGGCCGCTATCGCCGGTGTGAGTTTCGGGGCGATAATCATGACGTTCCAGCTCGAGATTTTCAATGCGGCGATGCTCATGTCGGTCCGGCCTCTAATGGCCCTGAAGGGACAACTGGTGATGGTCGACCGCAACTACGAATACTTTCTTTCCAATGTGACGTTCACTCGTCGCAGGCTCTACCAGGCAAAAGCCGTCCCCGGTGTCAAGAACGTATTCCCCCTCTATACCGCTTTGGCCCCGATGAGAAATCCCGTAACCCATATGTATAAGATGGTCTTCGTTATGGGAATCAACCCTGACGCAAACCCCTTTACCTTTCCCGCAGTCAAAAAGAACCTGGAGCTTTTGAAAGATCCCGAGAATATACTCTTCGATGCCCTATCGCGAAGTGATTTCGGGCCGATTCCGGCCCTGTTCAAAAAGTACGGCAGCGTCGGGACGGAAATCGCGGGAAAGAAGGTCCGAGTCGCGGGGCTGTTCCACATGGGGCAAACCCTGGCGGTCACGGGCCATGTCATAACAAGCTATGAAGGACTTTGCCGCATCCAGCCCGGCCGAGATCCGGGCATGATCAATGTGGGCTTGATCAGCCTGCAGCCGGGAGCGGACCCGGAAGAGACCGCCCGGAGGATAACCCGGGTCATCCCGGACGACGTGGAAATCATCTCCCGCCATGAGTTTATCCACCGCGAGCAAGCCTACTGGAAAAAGCGGACTCCCATAGGGTTCATTACGGTGGCGAGCATGTTCGTGGCGATGGTTGTCGGCGCGGTGGTCGTATACCAAATCCTTTATACGGATATAACCGATCACCTGAGCGAGTACGCCACTCTCAAAGCGATCGGATATAAGGATAGATTTTTTCTCCAGCTCATCCTGACGCAGTCGCTGATACTTCTCGCCCTGAGCATGATTCCTTTCCTGCCGATCATTGTGGCATTGAACTATGTGACCCAATACCTTGCGGGACTTCCAGCCCATCTGTCCGCCACGGAGTTCGCACTCGTTTTCCTCGTGGCGACGCTCATGTGCTCGGCAGCCGGACTTTTGGCCACGCGGCGGCTGCGCACCGCCGATCCCGCGGATATCTTCTGAAATGAACAGCAAACCCCTTATTTCTCTGGACAAACTGACCCACACATTCGGGGATGGACCTACGCGCAACCGCGTGCTTCACGAGGTCTCCATGGATTTCTATCCCGGAGAGATAGCAATCATCATGGGACCTTCCGGCACCGGCAAGACCACCATGCTGACTCTGATCGGCGCACTGCGCTCGATCCAGGAAGGCAGCATCCGGGTCGGTGATACGGAACTCTACGGCGCAGGGCCGGATATCTTGCTGCAGGTGCGGCGCAGAATAGGGTTCATTTTCCAGGCCCACAATCTCGTCGCCTCGCTCAGCGCGTGCGAGAACGTACAAATGGCTCTCGCGCCCGACCAGAGCGAGACATGGAAGGGCTCGCGCCGCAAGGCGCTCGAATACCTCCACATGGTGGGGCTGGAAAAACATGCCCTTAAATACCCCAATGAACTCTCCGGTGGTCAGAAACAGCGGGTAGCCATCGCGCGCGCGCTCGTGCACCAACCCGATATAATCATGGCGGATGAACCGACCGCTTCGCTTGACAGTAAAAGCGGCAGGGAAGTCGTTGAGCTTCTCCGGAGCCTTGCGCAACAATTGGGCTGCTCAATCCTGATGGTCACTCACGACAACCGCATTCTCGATGTAGCCGATCGAATAATAACCATCGAAAACGGCCGCCTGGAAGAAACAAATGTTCGCATGCAGGCAATCATGGGTGCGCTGGTGGAAATAACCACTATTTTGCCCCGCTTCGCCGCATTGTTTTCCGTAGATTCCCCACGGGATGAGACTTCGCTGCAAGTGTTGCGAGAGGAGTTCAGGAAGCGCAGCGAACCCCTGGCGCAGGAGGTGGCCGTGATGGCCGGGCGCAAGCTGTGCGCCAATCTCTCGGGCTATACCCGCACGCTTGCCAAATTAATGGAGCATCTAACATTCCTGGAAGAAGCCGTTGCGGGCTTTGTCGCCCTGCTGCGGACCGGCGAGGCTGTTAAAACCGCCCTCGATCTCCAGGACGCCATGGCGCAGGTCCTGGAGTTTTTCCTGTATACGCTTGGCGATACCCTTGCCAGCCGGGATCCCATGGATATTTCCGTTCTGTTCGATATTACGAGAGACGGTGGGGAATCGGTAAGCCGAATACGAGACGAGTATTTGGAGGCAGGCGGCGGGTTGAGCAAGGACGTGAGGGATTATATGTTCAGCCTCACGGCCACCTTTATGCGCATAGTGTATTTCATGCACAATATCGCGGAACTCCTCCGCCAGGCTGAAACGCCCACGTAAAAACACTGTCCGGTCTCCCGCAATGTAGTCAGATACCACCGACAGAGCCGGTGGCCTGGCAGACCATGAACCGCTCAAAGCGGTCAGGAAGCACCGGGACGATTCACATTCTCTGCTGGTTTGGACGTCAAGTACGTCACCCCGGCAGTCCCGCTAAGAGCGGGACTGCCGGGGT
>JAJYTC010000013.1 GCA_021793275.1 Deltaproteobacteria bacterium | reverse complement strand
AGACCAGCAGCACATGAGAGGCGTATCGATGGTCATGATGAAGTCAAGGGCCGCCGCACCCGGGGAAGCCATTGCGACGGCGGCTGCCCAGAAACCGGTGCGCGCATCGTACATCCTTCTTGCAAGCAGGAAAACAAACGCAGCCGAAACCATTCCCAACACCACCGCCGGTAGCCGCACCGCCGCTGTGTTCGAACCGAACGCGCGGGTAAAAAGAGCGATGATCCAGGCGACCATCGGTGGTTTATCGAAATAGCCCCAGGCAAGCCGGCGGGACCAGTCCCAGTAGTAGGCTTCATCAGCGGCGAGGCTCATCGGGGACACGAACAGGTAGACGAGCTGAAACAGGGTTACCAGACCCAGGAGAATTAAGAAAAGCTTGTTCCAGTTGATTGCTCTTTGTCCGGGGATTGGTTCAATTCGGGAATCGGCGCGCACGCCCGGCGAACCCTGTCGGGAAGAACTCATTGGCATAAAATCTCACCTTTCTTTAGCATACTGCTTTTAACCATACCGGATTGGGGATCTCAGGGACCCCGCTCCGCGAAACCTCGATATTCCAAGAGCGATCGCGTCCACGCAGATCGTAGTGAGGCCGACATGGACACCGAAGCGAAGGATGATGTCCGCGCCATCGTGCTCCATTAGCTTATCCAGCACGACATTGGCCCTCTGCGAACGCTAAAGACCGGGTGCTCCCGCCGCTCTTATAACGCTCCGTGTCCTCCTAATTTCGCTCGGGCCGTGTTGAACGTTGGCCGTCCCGGACCGAGGCAAATACGCCTAAAATCTCCAATTTGAGATCATAGATAAACGTTTTCCCAACGTTAAGCCCCTAAATATTGCGCACAATACTTAAAAGTCTAGCGGAATTTTCGCGGTTTTGGGCTTACCACCCCAGTTTGCAACAAACCCTATTTTCATCAGGCAGCGCCTCACAGGTTCAACAAAAGGCAAGGTCACCATTCTCGCCCATCCCTCTCAGGCGCAACAACCTGTTGAGCATGACACCGCTGAAAAGGAGGACATCAAAGGCAAAAAGTTTTTCCTCGATCTGATCGCTACTGCGACCGAGCAGGGGTCCGGAGGGGTGACCTGCTGGTGGCCCAAAACGGGCGAGGACGCTTACCTCGCCCGAGGCATCTACATTTAGGTCGTGCGGAATCGGGGCGTCAAAAGTCGACGGTCGGCATCGAGAAGGCGCTCCGCGAACGCATCGGCTGGTCGCGGTCCGTATTGCGCCTGCGCGGGTCTATTTCGCGAAATCGAAAGGCCTTATCGGCCCGCTGTTCCCGCTTTCGGTTCGGCCAGGGGATTCGAAAATAACCTCATTCTTGCCGACCCAGCCCAATTGGCGGCGAACAAGTCGTTCCTGGACTTCGGGATTGGTCTTGATGGAACATGCCTGCCGGCAGCCTTACGACATAGATGCCCCTGAGCGTAAATCGTGCCCTGACCGCTTTTTGCTGATACCTGTTGGCCTGTGACGGTCCGTTCACCTTCAAACCCCGAGGCCCTGTTACTTTATGCCCGCTTAGAGCAACTGCACTGATGGAAAAAGTCTCGGATCGGTGTGAGGAATGAAAAGCGCCCCCCGAAACTCACTCATCAACTCGACGTTTACGTTCAGTTCAACATAGGTGATCATGTTGCGCACCCGTTCGGCTTCCGCCAGGAGCGACCGGTCGCACAAAAGCATCGATGCTCCCAAAAGACTCGAATTCCCGATCCCGTGGTACTTATCGAGGGGTAAATCCGGAATCATACCGATACGAACGGCCATTTCGGGATCGATGTGATTTCCGAAGCTCCCCGCAATGTAGAAATCCTCTAAATCGGCGAAGCCAAGCCCCACCTTTCGGCAGATGACCGTCAGTATCGCGTACATAGCCGCTTTTGACTTCAAAAAAACTCCGATATCGATCTCGGAAACGAGAATCTCCTGTCCGTCAACCGTCTGGGAGGAAAGTGCAAGAGCATAAGCCCTGCCGTCCGGGGTGGTTCTAAAGCGCGGGCAGTCGAGGTCGGTGTTGAATTTACCCTCCATGGTGAGTATTTTGGACGAAAACATCTCGGCCACCAGGTCTATCAGGCCGGAGCCGCAGATTCCTGCGGCCTTGACGCCCCCGATTACCCGCAAATCCGGCTCGAGCGTTTTTCTGTCGATCCTCACCCGGTCGATGGCCCCCGAAGCGGCCTGCATTCCCCGTTCGACCACTCCGCCTTCAAGTGCGGGACCGGCGGCGCCCGCGCAAGCGAGCAGCCACTCGCGGTTGCCAAGCACCACTTCGGCGTTGGTCCCCACGTCTACAAACAGGCGTGCTTGCGACGATCTGTCCAGATCGACGGCAATAACTCCTGCGAGGATATCGCCGCCCACATAGGAACCGACGTTCGGGAAAAGATAGAGCAGTGAGGCGGGCAAAAAATCGAAGCCCAGTTCTGCAGCGCAGGCGATGGGGAAGGTATTGGCCGCCGGGATGTAAGGTTCACGGCAAATGTTGGACGGATCGATGCCCCAGAAAAAATGGCTCATCGTCGTGTTCCCGGCGCAGGATACCCCGTAGACCCTACAGGCCGGGACACCGGAATCTTCAAGCATTTTTCGCATCGTGTTCGAACAGGCTTCGATCAGGCAAGTTCGAAGGACGAGTAACGATTCGCGATTCCGGGCGAAGACGATACGACTGAGAATATCGGCTCCCCACTTCACCTGCGGGTTATTTACAGTCGTCTCATTTATGGTTTTCCTGCGAAAAATATCGATCAGCCTTATAACGAGGGTTGTGCTGCCAAGGTCAACCGCAAAACCGAAAACACCAGCATCGGATGAGCTCCCCACCACGTCGAGGACTTCCCAATGGGCACCGGCGTACCCCAGCACGGTACGAAAACTCAGACCTTCCTGGCGTATTTTTCTAACCACCTCGTCCATCCTGCCCGGTGCGATCCGCACCGGTGAAAACCCCAGATGCTCCAGGGAGCGGGCGAGCCTGTCGAGGTCGGCAGTGTTGTCGTTAAGGCTCGGGGCAGGCAGGTCGACGGGCACAGACTCGATAAAGGGCTGATTTTCGGCCTTGACCGGTATATCGGGATTCTGGTTCATACGGTTAGCGGGCACCTCCGATCGCAGATTGATCGGTGGAAAGTTTATGCAGTTCGTTACTTTTGTTCAACCACTTTTTTTCTCTCTATGAATGGGTTTTAATGCCGATGAGACGCTGGGTGGGGCGCATAGATGTGACCGATTTCACTATGTTAACGGTTGAAATCTGTTGACACTAAGTGTTTTTTCTCATAATTTCACACCTCTTGAGCCACTTTAGCTGCCAGATTCTGCTTCTCCTGCTCCTGCGAAAAAGCGCTCAGCTTTTATCTCATGTTTTCGTCCTGACTGGCGTGCGGATCATTTCGAGGCAATCCTTCGGATTGTCGGACTCTGAACAGACGGCATCAACATGGAGCCCGTATTTATGGAAGACATTCAGATCAAAGAGCTTGTCGAATACATTGCACGTTGTCTTGCGGAACATCCCGACGAGGTTATTGTCAAAGAGATTACCGGACAGCAGATATCCGTGATAGAACTGCGGGCAGCAAAAGATGACCTTGGAAAGATCATCGGCAAGGAAGGTCGCAACGCCCACGCCATGCGAACAATTGTGAATGCGGCGGCAACCAAACTCAAAAAGCGCGCCGTTCTGGAAATCCTCGAATAAGGCGCTTCGCCGGAGAGCGCGGATGAAAGATAATTCACCGGGTCATTGCCGGTCCGAGGCTGTGGGCCCCCCAAGGTGCTTCGCAGACGGGGAAAAGGTTTGCCCGGTCGACGAACAGGGCGTAATGCAGCCTCGGAAGGAGTGCGTCCCATGCCCATACCTCAGGGCATGTCTGCAGCAAGTGATGGTCGAGCGGGGCAAAATGGAGATAGTTGAGCAACCCGTCTCGAAGGTCACCGGTTTTTTCAAAAGATGGTCGGACAGGAAACTGAAAAAGGTGGAGTCAGACTGAGGGTGGGCCCACAATCCCCCGCCCCTCCTCTATTACACTGATCAGTCAACGGCTTTTACCCTGCGGGACTATCTCCTCATCGGCAACAATCTCGCCGGTGGCTGTAGGCATTGACGGCATGCTTGGTCCTGGACAGCCGCTGGAGGTTGGCGGAAACGGCGTTGCTTTTCCGATGCAGGGCGTCCAGGCAGGCCTGGGTGCGCTCATATAGGGCGCGCATTTTCTCGAGGATCTCACCGCTCGCGGCCGCAGAGTTTTTAAGCTCGTTCGGCAGAAGCCGCTTCAGAGCCTCGGTGCGCTTGGCGCATTCATCCGAAAGGACCTTAATATCCACCTGCGCGTCGTTTTCGAACTCTGCGAGCTGCCCGACGAATTTCAGGAGCTGGTCCAGGATTAATTCAGCGTCCACCGTGCCGCACGATCCGTTGCTTTCCATTATTGAATCCTATGCGGAAGCTTGCCATTGTTTCGGGAGCAGACCAGCCTTGAGGGGCGCCTGCCCGGGGATCAGCCTGATCGTTTCCCAGCCGTCCCTCAGATCGGAAAGGATTTTTACCAGGTCGTCATAGATGGAGACATCCTTCCGGCTGTTTATGCCGATCAACTGCCGCAGGACGAAATTATAAATGCGATTGAGATTTCCCGCTATACTGCCTCCCCTTTCATAGTCGAGGCCGACAAGGAGCTCGGTAATTATGTCCTGGGCGTGCCTGATTCTCTGGTAGGCATCGTTCATCTCGTGTCTTTCGTGCAGTTCTTTGGCCTGCCTGAGGTCGTTAATCGCCCCATCGTAGCACAGGATAATCAGTTGGAGCGGATCGGCGGTCTGAATCGCCGTCCGGTGATAGATATTTGACACTTGCGTTTGAAACATTGGAATTCTCCTGACAAGGGGGTTCGCTTTTTTAGCTTGTCGCCTTTTCCTTTTGCTTTTAAATATCGTCGCGGGAGCGTCAAACCTTTACCGTTTTTTTTAGACCCATCTTTGCAATTGACCTCACCGGCTTTCATTGGATAGATTACCCGGCATGAAGAAGACCTTCTACAGCTACTTGCTCAAAGAACAGTGGATTGCGGTGGCCATATGCCTGGCCGGAGCCGTTTTCGTGCTCATTACGGGGCAGCTTCTCCAGCTCATGCGCATTCTTTTCGCTTCCTCGTGCAGCGTCAAAGATATCGCCCAGTTGATCCTTTACGCCTTACCGAGACTCTTTTTGTATGCGACCCCCATGGCTTCCCTGCTTGGTGTGATGCTCGCTTTCGTTCGCCTGGACAGCGATAACGAACTGATCGCCTTCCGGGCGGCAGGGACCAGTTTTCTCGACTTTCTGACTCCGACACTGGGAGTGCTCATCGTTATAACCGCACTTTCCTTCGTGAACGCCATTTGGCTGATGCCCGCATCCAACCGTGCGTTCGAAGCAAAATTGAGATCGCTCGGACGCACCTCCATCCCGTCGATACTCGAGGAGGGAGTGTTCATTTCGGCCATTCCCAAACTGGTTTTCTTCTTCCGGTCGATCGATCACACTGATTACGTGATCAAGGGAATTTTTATCCAGGACCAGAGGCACCCGGATCAAGAGGTAACGATAGCCGCAAAGACCGCAAAAATCGAATTCCCGCCTGATTCGAGCGCCATCATTTTCAGGCTCTTCAACGGCATCATAACGCGCACGGCCAGGAACCTGAAAAATGCGCAGGCCGTCTCGTTTAAAACGTATAACTTTACCCTGTCGATGGATGAAATCCTTGGCAAGGTCAAAAACGCGCCCCTGAACAGAGGCGAAATGGACCTCACCCAGCTTTACCGCAGGCTCAGAACTGCGGTGGGCAAGGCCGCACAGGTAATGTGGAGTCTTGAATTGGAGCAACGGATCGCTTTCCCCACTGCCTGCCTGTTCCTCGGCCTGCTGGGCCCTCCGCTTGGCTCCATGTTTGGCCAGAGGGGCCGAATGACCGGAATTACGCTGGGAATTGGAATTTTCCTCACTTACTACATCATGCTCTCCGCAGGCAGGACGTTTGGCTATAACGGCATGATCTCGCCTTTCTTTGCCGTCTGGACGCCCAACCTCCTGTGTATTATCCTTGGAGTATATTTGTGGACAAAACTGCACAGGGAAACTCCGTTTCGCCTGGCGTCCCTCGGCCGCCTGCTTGCGCGTCTCCGCTTGTTCGCCTCCCGTGGCAATAAACAAAGGGCGATCGGACTTTGAAGATAATCCCTAACTACGTTCTTAAACATTTTCTCCCCATTTTTTTTCTGGCCAATGCCGGCTTTGTCGGGATTTACCTTGTGGTGGATTTTTTCGAGCGCGTCGACAGCATGCTCCAGCATCACCTCAAATTCCGGGAGATCTATCTCTACTTCTTGTGCAAAATCCCCTTGATCCTCACACAGGGCATCCCCATGTCCGCAATCATTGCTTCTATCATAGCCCTTGGCATTATGAAGCGAAACCGGGAGTTGATAGCCCTGGATACAGCCGGTCTTAATCCGACCTATTATGTCGCGCCTATAGCAATAGCCGGACTTTTCCTTTCGATATTCCACTTTTGCCTGGCCGAGTATGCCGTTCGTCCCCTCAATCAAAGGCTCTACAATACCTGGCAGGTCAAGGTTCAGGGCAAGAAACCGCCCATGTGGATGAATCCGGAAAATATGTGGTATCACCAGGACGACACGATTTACCAGATCGGGCTCTACAACAAGAAACAAGAGGTAATGCATCTTGTCTCGATATTTTTCATGAATCACAATTTTCGGATGAAGCGCAGGATAGATGCCCAAAGCATGGCCTGGACTCCTCACGGGTGGCTTGCCCGAAAAGGCCTTATCGTCAACTATCACGATGGAAAGACCAATGAACAGTGGTTCAACCGGAAAATGCTCAATTTGAAAATCACACCCGCCGACTTCAAGGCCGGTGAGATCCCCCCGCACAGCCTCGGATGGTTGGACCTCTACCGCTACACGAAAAAAGTTGAGCGGGAAGGGTTCAGCGCTACCCCTTACCAGGTCGACCTGAATATGAGGATTGCCTCGCCTCTTGCCACCTTCATCCTTACCCTGCTCGGCATACTTGTGGCAATGAGACAGGGAATCCATGGAGGAATTGCAGCGGGAGTCGGAATGTCGCTCATTGTGGCATTCGCCTACCTTGCCGTAGCAAACATCGGAAGTTCGCTTGCCTCCGCGGGCACTCTGCCTCCCTTTTTGGGGGTATGGGCGGGAAATATAATCTTTTTCGCCCTGTTTGTTTATTTCTGGATCAAACAAATCTCGTAAAAAGCTTTTCACCTTTTCCGGGTGTCCGGAACGGACGTGAAAAGCTGCGGTGGATTTTCCCCGTTATCAGGCGCCGGCCCCGGCCCCTGCCAGGATGGTCGTGCCGGGAAGCGGCGTAAAAACCCTGCGCCCCAGTTCCTGGTCCAGCAGGTAAAGACCGCCGCCGTCGTTTCCGATCAGCCTCAGTTTTTGCACGATGTTGTCCGCACTGGTCTCTTCTTCTACCTGTTCGGTTATAAACCATTGAAGAAAATTGACGGTCGCGTGGTCTTTTGCCTCGGTTGCCAGATTTACCAACTCGTAAATCAGGCCCGTCACCTTGACTTCATGGTCGTAGACGGCTTCGAAAACCGAAAGCGGCGAATCCCAGGAAACAGGAGGACCTGCGATTGCTTTGAGTGCAACTTTTCCGCCCCGTTCGTTTACAAAATTGAAAAATTTCATTGCGTGGGTTAATTCTTCGAGCGCCTGCACTTCCATCCATCGGGTGAACCCTTCCAGATTGAGCCGCTTGCAATAGGAGGCCATCGAAAGATAGAGGTAAGACGAATAAAGTTCCGCATTTATCTGCTCGTTCAAGGCATCGCACATTTTTTCATTCATAATTGTCTCCTTCGAGGTTGTCTCCGAAACTCAATGTTTACCGAACGATCGAATCTTCAGGGTTTGAAATGTTACCGCGGCCCCCAGTAAAAGGAAAAACAAGTCGCGCGACAGATACCACGCGAAGTTCGGCGACGCGGTGGGCTTGACGCTGAAACAGCCGCAGCCGATATCGATGCCTCGCGCGGCGGCCGAGGCAAGCGCGGCCAGGAAAACAAACAGGAGTGAATCGGCAAGCACGATGGCGCCCGGCAGCCAACAGCCGCACAGCAGAAGCAGCCCGACAAGCATCTCCAGCCATGGCAAGATTATGGCCGCAATATTTACCAGGTGGTCCGGCAGGATTTGATAGTTATATATGATACCGGCAAACTCGCCGGGATGGAAGAGCTTGCCGATGCCGGCGGCGATAAAGACTGCTCCAAGCAGCAGGCGCGATAAGAGAAACAGGTATTTTACGGGACGGGATTTCAGCCTGTTTTGACTCATAGAGTTTTCTCCCCCCTACCTACTGTTACGGCCCGCAAACGCCGCATTTCCTGCAATTCCCTCCGGGCAGGCATTCGGGGCTCTCCTTTTCCTGGAGAGCGCGCCCGTATTCTTCCCACAGGTAATTACGCTCGATCCTGTGGTCCAGCACCTCCCAGGGGAATTTTTCATCGCGTTCGCGCTCCCTCATGACCCAGAAATCAGGATTCAGCGGAGAACTGCGCATTGCCCGCGTCCAGCTGAAGTTCTCCTGCGCCACCTTGTCTATAAAAAAGGAAACCCTGCGGTCGCCCCTTGAGAGCAGGGCCTGGACGTAGGCCCACTTGGGCAGATCGAAATGTACCCGGATGTTCGGGACCCTTGCCAGGGCCTTGTGGATCCATTTCGCTTTTTCCCTCAGATCGACCACCCCTGCAAACCCTGTCCACTGGAACGGCGTAAAAGGCTTGGGGACAAAAGAATTCACGCTTAACGTAACGGTCCCCAGCCGGGTCTTGCCTCGGCTCGAACTCAATACGTGATGGCGAATCCCTTTGGCTAATGCAACGATGGCCTCGAGATCGTCACCGTTTTCGGTCGGAAGGCCGATCATAAAGTAGAGCTTGATATTGAGAATTCCTTTTTGAGCCAGCAGTTCGGCGGCCCTGTATATCTGCTCTTCGGACAAATTCTTGTTGATAACCCGCCTCAGCCTCTGCGAGCCGGCTTCGGGGGCGATCGCAACAGCGTGGTGTTCGCTCGATTCCAGTGCCGAAAGGATTTGCGAATCGATACTATCCGCCCTGAGGGAAGAAAAGGAAAGCGAGCCGCCCCGATCGAGCAGTGAGGAGCAGAGGCTGGCTATTTCCGGATGATCGGATACAGCGGCGCTGACCAGACCGATTCGATTTGTCCCGGAATTAAAGGAGGCGGTTTGCAACAGTTTTTCCGCGCTGTGATAGCGGACCGGCCGGTAGACAAACCCGGCGGCGCAAAACCGGCACCCGCGGCCGCAGCCCCTTCCGATTTCAAGAAGCATTACGTTGCTGAATTCGGTATTGGCCGTAAATACCGATGTCCGGCACGGATCGCTCTTCAAAAGATCCGCCCGCCTGACCGTGATCCTTTCCGGGAGATCCGGCGCCAGGGGGTGAATGGAATCAAGGGCGCCATCCTTTTTGAACACAGGTTCATAAAGAGAGGGCACATAGATTCCCTTAACCGATTTCGCCATATCCTTCAAAATCTCGGCGCGGGGGGCAGAGCTGTTTTCGAACTGTTTTAAAAAGTCCACGAACTCGGGCAAAAGCGATTCGGCTTCTCCGGCGAATAGGAAATCCAGGTAATCAGCCAGTGGTTCGGGATTGATAAAGAGGGCCACGCCGCCTGCGGCCACCAGAGGCTGACCCGTGGTGCGGTCCCCGGCCCGGGCCGCAATTCCGGCAAACCGAAGCATTTCGACAAGGTTTGTATAGTCGTTTTCATAGGGCACGGAGAAGGCGACCAGATCGAAATCGAGAAGCGGTCTTTGAGATTCGACGGAAAGAAGACTCCCCGGGGTTTGCCTGATCAAGGCGATATCTTCCGGCTCGGGATAGAACACCCGCTCGCACACCACCGTTTCAAACCGGTTAAGGGCACAATATACATACTGAAAACCGAGGTTGGACATGCCCACCGCATAGCGGTTCGGAAAGGCGAGGGCAATACTGATCTTACCGCCCCAGTCCTTCAAAACGGTCCCTTTTTCGCCTTCCAGCCATTTTTGCTGCCGCTGTTTGAGTTTCCAAACCATATCTTTTAAGCGCTCCTCCGCAAGTATATCAAAAATCCGGACGACGGTCGCTTATTGATCTTCTTCGCACCATGGGGGAAAGCCGCTGCATATTTAGCTGGACTTCTTCCCTCACCTGCTCGGAGACAAGTGATTTCAGCGCATCCTGAAAAGTCGTCTCATGACCCGATTCTCGCAGCATGTTACCGAGTCGAGCCAACTGATGTGTTGAGCGGCGATTTTCTTTCATTAATACTTCCAAATGCTTGATGGCGAAATCTCCTTTGTCGGCCATCGTGGCAATGGAATTGGCGGTTTCGGGATCAATTGAAAAGAGGGTGAAAAGCGTGTCATCTTGACTAAGCTCGGACACGTAGGCATCGGCGCTCGCCATAAGAGTTACATAGGCCCATTCGAGCACAAAAGGGATGTTAGTCCGCAGGGCTGGTTTAAATTGCTCTATGACAGCTATGCACTCCTCAATTAAATTGCTCCTTCGCAGAACGCTCAGGTACCTGGCAGGAGTGTTTTTAAATGGCTCCTGCGTTACATCCAGGTTAAGATCGAGCAGCCTCCGATATACACGCAAGGCGGCAGCGATATCGCCCTTTTCATGGCACGATTCACCCAGCATATTGCCCAGAAGCGGGTCAATGTCTGCCGTGCCCAGCCAAACGGCCTCAATGAAATGTAAATCCGGCTCCCATTCCTTTGGCCTCCAGCTACGTTGAACCTCAAAATTTGCCTTCACGACTGCGTACAGAATCGGTTCCTCGGCGTTTCCTGTCAGCTCCCAGTATTTCTGGGCCGTTTTTAACACCTTCGCCCCCCTCGCCGTCCTGAGAACATAGAATTTAAGAAGCTCTATAAGGCTTTGTGGGGCGATATGGAATTCCGCTATTTCCTCCATCTGCTTTGTGGCCGCATCCGGATCGTCCCATATTTTATCTTTTGCCACTCTGATTAGCCGGTCCAATCTGGCCTCAATCGCTCCAGCAGGGATGAATTGCGAAAACAGCCGAAGATAGTCCCGCAGCAATACGGATTCGTCCAGACTGAACCCGCGCCCCACTCGGAGGGTTTCACGCATCTGGAGAGCGGGCTCCGAATGAAGTACAAAAATCTGATCGACGAAGAGTGAATCCTCCTGATCTTCAGCACCCTCCATGAGAAGGTTTTTTATATTGTTGAGGATGTTTGCCTCGGGTTCGTTATCTTTTAGCATCGGGATTCGACTTAAAGTCACGATGACCTTGATCGGCTTCGTACTGGCCTGGCTCTGCAAACTCCTGAGGACGACCCTGGCGCCCTCGATGTTTTCACGATTGTTAAGCAACAGGCATACGACAGCGTCTGGAAGGAGGGTCGTTGCAATTCCGCCGACTTCTGTAATGCCGGCACGCGAATCTATTAACAAAAAATCGGGCGATATCTCCTCTTCGATACGGAGCTTCAAATCGAGGAATATCTCGACGCCAAGCGCCCCGGGAGTATAAAACAGCTCATGCCAGTCCAGCCTGCTGAGCTTACGCCAATACTCAACCGATGGGGCACCCCCGGCCGGTATAAAAATAACAGGGGGAAAATCGTTTCCGAGAAGATCAATTTCAACCGTGTACTTCTTTATTGAATCAGGCTTTTCTTTGTCAACCACAATGCGATGCAGGTAGTCGACAATACCGAGTTTAACTTCAACGGGAGAGCCGTCCTCAACCCTGCTAAATTTATAATTCAGCCCTGGGGCTTCCAGGTCAAAATCGAGCACGGCAACTTTAAATCCCAGTTGCGACAAATAGCCTGCCGCGTTCGCCACGGCCAGCGAACGACCGGCGCCGCCCTTATAAGAGAAGAATGTAGTGGTTTGCACTGTTATCCCCTACGCAACCATAGGCCACACGGAGCGCCTCTCCATGATGCTGTCCCTTTGGGCATGGGCCTGCGAAATAAGCCCCTTTTCCCTCAAGCAGTCGAAGGGTGAATCGTCGTGCCGGTCTCGGCCGGTTTGGTCCTTCGCGTAGGCTTTCAACACCGCGTTCATAAGCGACTGGTAGCCTTTTCCCTGGGACTTAAACCATTCCACAACCTCCTTGTCCACCCGCAAAGTGATGGAAACCTTTCGTTCACGCTTCCACACAGTAGCTTTTCTGAAGAAATCTTCGCCAAGCGGCGGAATGTCGGAGGTGTCGATATCGGCGTCTCTCATTGCGTCAATGCGTTTCAGGTCAGTTTCTGAGGATTGTTTTTTCATAAGCTTCCCTCTCGTTTTTCGTTGCCTTTCTGACCGATATTATGCGCACCAGATCATCGCCCGGCTCGGTAAAGGCGACTATCATTGTTCTACCTCGAAAAGTTCCAACCCCGATCCAACGATCTTCTCCATAATCCTCGCTGTCATCAAGGGCAGTCAGCACCTCAGACTCGAAAATTTCCCGGGCGTCCGCGAAATCGAAGCCATGTTTAGTAATGTTGATTTGATTCTTCTCCTCATCCCATTCAAATCTCATGCTCTGGTGTCCATACAAAATTGCATGTCAGCGTCCTCCTCCCATTATCCCCAGAATGGTCCTCCAGGCGGCCAGGATCATGAGATCGCTCATTGGAGCTGTCCAGACCAGCCAGTAAGATAACGCCATGCCTTCGCCCTATCTTTGTCACAGAACATGGATTCATGAGAAAATTGTACATACAAATTCTAACTCTGTCAAGTTGCAGGCTGGCAGATTTTCCCCACAGCAAGCAAAATGGATAGAAATGTAACTACAGTTTGAAAAAATACTGGATGCCCCTGGCGGCCAGTGTCGAGGCGACGCCACATAGAAGGAGAGCGCTGATCAGGCGAGGGTTCCAGGAAAAATCACGGCAAAAAGGGTTGTTCGTCATCCGGAACTCAAGTAGAATTTCAAAATGACGGATAATTCCAGACAGAAACATGCATTCCTTATATGCGGGACTCACAGCGGGTGCGGCAAGACCACGGTATCGCTCGGGCTGCTCGCGGCCTTGAAAGCCAGGGGGCTGGATGTGCAGCCCTTCAAGGTGGGACCTGACTTCATAGATCCCGGGCTTCACACGCAGATTGCCGGATCGCAAAGCCGCAACCTCGACGGTTGGATGCTCGGGCGCGGCTGGAACGAGACGCTTTTCCGGCGATTCATGGCGCGGGCTGAGGCGGGTTTGATCGAAGGCGTAATGGGGCTTTTCGACGGCATTGACGGCCTGAGTGAATCGGGCAGCAGCGCCGAGATGGCCAAATGGCTCGGGGTGCCCGCCGTACTGGTGGTGGATGCCAAAAGCATGGCGAGAAGCGTTGCGGCCCTTGTCTACGGGTTCATCCATTTCGACCCGCAGCTCAGGTTTGCAGGGGTGATTTTCAACAGGGTAAGCGGAGAAAAGCACCTGAGGTATCTGAAGGAAGCCCTCTCTTCCTCGTGTCCGGAAACGGTCGTTTTGGGCGGCATTCCCAAAGAAAACGGGGTGCAAATACCCGAGAGGCACCTGGGGCTTGTAACCGCCGACGAGATGAAGCTCGATTCCACCTGGCAGAATCAATTGGCCGAGCTGGTGGAAAAACATCTCGATATCGACCTGCTCCTGGAAAGAACAGGGTATTCCATGCCGATTGCCGATTCATCGGCCAGGCACGCGGCTTCCGTCTCCGAGCACCCGGCCGAAATTGCGGTGGCGCGCGATGCGGCTTATTGTTTCTATTATCCCGACAACCTGGAACTGCTCGAACAGGCCGGGGCGAGGCTTCATTTCTTTTCTCCCTTAAACGGCGAGAGTCTTCCGGAGAAATGCTCGGGCGCCTATCTTGGCGGCGGATACCCGGAGCTTTTTGCCGACGTCATATCCCGCAATTGCGCCTTCCTGGACGCGCTTCGCGCGAGCGCCGCTCAGGGGATGCCGATCTATGCCGAATGCGGCGGCCTCATGACGCTCGGACGCTTCATCGAGACGGTCGAAGGACAAAGACGGCCGATGGCGGGCATACTGCCGTTCGGGACCAGGATGCTTAGCCGACTCAAGACGTTGGGGTATACGGAGGCGGTCCTGCGCCGGGAATGCCTCCTGGGCGGTCCGGGCACGGTTATTCGGGGGCATGAATTCCACTACTCCGAAATAGTGGAACAGGGGCTCGATTCGAGTCTCGAGTTCGCCTATGACCTTCGCGGGCGCAGAACTGAAGTCTCGCGCCAGGAGGGCTACCAGGTGGGTTCGGTTCTTGCCAGCTATGTTCATCTTCACTGGGGAAGCGCTCCTGAGGCCGCCGGACGGTTCGTCCGGCAATGCGCCGAGTGGGCTAAGAGGAGGTAATCGGTTCGAGATGTCGGGCGCAAAGTCGATCATGTTCCTTGGTACAGGCTCCGATGTCGGCAAAAGCGTTCTCGCTGCTGCTTTTTGCCGCATTTTCCGAAACGAGGGGTACCGCGTGGCGCCTTTCAAGGCGCAAAACATGGCCCTGAACTCCTTTATTACTCCGCAGGGCGGGGAAATGGGGCGCGCTCAGGTCGTCCAGGCCGAAGCTGCCGGAATCGAGCCTCATGTGGACATGAATCCCATCCTGTTAAAACCTACTTCACAAATGGGCTCACAGGTCATCGTGCTCGGACGGGCGATAGGAAATTTCTCCGCCGGCAGCTACTACGAATACAAAGAAAAGCTTGTCCCCGTGGTGCGGGGCGCATTTGAAAGGCTCTGTTCAAAAAACGACCTGATAGTCATCGAAGGCGCCGGGAGCGCGGTCGAACTCAACCTCAAGGAGCGCGACCTGGTGAACATGGCCATGGCCGAAATGGCCGACGCCAAATGCATCCTGGTTGGAGACATCGACCGGGGGGGCATATTTGCATCGCTTCTCGGCAGCTACTCTCTGCTCGAACCTGCCGAACGGGAGCGGATCGTCGGCTTTATCGTGAACAAACTCCGTGGAGACCCGCGCCTTTTCGAAGACGGGGTCAAAATTTTGCAGAAGCGCTCCGGTGTGCCGGTCCTTGGCGTTGTGCCCTATTTCGAAGACATTTCACTGCCCGAAGAAGACTCCGTGGCGCTCGGCAGAAGAATGGCCGCAACACCGGATAGAGCCCTCCCGTCCGCTGTTCGCGCCGGGGTCGTCCGCCTTCCTTTCATCTCCAACTATACCGATTTCGATCCCTTCGAAAGCGATCCAAGGGTCGATCTGGTCTATTTCGACAGGCCCTCCGAGATTTTCGGCTTCGACGTGGTGATCATTCCGGGGAGCAAAAACACGATTGAAGACCTTGAGGCGTTGCGTAAAACGGGCATGGCTGACGCGCTGTCGGCCTTTTACAAATCGGGGGGCGTCGTCGTTGGCCTTTGCGGGGGCTACCAGATGATGGGCAGCGTGGTGCGCGACCCCCACGGCGTTGAAAGCTCGATAGAGGTTACCCCCGGCCTTGGCCTTTTGGATATGGAGACGGAGATGTATCCGGAAAAGACGACCTCGCAGGTCGAAGCCGGTGTTATATCCGAATCGCTGCCGTTTCCCGGGCGAAGGGAGGCGCTCTCGGGCTATGAAATTCACATGGGCCGGAGCATCTCGGGCGGACTGGCCAAACCCCTCTTCAAAATCGTGCGGCGCGACGGTAAACCTGCGGATATCGAGGACGGACTCGCGCAACCCGACGGGCGGGCGTGGGGCACATACATCCACGGCATTTTCGATAACGACGGTTTCCGGAATATGTTCATCGAAGATATCGCAAGAAGGTCCGGCAAGGTTGTCTCCTCGTTTTCCGATTCTTTTTCCTTCCGGCTGAGAAAAGAAGAGCAATATGACCGACTTGCAGAATTCGTGCGAAACCACGTCGATGTGGCACGGATCCTTGAGGAAGTAAAAAGGCAAAAGTAAAGTGAATTTCGCACCTTGGCAGCTTGTTGCAGCTTATCTTTTAGACCTCGCGGCGGGAGATCCCCGATGGATGCCCCACCCGGTCCGCTGGATCGGAAGGCTCATTGCCCGCACCGAAAAAGCCCTTTATCCCGGGCAGGCTTCTCCGGCCCGAATGAGATTTTCGGGGTTCTCTCTTTGGATCGTCGTTATGGCGGTGGTCCTTTTGGGCGCAAAAGCGTTTCTCGATCTGTCGAACTCCGTCGGCCCGCTCTTCGGAGACCTGGCCGCCATATGGCTTGCCTACTCAACGCTTGCCACCCGCTGCCTCCATGATGAATCGAGGCAGGTCGCAGAGGCCCTTCGAGCGGGCGACCTCGACCTTGCCCGCTCGCGTCTTTCGTTCATCGTAAGCAGGGAAACTTCGCAGCTCGATCAGGAAGCCATTTTACGCGCTCTGGTGGAAACCGTTTCCGAAAATCTCTCCGACGGAATCGTGGCGCCTCTTTTCTACCTGGCCATAGGAGGTCCCATCGGCGCCATCCTGTACAAAACCGTTAACACGATGGATTCCATGATCGGGTACAAAAATGAGCGCTACCGCTTTTTCGGTTCTTTCGCAGCCCGGGCCGACGATGCCGTCAACTGGGTCCCGGCGAGGATCAGCGGATGGCTCATGGTAGGTGCTTGCGCCTGTATGGGCATGGACTGGCGGGCGGCAGCCCGAACCATGATGAGGGATGCTCCGAAGATGAAAAGCCCAAACGCCGGTTATCCGGAAGCTGCGGCGGCCGGGGGGCTCGGCGTCCGGCTCGGCGGGGCGAATTGCTATTTTGGAACCATTGTCGAAAAACCCTTTCTGGGTGAACCGATCGGCCCCATAACGATCCAAACTTACGAGCGGATGGTCCGTCTGATGTACCTGAGTTCGGGGCTGGCTTTCGTGATGGCACTGTTCCTCATGGCGGTACTGCGGACCGCTTAGTGTTTCGTCCCGCAAATTCCTTGATTCATATGGAAAATCGTTGAAACGGTTTTCATAATCCTTTAAATTCTTGGGAAAAATGACGCATTTTTTTCAATCCTCCCGCTGGCCGCGGAAAGGGAGGATTTTTGTTTCTTAGGGGACGGAAATGATCGAAAAAGCAAACATTCTTGTTGAAGCCCTCCCATATATCCGCCGGTTTTATCAGAAGACGATTGTCATAAAATACGGCGGTCACGCGATGGTGGCCGAAGATCTCAAGGAGAGCTTCGCAAAGGACGTAGTCCTGATGAAGTACATCGGGATAAATCCCGTGGTGGTCCACGGGGGCGGTCCGCAGATAGGCAAAATGCTCGAACGGATCGGCAAGAAAAGCGAATTTTGCCAGGGCATGCGCATAACCGACGCCGACACCATGGACATCGTGGAAATGGTGCTGGCGGGAAAGGTAAACAAGGAGATAGCATCTCTAATAAACATGCACGGCGGGCGCGCGGTCGGCTTGAGCGGCAAGGACGGACGGCTGATCGAGGCGAAAAAGCTCAAGATCGTTCGAGAAGCCATGGAGGACAGGCCTGCCGAGATAATCGACATAGGGCTGGTCGGCGAGGTAGAGAAGATAAACCTGGAAATACTGCAAATATTTTCGCAAAGCGATATAATCCCGGTCGTTGCGCCGGTCGGCACGGGTGAAAATGGGGAAACCTACAACATAAACGCCGATCTCGTTGCGGGGGCGATTGCCGGGGCGCTTAAGGCCGATAAGCTTTTGCTCATGACCGATGTGCCCGGAGTTCTCGACGCGCAGGGTGAACTCATATCGAGCATGACGGCGGAGGAAGTCGAAGAGGCCATACGCAGCGGGATGCTGCGGGGAGGAATGATCCCCAAGGTGCGATGCGCGCTGGATGCTATCGATGCCGGGGCAGCAAAGGTCCACATAGTCGATGGCAGACTGCCTCATGCAATTTTGCTGGAAATGTTCACAGATGCAGGAATCGGGACCGAAATTCTGAAAGGCAGCGGGCAGAAAAGATGAGCTCATTTGATGGCGGGATAGAGCAGGCGTGCGCCAAACATATATTCGGGACCTATTCGAGGTTCCCGGTCGCTTTCGTAAAAGGCGAAGGGTGCAGTCTATTGGATGACAAGGGAAAAGAATACCTCGACTTTCTGGCGGGCATAGCCGTGTGCGGCCTTGGACACTGCCACCCGGAAGTGACCCGGGCAATCGAGGAGGCGGCGCGGAAACTGATCCATGTCTCCAACCTCTTTTACACTTATCCGCAGGTTGAACTGGCGGCGGAATTGACACGGCTTTCGTTTGCCGATAAGGTATTCTTTTGCAATTCCGGCGCCGAGGCCAACGAAGCCGCAATAAAGCTCGCCCGGAAGTTCAGCAGCGACCTCTTCGGCCCCGGCAGGTTTCACATCATCTCGATGAAGAATTCGTTTCACGGGCGCACCATGGCAACGCTTTCGGCCACCGGCCAAAGCAAGGTGCACAAGGGATTCGAACCCCTGGTCGAAGGTTTCGTTTTCGTAGATTTCAACTCGGTCGCAGCGGTCGAGGCGGCCGTTACGGACAAGACCTGCGCGGTATTGGTCGAGCCGGCGCAGGGAGAAGGCGGCCTGAATTTCCCGGCGCCGGGCTATTTAAAAGACCTCAAGGCGCTGTGCAGGGAAAAAAATCTCCTGCTCATTTTCGACGAGATCCAGTCGGGACTTGGCAGAACGGGTTCACTCTTTGCCTATGAACAGGAGGGAGCGAGCCCGGATATAATGACCCTGGCAAAGGCGCTGGCAAACGGCTTGCCGATGGGGGCGATGCTTGCCACCGATGAAGTGGCTAAAGCCTTTACCCCCGGCAGCCACGCCACCACATTCGGAGGGGGGCCGCTGGTAGCTTCGGCTGCCCTGGCAACCCTGAAGGTTATTTCCGAGCCCGGTTTCCTCGAGAAGGTCCGCGAGACCGGCGCCTATTTCATGTCCAGGCTCGGGGAACTCAAAGATCGATTCCCCTTCGTTAAGCATGTCCGCGGGCGAGGCCTCATGGTGGGTATGGAGCTGGACATGCCGGGGGCAAAATTCGTTTCGAGGTGCATGGAGAAGGGCGCCATAATAAATTGCACTCACGATACCGTTTTGAGGTTCGTTCCGCCTCTTATTGCCGGCCGCTCCGAGGTCGACAGGATGGTCACCATTCTGGAAGAGGCCTTTAAAGAGGAAGCCCTATGAAGCGAGATCTGCTTTCGATCCTGGACCTCTCCACAGGGGAAATTTTGGGCCTCATCGCTAAAGCTGAAAAGATGAAGGCCGAGCTTGCCGCAGGCGCCCTGCCAAAGTCGCTTGAAGGAAAAATCGTGGGCCTGATTTTTCTAAAACCCTCGACCAGAACACGGATTTCTTTCGAAGCCGCCGTTTCCCGGCTGGGAGGACAACCAATTTTCATGACCGGCCAGGATACCCAGATCAGCCGCCATGAACCCTTGTCCGACATGGCGAGGGTCCTCGCACGCTATATCGACGCCATAGTAGTCAGGACATTCGCTCACAGCGACGTCGAAGAACTGGCCAAATTCGCCTCCGTTCCGGTAATAAACGCCCTGACCGATTACTCCCATCCGTGCCAGGTGATTGCCGACCTTATGACCATCCGCGAAAAGCGGGGATCGCTCGAAAATCTCACGGTGGCCTGGATAGGGGATGGAAACAACGTTGCGAATTCGTGGATAAATGCGGCCCTTCGCCTGGGCTTTTCGCTCAATCTCGCCTGTCCTCCGGGATACGAGCCGGATAGTCAACTGCGGGAGCGCGCCGCACGTGAGGCAAATGGCAGGATCAGGCTGATCGCCGATCCCGACGAAGCCGTATCGCACGCCGATGTGCTCTATACCGACGTCTGGGCCAGCATGGGACGCGAGGATGAGGCCAAGGTCCGAAAGGAAGCCTTTCAGCGCTACCAGATAAATTCGCGCCTCCTGTCGTGCGCGCCGCCTCACGCGATAGTGCTGCATTGCCTGCCCGCTCACCGCGGGGAGGAGATTACTGCCGAGGTGCTTGAAAGTCCGCGCGCCCCGGTCTTCGATCAGGCGGAAAACCGGCTTCACCTCCAAATGGCGCTGCTTGACTGGCTGATCGGCAGTCAAAAGCTGTGACGGGATTGGCAGCAAAACAGTCTGAGCAACTCAAAATCCTGCAATCCTGTCCATTATTTGAACGGAGTTTTGTCAAATGAGCATTAAAAAGGTTGTTCTCGCTTATTCCGGCGGACTTGACACATCGATCATTTTAAAATGGCTCATCGAGACTTACGGGTGCGAAGTTGTCGCCTTTTCCGCCGACCTGGGTCAAAATGAGGAGCTGGACGGCATTGAGGCCAAGGCCCTTTCGACAGGTGCGGTCAAAGCCCGCATCGAAGATTTGAGAGAGGAGTTCGCAGGCGAGTTTGTTTTCCCTGCGTTTCGCGCCAACGCCATTTACGAGGGGCAGTACCTGCTCGGCACGTCCATCGCCCGCCCGCTGATCGCCAAACACCAGATCAGGATAGCCGACGAGGAAGGCGCGGATGCCGTGAGCCATGGCGCCACGGGAAAGGGAAACGACCAGGTGCGCTTCGAACTCTCCTACATGGCCCTAAGACCTGACATAAAGGTGATTGCGCCCTGGCGCGAGTGGGACATGAAGTCGCGAAGCGATCTCATTGCATTCGCCAAAAAGCACGGGATCCCGGTCCCGGTCACCAAGGCCAAGCCTTATAGCAGCGACCGAAACATGCTGCACATAAGCTACGAGGGAGGCATTCTCGAAGACCCGTGGATGGAGCCGGACCCGGGCATGTTCGTTATGACGACCAATCCTGAAGATGCTCCCGACAAGCCTGAAATTATCGAAATCGACTACGAGAGGGGAAACCCGGTGGCCGTCAATGCGGAGCGCATGTCTCCTGCCGCCCTTCTCCAGCATTTGAACAAAATCGGCGGAAAACACGGCGTCGGCCGCGTGGACCTGGTTGAAAACCGGCTCGTTGGGATGAAATCGCGCGGTGTCTATGAAACTCCAGGCGGCACCATCATGAGGATAGCCCACCAGGCGGTCGAATCCATAACCATGGACCGCGAAGTCATGCACCTGCGCGACAGCCTTGTCGCCGAATACTCGAGGATGATCTACAACGGTTTCTGGTATTCGCCCGAGATGAGCTACCTGCAGAAAATGATGGACCTTGCGCAGGAAACCGTCTATGGAACAGCCCGGCTGAAACTCTATAAGGGGGGTTGCCAGGTTATCGGGCGCAAATCCGAGCGCTCTCTCTACCAGCCAAACTTCGCCACGTTCGAAGAAGACGACGTCTACCGCCAGGATGAAGCGAACGGTTTCATCCGGCTGCTCGGACTGAGGCTGCGGATCGAAGCGCTCGTGAAGAAGGGTTTTAAAGGCGAATAGGGCTATATAAGTCCAATAGGTCCTATTGGACCTATAGTTTTTTCCCGGAGTTTTTAAATGGCCGAAAAGCTATGGAAGGGACGCTTCGAACAGCCCACTGACAAGCTGGTGGAGGACTACACCGCCTCCATTCATTTTGACAGCCGGCTCTACCGTCATGATATCCAGGGGAGCATTGCGCATTGCCGCATGCTGGCCGAATGCGGGATAATTCCCCACGAGGAGGCTTCCCTGATAGTGCAAACGCTCGGTGAAATTCTCCGCGACATCGAGCGGGGCAAGATCGAACTGGATTCCTCCCAGGAGGACATCCACATGGCAATCGAAAACGAGCTTACCGCGCGCATTGGTGAGACCGGCGGCAAGCTCCACACGGCAAGGAGCCGAAACGACCAGGTCGCCCTCGATATGCGGCTTTTCATGCGAGAAGCGATTTCCTCCATACTGGACCTGATCGGCCTTGTCCAATCGAGCCTGGTGGAAATGGCGGAAAATCACATCGGCGTAGTCATGCCGGGTTTTACTCATCTCCAGCATGCGCAGCCGATCCTTTTCTCGCATCACCTGATGGCCTACTATGAAATGTTCGGCCGCGACTTCGCCAGACTCAGGGACTGCCTGAACCGCACGGATGTAATGCCGCTGGGAAGCGCAGCGCTCGCGGGCACAGCTTTTTCGACCGATATGGAATGGACGGCCCGCCATCTCGGTTTTTCCAGGGTTATTGGAAATTCGATCGACGCGGTGAGCGACCGCGATTACCTCATAGAATTTTGCTCGGCTTCGGCTATCCTGATGATGCACGTCAGTCGCATGGCCGAAGAGCTTGTTATCTGGTCAAGCGCCGAATTCGCGTTTATCGAGATAAGCGATGCATTTTGTACGGGCTCGAGTATCATGCCCCAGAAGAAAAACCCGGACGTGCCGGAGTTGATGCGGGGTAAAACCGGGCGAGTCTATGGAAACCTGTTCGCACTGCTGACCGTCGCCAAGGGACTGCCCCTGGCCTATAATCGCGACCTGCAGGAAGACAAGGAACCGGTCTTCGACTCCGTCGACACGGTCATGGCCACCTTGCGCCTGCTAAGTAAAATGCTTCCTCAAATCCGCATCAACACCGAGAGAATGGCCAGAATGGCTGGGCAGGGTTTTACTGCGGCAACCGACCTGGCCGATTACCTCGCCAGACGTGATGTTCCTTTCCGTAAAGCGCACCATGTGGCAGGCCGGATCGTTCAATACTGCATTCAGGCCGGCAAAGAACTGGGCGATTGCTCGCTCGACGAACTCAAGAGTTTCCATAAAGCCTTCGATGAGGACGTTTTTGCCTACCTCGATGTTTCCAGCATCATCGACCGCAGGGAATCGGTTGGGGGGACCGCGACACCCAGAGTTAAGGAAGCCATTGCACGGGCAAAGGCGGAGTTAAAGTCCCGCCAACCAGGTTCGAAAAAGAACATTGAGACGGATGAATAGGGGGCATATGCGAATTCTGCCTGACTTTGCCAAACACGGGTGGTTGGGGATCATCTTCCTTTGCGCTTTGAGCGCTGTAATCTCAGGTTGCGGACATCAAACCTTTCCAGAACCTATAGGGGCGCCTCCGCCCCCCGGGATAAACGATCTGAGCGCCAGGATCGAACCTCGTGCCGTAGCGCTTTCATGGAGCCCGCTGCCTCGCGCGGAGGCGAAGACGATTCGCTATGCGATCATGAAAAGCAATATCAGTTGGAAGAAGCGCAATTGCCTCCAATGCCCCCCGCCCGCTGAACTGCAGGTCCAAAGCATCGCGGCGGCAACCGCGGAGCCCGGACCCGACGGCAAGCTCCACTGGACCGATCACGACGTCTCGTATCACCAGGCGTATCGTTACCAGATTGCCCTCATTAACAACCGCGGGGTAACTTTGAGCCATTCCAACCCGGTTATAGCCAAAATCTACCCCGGACCGGTCGGGCCGGAGGATCTCACGGCAATAACGCAGCAACTCGGGATCCTGCTCCGGTGGAAACAGACACCCCGGGACACTCAAGGGCATCCCATAGATGCCTCGACCATCTCTTTTCGCGTGCAAAGGCTCACCGCCGCCGGCGCCTGGAAAGATGTATCGCCCCTGGTAAGGGGAGACGCCTATTACGATCAGCAGCTCTCGCCCGGACAGAGTTTTACTTACCGAGTCGTAGCGGTCCGCTATATAGATGGAGAAAATGTTTACGGGGAGCCGTCTTCCAGGATCACCGTCATGGGGCCGCAGTCGATGCCGCCGCCTCCTCCCGGCTCAGTCTGGACAGTACCAACGCATGGGGGGCTGAAAGTGTATTGGCGCCAAGACCAGGTCAAAACCTCCGGCTATTACGTATATCGCAAGCAGGGCAAAGAAATTGTCCGGCTCACCGCCAGTCCGGTGTTGCACCCGCCCTTTATAGATCGCGGCGTCACCCGGGGTGAGAATTATTATTACGCCGTCTCGGCGGTAAGTGCGCTGCCGAGCCATAAAGAAGGCCTGCTGTCCAAGTGGGTCGAGGTGACAAACCGCTGAAGCATTAGAGGATAATTCAATGCATCATTTCCAATACAAAGGAGAGGAGCTATATTGTGAGGATGTTCCTGTAAAGCTTGTCGCCGAACAAGTCGGCACACCCTGCTACATCTACAGTCTCGCTACTCTCAAACACCATTTCGTGACTTTCGATTCGGCTTTTGCCGATGCTCGGCACCTTACCTGTTACTCGGTAAAAGCCAATTCCAATATAGCGATTTTGAAACTGTTCGGCTCTATGGGCGGAGGTGTGGACATCGTATCGGGCGGCGAACTCTATCGCGCGCTCAAGGCGCAAATACCCTCCGAGCGCATCGTCTATTCGGGAGTCGGCAAAACGGTGGAAGAAATCGATTTTGCTCTTCGGGAAAAAATCCTGATGTTCAATATCGAATCCACCCAGGAACTCGAACAGATCAACCGCCGTGCCGAAGCCATGAACACGAAGGCATCCGTTTCGCTGCGGGTCAACCCCGACATCGACCCGAACACTCACCCCTATATTTCCACGGGGATGAAGAAAAACAAATTCGGCATCTCGACAGACAGTGCGCTGCGGGCCTTTGAGGACGCAAAAAATCTTAAGAATATCGATATGGTAGGTTTGGATTGCCATATAGGCAGCCAACTCACCGACGTCACCCCGTTCGTTGACGCGCTCAAACGGCTACACTCCCTTATAGAACGGCTTCGGCTGCGGGGCGCCGATATTCGCTATCTCGATCTGGGCGGCGGCCTGGGCATCGTCTACGACCAGGAAGCGCCCCCCCAGCCTCATGAATATGCAAGGGCGCTTTTGCACGAACTGGGAGATATTGACTGCACGCTGATTTTTGAGCCGGGCCGTGTTATTGTCGGAAACGCCGGCATTTTTGTCACCAAGGTGCTCTACACCAAGCGAACCCCGGCGAAGAATTTCGTTATTACCGACGGGGCCATGAACGATCTTATCCGGCCGAGCCTCTACGGGTCCTATCATTCCGTACAGCCGGTCGTAAGAAACTTGAAAGAAACGGAAATCGTCGACGTGGTGGGCCCGATTTGCGAGTCCGGGGACTTTTTGGCCAGGGACCGCGGCCTGCCTATCTCCGCCCAGGGGGACTATCTCGCCGTGATGAGCGCCGGGGCATACGGATTCAGCATGTCTTCCAATTACAACTCCCGCCCCCGGGTTCCCGAAGTGCTCGTAAACGGCGGGCAATTTTCCGTTATCAGGCGAAGAGAAACCTGGGAAGATCTCGTGCGGCCCGAAACTGTCCCGGATTTCCTCGAAGGGGGCCTCAAGTGAGCCAAATGCGGCCTAGAATCCCGTTTACGAAAATGACCGGCAGCGGGAACGATTTCATAATTATAGATAATCGTGACCTCAAGGTGCCCAAAGAATACGGGCGCGACCTGGCCCGGCTTGCCTGCCGCAGGAAGCTCTCTGCCGGCGCCGACGGCCTTATTCTGATAGAAAACGATCCCGAGGCGGATTTTGCGTGGCGCTTTTTCAACGCGGACGGAAGCGAAGCCGAGATGTGCGGCAATGGCGCACGTTGCGCGGCCCGCTTCGCGTTGCTCAAGGGAATAACGGATAAGGAGCACCTTTCTTTCAGGACGCTTGCCGGCATCGTCGAAGCCCGGGTCGCGGGCCAAAGCGCAAGGGTCGGGATGCCCAAACCGCACGGCCTGGAGCTGGACATTCCCATAGATCTCGACGGGCATCGGATCAGCCTTGATTTCATAAACACCGGCGTCCCGCACGCGGTATTTTTTGCCGACTCGCCGGCGCAACTCGAACAAATGGACGTCCATGAGCGCGGACGCGCCATTCGTCGCCACGAGCGCTTTCAGCCCGCAGGCGCCAACGCCGACTTCGTCTTTGTCAGCGGTCCCCATAACATGCAGATCAGGACCTTTGAGCGCGGAGTCGAAGGCGAAACCCTTGCATGCGGCACGGGGTGCATAGCGGCCGCGCTTGTCGCCGCCGCCAGAAATTACACGGATTCTCCTGTGGAGGTGCTCACCAGGAGCGGGGAAACATTGACCATTCATTTCGAGAAAATCTCACAAGGCAGTGTAACAAGCTTCTCGGCCGTTTACCTGGAAGGCGATGCAAAGGTTGTCTACGATGCCGAACTTTGGGACGAAACCTTGAGAGCATAGGAAGGAGGCTGCAATGTTTAGCGGTGCAATTGTAGCGATTGTTACGCCTTTTAAGGCAGGCGGGATCGACGAGGCAGGCCTTAGAAGCCTGGTCGAGTTCCAGATAGCGAACGGGACTAACGGCATCGTGCCCTGCGGCACCACGGGCGAATCGCCCACCCTCTCTTATAAAGAGCACGAGCGCGTTGTTGAAATCGTGATCGAACAGACCGCGGGACGCATTCCGGTCATTGCCGGCACCGGCTCCAACAGCACGGAGGAAGCGATTTCCCTGACCGAACATGCAAAAAAAGCGGGCGCGGATGCAGCCCTCCTGATAACTCCCTACTATAACAAGCCCACTCAGGAAGGAATCTACCGGCACTTCGAGATGGTGGCAAAATCCGTCGATATCCCGATCATCGTCTATAACATCCCGGGCCGCACGGCTGTCAATATCGAGCCCGCCACAATGGAGCGTCTTTCCAGGATCGATAACATCATTGGCGTCAAGGAATCTGCGGGTTCAATGAAACAGATCACCGACATAATATCCCTTTGCGCCGACGATTTCACAGTGCTCTCCGGCGAGGACTACCTGACCTTCCCGTTGATGTGCGTCGGGGGCAAAGGGGTCATATCGGTTGTGTCAAATGTTGCCCCGAGGCAAATGGCGGACCTTTGCAATCTCTTTTTCGAAGGCAGGTTCGAGGAATCGCGCAAGCTTTATTACAAGCTTCTGCCTCTTCTGCACATTCTTTTTATCGAGACCAACCCCGCGCCTGTCAAAGCCGCCCTGGCAATGATGGGGAAAATAGAATCCGAGGAAGTGAGGCTTCCGCTGGTAACCATGTCGGAAAGTAACAGGGAGCGGTTGAGCAAGGTTCTGGAAGCCCAGGGGCTTCTCTCATAATGAGGGACATGAAAATGATACGCGCAGCGGTTGCTGGAGTTGCTGGAAGGATGGGATCGAGGGTGGCGCAGATCCTGGGCGAGTCGGAGGGCCTCGAACTGGCGGGCGGCTTCGAATTTTCAGGCCATCCTCTGGTTGGCAAAGACCTGGCCGAAGCGATCGGGGGAAGTCCCACCGGCAGGAAGATCGGGGGACGGATCGAAGAGGTGTTGGATTCTGTAGACGTCATTATCGACTTTACCACCGCCGCCTCCTCGCTCGCAAACCTTAGGGCCGCATCGGCGCGCGGGCTGCCTATGGTCATAGGCTCGACCGGGTTTACGCCCGAACAGCTCGATGAAGCAAGAAAACTCGCCTCGTCGGCCGCGTGCGTAATCTCACCCAACATGAGTGTCGGCGTAAATATTTTGTTCAAAATGGTTGCCGAAGCAGCCCGACTGCTCGGAGAGGGTTGCGATATAGAAATAGTCGAGGCCCACCATCGGTTCAAAAAAGACGCGCCCAGCGGAACGGCGCTGAAATTGGCCCGGATAGTGGCCTCGGCCCTTGGCAGAGACCTCGATGAGGTCGGAGTCTATGCAAGGCACGGGATGATCGGGGAGCGCACGGGGACCGAGATCGGCATTCAGACCATCCGCGGCGGCGACATTACGGGCGAGCATACGGTCATTTTCGCCTCGCTTGGCGAAAGAATAGAACTCGTTCATAAGGCCCACAACCGTGACAATTTCGCCAGGGGAGCGATACGGGCTGCCAGGTGGGTCGTCGCCCAACCCCACGGCATGTACGACATGAGCGATGTATTGGGAATAAAATAACGGACGGAAAACGGGGGATGGAACTTTTTTTCCGGCCTCCGTCATCTGCTGGGAGGAACTGATGTCATTTGTAAAAGCCGAACGGGTGCGCCGGCTCCCGCCCTATCTTTTCGCCGAAATCGACCGGCTCAAGGCGGACCTTATCGCCAAGGGAGTCGACGTGATCAACCTCGGGGTGGGCGATCCCGATTTGCCGACCCCGCCGCATATAATCGAAAAACTGGCGCAAACCGCAAAAGATCCCGCCAACCACCAGTATCCTTCTTATTCCGGCATGAACGACTTTCGGGTAAGCGTCGCCAAATGGTACGGGAGAAGATTCGGAGTCGATCTGGACCCGATGGCTGAAACGCTCACCCTGATAGGCTCCAAGGAAGGGCTGGCGCACCTGCCGCTTGCCCTGATCAATCCGGGAGACCTTGCCCTGGTTCCTTCTCCGGCCTATCCCGTATATCAGATTGCAACCATGTTTGCCGGCGGGGAATCCTGCTTCATGCCTCTTCTTAAAGAAAACGGGTTTCTGCCCGACCTTGACGCAATTGCGCCCGAAACCGCGCGGCGCGCCAAACTCATGTTTCTAAATTATCCCAACAACCCCACCGGCGCTACGGCCGACAGGGACTTTTACGAGCGGGTGGTACGGTTTGCCCGAAACTACGATATTGTCGTTTGCCATGATGCCGCCTATTCGGAGATGGCTTTCGGAGGCTATCGCCCGATGAGCTTTCTCGAGGTCCCGGGGGCTAAGGAGGTGGGAGTGGAATTTCATTCTCTCTCCAAGACTTATAACATGACCGGATGGAGGCTTGGGTTCGCGGTCGGCAACAGGGACGTCATAGCCGCCCTCGGCCAGATAAAGAGCAACATCGACTCAGGTGCGTTCAACGCAGTCCAGTGGGCCGGCATTGCCGCGCTGGAGGGCGATCAGGCGCCGGTAGACAGCATGCGGAAGATTTATGAGGAAAGGCGTGACATCCTTATTGCCGGTCTCCAAAAAGCAGGGCTTCATCCGGCAGTTCCCAAAGCCACGTTCTATGTATGGTGCCCTACCCCGTCCGGATACACTTCAAAGGATTTTACCGCCCTTCTTCTGCGCGAAACCGGAATTGTGACCACTCCGGGCAGCGGCTTCGGCGATCCGGGGGAAGGATATGTCCGAATGGCTCTCACCGTTTCCGCCGATCGCATTCGAGAGGCCGTAGAGCGGATTTGCAGCCTGGACCTCAACGACCCGCCGCGCCCGTGAAACAAGCTGCGATCGGAGTAGGAAGCAACCTCGGGGACTCGGTGCGCATATGCCGGGATGTTTTTCACCTGTTGCGGAATCACCCGGCGCTTGGTATTGTAAAGACATCCTCACTCTACAGAACCAGCCCTGTGGGCAGTGATGCCGGCGGCTGGTTCATAAACGGCGCCGTGCTGATCGAGACCCTTCTTGAGCCGCTGGCCCTGCTCGATTTGATGCTCGATATCGAGAGGAGCTTCGGGAGGGTACGGACGATCAAATGGGGACCGCGGACCCTGGATTTGGACATTCTTTTCTATGGAGACAGCCAAATCGACCTGCCCCGACTAAAGGCGCCTCATCCGTTGATGAGCGAACGGCTTTTTGTACTGATGCCGCTGGCCGAAATAGCACCTGATTGGGTACATCCGCAGACCGGGCGCTCGGTTCGTCAAATGCTGGCTCTGCTCCTTCAAACCGATCACGGGCAGCAAATTCAAAAACTGGAAAAGTAAAATGGTGCGTCTGCTTGTCTTCATTATGTTAGTCTGGGGCGCCTATCATCTTATCAAGAAGATAACGAAAGCGTATTTCGCCTCTTTTCATCCCCGGCAAGACCAGTACGGCTCGGATTCCGACGCCGAACTGATCCGGGACCCGCAATGCGGCGCCTACTTCATGAAACAAAAAGGGGTAAAGGGAGTTATAGACGGCCAGGTGGTCTACTTTTGCAGCCAACGATGCTACGAGCGCTATCTCAAGAGTCGAAGCGCCAAATAGCCAACCATGTTTTACCGGGAGACTGACGTGAAATTCTTTATCGATACAGCCAACCTTGACGAAATAAAAAATGCTCACAACCTCGGAGTTCTTGACGGAGTCACAACCAACCCCAGCCTGATCGCCAGGGAGGGCATAAGCGGCAGAAACGCTTTTAAGAACCATATCCTCAAGATATGTGAAATTGTAGGAGGCCCGGTCAGCGCCGAAAGCGTCTCCGAGGACCTCGACGGCATGCTGGCCGAAGCCAGGGAGCTTTCCGCAATAGACCAAAACGTTGTGGTCAAAATACCTATGACCACCGTGGGGCTAAGAGCAGTCAAAATCCTGTCAGCCGAGGGGATTAATACCAATGTCACCCTGGTGTTTTCTCCTCTCCAGGCCCTTCTGGCCGCAAAGGCCGGCGCCAGTTACGTAAGCCCGTTCGTAGGCAGGCTCGACGATATATCCCAGGACGGCATGCATCTGGTTCGCGATATGCTCGAGATATTCTCCAATTACCTTTTTGAAACCGAAGTGATAGTGGCCAGCATCAGGCATCCCGTGCATGTGCTAGAGGCTGCGCGGTTAGGCGCGGATATTGCTACCATACCTTACAAGGTCATTGAACAGCTTGCGCGCCATCCATTGACCGACCAGGGCATACAAAAATTTTCGGAGGACTGGAAAAAAGTGGAAAAATAAGGGGCGCAGGCTTGGGGTCGTCTGAAAAAAGCGAAGGACAAAAGTGCGGGGAGTTGGATCGCCCCGCACCCCGCGGGCCGCGATCCGGTTGAATTGCGCGCGCGGGTCGAAGCCACCTCGGGCTTAAGCCTTTCAGCGCCGGTTTTACGGGTTACGAAAAAAGGAGGGGCTATGAAGCAAACGGCAGGGACTTCCCGGTATCTCCTTTTAGCCGTGACTATCATTCTCATTACAGTTTTCTTCCCGTTGGTCCTTCGCGCTGAAATTTTCAGGTATGTCGATCAAAACGGGACAATTCATTACACCAACACCCCCACTTATGCGCAGGCAAAAGCCGTTAACCTGCCGCCTCTTACCCAGGCAAATTTTCGCAAGTATTTCCCCACTTACCCGTCTTCCTACGGGAGGCTCCGGTCGGCGGGGTTTTCCCGCATGCCGGGTCCGGTAGATCGGGCGGCCTACGACCGCAAGATAAAACAGGTATGCAGCCTTTACGGCTTGGATTGCAATTTGGTAAAAGCGGTCATCATGACCGAATCGGGCTTCAATCCCTCGGCGGTATCTCCCAAAGGCGCGATGGGCCTCATGCAGCTAATGCCGGGAACGTCGCGCGATCTCGGCGTAGCCGACCCTTTCAATCCCGGCGAGAATATCGTCGGCGGGGTGCGATATCTCAGAATGATGCTCGACATGTTCGGCGACAACATGCCCCTTGCCCTGGCCGCTTACAATGCGGGTCCGGAGGCGGTCATCGAATGGGGTGGAATCCCGCCTTACGATGAAACTCAGATTTATGTTAAGAGAGTTATGGACTTTTATGATCGATACCGTTACTAATCAGGAGGAGTGTGGAAAAGTTTGATTACGGCTCGGCCGGAAAACCGGAAAGTTTGACTTTATGCTCGTCTTGAACCGAAGCGATCTGTCCAGGCAAAGCCTTACGACTTGGCCCAACGTCCTGACCTATTTCAGGATGGCTACCATACCGTTGATCGTGGCGCTCCTGGCGCCCACCGAATCCGGTTTTGCGCGAAATCTCGCTTTTGCAATCTACTGCATCGCCTCGATTACCGATTACCTCGACGGCCATCTGGCGCGGCGCTCCAATACCGTGACGTCCATCGGGAAATTGCTCGATCCGCTTGCCGACAAGCTTCTAACCACTGCCGTGCTCATAATGCTGATCCCAAAAGTCCACGCCGTTTACGCCTGGCTGGTTTTTCTGATCGTGGGCCGAGAGATAGGCATAACGGGCCTGCGCTCCATTGCGGCCGGCCACGGCCTCATCATCAACCCCAGCCGCATGGGCAAAAACAAAATGGTTTCCCAGACTCTGGCGCTTCTGTTTCTGCTGCCGGCAGTCCCCGAGATCCAATCGATACTGACGGTGACAGGCATCTGCTTCCTGTGGATTTCGCTGGTCCTTGGCTATGTATCCGCCATTGACTACTTCGTCAGTTTTTACAGGGAGGCAAAACGACAGGGGCAGCCTGCCAGGTAGAGGGCAAAATGTTCAGACTGCCGGAATTCACCCCGCCCGATTTCACCGCGCCTCCATTACGTGACGCTCCTTTGGCGCAATTCAAAGAGGTAAAAAAAGAGGGGACCGCTCCGGAGGGGTATCACGCAACCTCGATTTACCCCGAGTATTTCCAGGTTCGAAAAGGAGAGTGGGTCCTTGCCAGGGACTCGCGCATGGACTGCGTCGCGCTTCTCCAGGCCGGCCGGACAATAGAAGTAAGGGAATTCCGGCGACTGAGGCCCGGCGATCTTGTCGCATGCGGCAGGGGAGAAAACGGCGAAGAAGGGATATTTGTCCATGCCCGGGCTTTCGAATGGCAGCACCCGGAGTCTGAAAAATTCGCCTTTCGCACCCGAATATCACGCGAGACTTCCTTTTCTTACGACTATGACGAACTCTATAACCTGCTCGAACATGACCGTGAAAAAGGCTTCCTTCTCTGGGTGCTTGGACCTGCGGTCGCTTTCGACAAGGATTCGCGCGACTGCCTGGCTGCCATTATAGAGGCGGGATTCGTGCATGGAGTTCTGGCCGGAAACGCCCTGGCCACTCACGATATCGAGGCCTCGCTCTTCGGTACCGCTCTCGGACAGGACATCTACACAAAAAAACACGCCCGCCTTGGCCATTACAAGCACCTCGATGCGATAAACCGCACCCGGCAGATCGGCTCAATCAAAGCAGCGGTCGAAAGCGGAGCGATCAAAGACGGGATCATGGCTTCCCTCGTCAAAAGAGGCGTCCCTTTTGTCCTCGCCGGCTCCATCCGTGACGACGGGCCTTTGCCCGATGTTTTCACAAACACCTGCGAAGCCCAGGAGCAAATGCGCGCGCTCGCCCGAAAAGCCACAACGGTAATCGCAATGGCCACCCAGCTCCACTCGATCGCCACAGGGAACATGACCCCTTCATACCGGGTGATGGAGGACGGAACAATCCGTCCCGTCTATTTTTTCGTTATCGATATGTCGGAATTTGCCGCCAACAAGCTCGCCGACCGCGGATCACTGACCGCAAGGTCGATTCTTACAAATACGCAGGATTTCGTCGTCAATCTGCACCGAAAGCTTATCCGAAAGGGCTGACAGAAACAGGCAGCTTTCTATTTTGGTCTGTGCCAGTTCTCAAAGGGAGATCAACAACTACTTAACCGCCGCCAAGGCGAAGTGGATATGTTCCGAGGCGCGGTAACCGTCTGTTCGTCCATCGAAGTACCGCCTCTGGACGTCCGATCGGGCGAGGTCCTCCAAAAGGCGCAAACCGGCTCTATCGAGATCGGCGCCGAGGGCTGCGGGATCGAAGCCCGTTTTCAGCGGCTCACCCAACTCCTCGAGGGAATCCGCTATCGCCTTAAGTCGCCCGGCCGCTTTTCCGTTGCCGGCCGGATTCGACTCCAGGTAATCGAAGACGACCATGCTTCCCGCAGGAGAAATCCCGGCCACGGCGGCCAGGGTGTCTAAAACCGCATCCCGGGGCAGGAAATATGTAACGCCCAACCAGCTAAAAAATGTCAAAGCGGTTGGGTCATAGGGTGAAAGCGCCTGAATCTCGCTAAGACTGCTTTCCGTGAAATCCAGCGAAACAAAATGCAGGCCGGCCGGGATATTCCAGCCCAACTCGGCGATGCGCTTGCGTTTGAAAGCCTGCGTCGCAGGATGGTCAACCTCGAATACTTCGACCTTCTTCAGGGCCTGCGGGCAACGAAAAGCGAATGTGTCCATCCCCGCCCCAAGAATCACGTACTGCCGAATTCCCAGGCCAATGGCATTCCTCAGGGCTTCCTCCGCATATCTCGCGCGGCTTAGAACGACAGAGGCCCCGGTACAGAGTTGAAGCGCCAGCCTGAGGGCGCTCGCCTCGTCGGGACACGAAGCCGCCCCCTCGGCGTCAACCGACTCAAGTCTGCTTATCCAATGCTTTGCGATGAGAAAACGTTCTTTCTCCGTCAACAGGCCGTATGCCAAAGGATCGTGAAATATCATCAAGTCGTCGTGCCGCGCGTGATAACCGCGCATGAACGCGGTACCCAGCGCAGTAAGGCTGAAATTATTCTTTTCCATCCGTACATCTCTTTCATGGAGAAACAGGAAGCGGGAATTGAACTTCTCCTTTCCCGCCTCCCTCCGCATCATCTCACAATCTCGGTGCCCGCACCTCCGGCGACAGCTTTTTCGATGGAGTCGATAGAGCATATTACGGCCCGGCTTCCGCCCGATTTAATGAATTTAAGCGCAGCCTCGACTTTCGGGCCCATCGAACCCGGCGCAAAACACCCTTCGCGCAGGCATCGTTCTGCTTCCTCGGTCCCGACCCTGCGCAGGAACTTCTCGCCGGGCTCACCGTATGCAATTGCCGCCCCTTCGACGTCGGTTGCTATTATCAATATGTCCGCGCCGACTTCCTCGGCCAGTTTTGCGCTTGCCAGGTCCTTATCGATCACCGCATCAACACCGTGAAAGGCCCTTCCATGCCGGATGACCGGAATGCCGCCCCCCCCGCACGCAATTACAATGAAACCCATGGCGATCAGTTGCTTGATCTCCCGCTTTTCGATGATGGTGACGGGCCGGGGGGATGCAACCACCCGCCTTACCCCGCGAACCGTTTTTACCGCCGGGTAGGGGAGCTTCGCAAGGGAGTCTTCGTTTAAAACCGGTCCTATAGGCTTTGTGGGCGTAAGGAAACCGGGGTCGTTTTCATCGACCAGCACATAGGTGAGCACGGTCACGATGAGTTTTTGGTGCTCGCCTTCCAGCCTCGTCAGCTCATTATCCAGCGTGGATTCGATCATGTAGCCGATCTGTCCCTGCGTCTGTGCCACAAGGATCTCGAGAGGCAGCCTCGGCGCCTGGCTGCAGCATTCCTGCTGAAGAAGAAGATGGCCCACCTGAGGGCCGTTTCCGTGAGTGATTATGATGCGGAATTGCCTCGACAGGCGCGCTATCTGGGCGACAGGGACCGAGAGGTTCCTGAACTGCTCTTCCACCGTCCCGCTCTCGCCTTTGCCAATAAGAGCGTTGCCGCCAAGCGCCACGAGAAGAATGGGACGCATTACAAAATCCCCTTTTGCTCAAGCCTCTTAACGACAATGTCTTGCAGAAACGGAGGGCCGTGGTCCTTGTACTCATAGCGGACCCTGATCGTCGGCCTGTTTACTTGCAGCATGCAGCTCAGGTCCGCGGGGGTCGAAAAAACCACCAAGTCGCAATCGGCCCTGTTTATCGTTGCCTCCAGATCCTTTATCTGCTGCTCCGAATAGCCCATGGAAGGCAGTTGGTTTCCGATGTGAGGATAACGCTCGAAGGTCTCCCTGATCGAACCAACCGCAAACTGCTGCGCAGGAACGATTGCAGCCGCCCCGAACTTTCGGGCGGCGATCGTCGCCGCGCCAAAAGGCATCCCTCCGTGGGTGATCGAGGGGCCGTCTTCAATAACCAGCACGCGCCGCCCCCGGATGCGTTCGGGATCATCGGCCGTGATCGGGGATTCCGCCAGCACCACGGTCGCTGCGGGATTGCCCTCGGCGATGTTTTTCGCCACTTCTTCCACCTTGGCCTGCGGGGCCGTATCGACCTTGTTTATGACCGCCACGTCGGCCATGATCATGTTGGTCTCTCCCGGATAGTAAAGCAGTTCATGGCCCGCCCTGTGAGGGTCGAAGACAACTATGTGAAGGTCGGGAAAGTAAAACGGAGTGTCGTTGTTGCCCCCGTCCCAAATGATTATGTCGGCTTCCGATTCGGCCCGATCGAGAATAAGGCCGTAGTCTATTCCCGCATAAACCGTAATCCCCCTTTCAACCAGGGGTTCATATTCTTCACGCTCTTCTATGGTGCATTTGTTCGACTCGAAATCCTCATAGCTGGACAGCCGCTGGACCACCTGTTTTCGGAGATCGCCGTAAGGCATCGGATGACGAACGACGACAACCCTTTTACCCAACTCGTCTTTGAGCAGGCTTGCAATCTTACGGGTGGTCTGGGACTTTCCGGCTCCCGTGCGCACCGCGCAGACCGCTATGACCGGTTTGCTCGATTTGAGCATCGTATAAGTCGCGCCAAGAAGTATGAAATCGGCCCCTTCAGCCATCGCTATGGCCGCCTTGTGCATCACATGCCGGTATGAAACGTCGCTGTAGGAAAAAGCCACAAGATCGATTCGGTGTTCACGGATGAGGTCGGCCATGTCCCTTTCGGGGTAAATGGGAACACCATCGGGATATAATTCCCCGGCAAGCTCGGGCGGATAAGTGCGGCCTTCGATATTCGGTATCTGTGCCGCGGTAAAAGCAACTACCCTGTAGCGCGGATTTCCCCTGAAGTAGACGTTGAAGTTGTGGAAGTCACGTCCGGCTGCCCCAACGATTATCACTTTTTCAATCATACGCAGCTCCGGTGAGTTGGCGAAACGCTGCAGGCCAGGTTTCAAGCCGTTTAAGCCACTATGCAAAGTGAGACACATACCCCTCGAACGAGTAGCGGACCGATCCGCAGAACGGCCAAAACACCCGTTAACAGGACATCAGTTAGCACAGCGGTTCGAATTTTTCCATTTATCGTCCAGCGCCGCTCTAAGCAGAGCGAGAAATTCTTTTCTGGGAATTTCTCTTGCGCCCAGCCTCTTGAGGTGTTCGGTGGGCATCTGGCAATCGATTAATTCAAAACCCCGCTCGCTCAGGTGTTGGACCAGGCAAACCAGAGCGACCTTCGAGGCGTCGCTCATGACCGAAAACATCGACTCGCCGAAAAATGCCCTGCCCAGCGCAACTCCGTACAGACCGCCAACCAGCCTGTCCTCACAAAAGGTTTCCACCGAATGGGCGAATCCCAGTTCATGAAGCGTTTCATACGCCTCGATCATTTCCGCGGTTAGCCAGGTTTCTTCTCGGGTTCGAGCGCACGCGCGAATCACCTTGCCGAATGCCCCGTCCACCGTTACTTTGAAAACCTGTTTTTTTATAGTGCGCATGAGGCTGCGGGAAATCTTGAGTTCTGCGGGGAAAAGAACCAGCCGAGGATCGGGAGACCACCACAGAATAGGGTCGGAGTCGGAATACCACGGGAATATCCCGTTGGCATAGGCGAGCAAAAGGCGTTCCGGCGACAAATCCCCTCCCACAGCCAGAAGACCCTCGGGGTCGGCAAGCGAGGGGTGCGGAAATACGAGTTCGTCTGAAAGCCGGTAAACAGGCATAAGTAAGTCAAAAGTAAAAGTCTAAAGTCGAAAGTAAAAAAACAAAAAGTCAAAAGTCCAAAGCAAGAAGCAAGAAGGCAAGACCCCGGCTCTATGTTTCTTTTCCGACTTTCGACTTTTTGACTTTAAGTTGCAGCTTCCTGCTCCACACTTTGCGCAAGGGCCTTGTCGGGAAACTGGAAAACCAGGTTCTCTGTTTTCAAATCCTCGGGTCCCTGCGCCGGCGCTTCATCGGGCCTGGAAATCTTGACTCTGCCTCCCTTGACCAGCTTTCCAAACAGGATTTCATCCGCCAGAATGTCCTTGACCTCGGACTGGATGAACCTTGCAAGCGGCCGCGCGCCGAAATTTGAATCATAGCCTGATTCCGCCAGCCATCTCCTGGCGGCGGGCGTAAGTTCGAAGCGGATATTTTTCTCTGCAAGCTGTTCTTCGATTTCGGCCAAAAACTTATCGACAATGCGCTCCATTATGCCAATGCTAAGGCCGTTGAATGGAATGATCCCGTCCAGGCGGTTACGAAACTCAGGGCTGAAGAGGTTTTCAACGGCCTTCATGCCCTTGGCCACCCTGGTGTCCTCACGTTCGCCGCCCGCAAACCCGATTGACGGCGCGTTCATCTCTCTAGCCCCGGCATTGGAAGTCATGAGCAGGATAACGTTCCTGAAATCCGCTTTCTTGCCGTTATTGTCGGTCAAAGTCGCATGGTCCATCACCTGGAGAAGAATACTGAAAAGATCCGGGTGCGCCTTTTCTATTTCATCGAGCAGCAGGACCGTATAGGGCTGCTTGCGTATGGCGTCGGTCAGAAGCCCTCCCTGGTCAAAGCCTATATAGCCCGGCGGAGCGCCCACCAACCGGGAGACCGTGTGCTTCTCCATGTATTCGCTCATGTCGAACCGCAGGAAACTGTTGCCCAAAACCGCTGCGAGCTGCTTTGCGACCTCGGTCTTTCCCACACCGGTGGGACCTATGAGAAGGAAGGAGCCTACCGGTTTTTCAGGAATTCGCAAGCCGGCCCGCGACCGCTTGATCGCCTTTACCAGCATCTCGATCGCCTGGTCTTGTCCGAAAACGGTCCTTTTGAGTTCCTCTTCGAGGCTCTGGAGCTTCAACTGATCGGCAGAAGTGACGCTTCGGGCGGGAATCCTGGCAATCCTTGCCACCACAGTCTCGATGTCTCTCACCCCGACTATTCTGCGAAGCCTTTTGTCCTTTTTGAGCCGCAGACTGGCCCCGGTCTCATCTATCACGTCGATCGCCTTGTCGGGCAGATACCTGTCGTTAATGTACCTGCCGGCCAACTCGGCGGCGGCCCTGAGCGAGGCATCAGTATACTTGACGCCGTGGTGATCTTCATAGTAGGGCCGCAGTCCCAGGAGTATATGGTAGGTTTCGTCGACCGTCGGTTCGCGAATTTCCACCTTTTGAAAACGACGGCTGAGCGCCCTGTCCTTTTCAAAGTGATTCTTGTATTCCTCGTAGGTGGTCGATCCCATACAACGCAGGCCACCGGCCACCAGCGCAGGCTTGAGGATGTTGGAAGCATCCATGGAACCGCCGCTCGTGGCCCCGGCCCCCACCACCGTATGGATCTCGTCTATAAACAGGATAGCCCCGCGTATCTTCTTGATTTCCTGGATCACGCCCTTCAACCGCGCTTCGAAGTCCCCCCGGAACTTAGTCCCGGCAAGAAGCGCCCCCATATCGAGAGCAAAAATTTCCACATTGAAGAAAGCGTCCGGTACTTGTCTATTGAAAATCCTGAGCGCGAGACCCTCGGCTATGGCCGTTTTGCCCACACCGGGATCACCCACGAATATGGGGTTGTTCTTCGAACGCCTCCCGAGGATCTGGAGCGTCCTCAAGATTTCATCCTCACGCCCGATGAGAGGATCGATCAGGCCCTGGCGGGCCTTGTCGATAAGGTTTACCGTGAAGCTTTCCAACGCCCCCGCTTTCTTGTTCGGCTGATCGCCGGAGGCCTGCTGGTACTCGCCCTCCTCCTGGTCGGAAATCTTCGATATGCCGTGCGAAATATAGCTGAGCACATCCAGCCTCGAAACACCCTGGGATTTGAGAAAATAGACGGCGTAGGAGTTCTCCTCGAAAAACATTGCCGCCAGGATGTCGCCCGCGTCAACTTCCTTTTTCTCCGCCCCCTGAACGTGCATCAGCGCGCGCTGCAAAACCCGCTGAACCCCCAGTGTCTGGATCGGGTCCTGCTCCACCCCCTCGGGCAGTTTTTCGGAACGCTCCTCGAAATATTTCTCCAACCGCTCTTTGAGCTTATCGATGTCCGTCCCGCACTGGTAAAGGATACGCCTCCCCGTCACATCATGCAGGATGGCGTAGAGAATATGCTCGAGGGTGAAGAATTCGTGCCTGCGCTGTTTGGCTTCCTTAATTGCCGCCGCAAATGTGAGTTCGAGTTCTCTATTAATCATTTTAAGCTTCTTCCATGGTGCACATTAGCGGAAAACCGCTCTTCTTCGCCAGATGACGCACGATTTCCACTTTGGTTTCAGCTATGTCTTCGCTAAAAACTCCGCAGACGCCAAAACCGGTCTTGTGCACCAGAAGCATGATCCGAGTGGCTTCAGCGGCGTTTTTATGAAAGACCTGCTGGAGAATCTCAACGACGAACTCCATAGTGGTGTAATCGTCGTTGTGAAGCAAGACCTTGAACATGGGAGGCAACTCAAGTTCCTCTTCGACCTTTTGTTCCATCTCCTCCCAGAAATCCGGTTCATGATCACTCATCCTTGTTTCTCCGAATCGAAATCAAAGCAGGAAACTCCTCTGCGCTTTTTTATTAATTATAATATAATGTATCACCTCTTAATCGCACAGTATCTAAAAGTGAGATTCTATCATCAAAACGGAGAACAGATTTGGCAGGAAACAGCTTCGGACGCTTTTTTTCAGTAACCACCTGGGGAGAATCGCACGGCCCCGCCCTGGGCGCCGTCGTCGACGGCTGCCCTCCCGCAATCCCTCTTAGCGCGGCCGACATCCAGAAGGACCTGGACCGCAGAAGACCGGGCAAGGCGCTTACTTCACCGCGAGCCGAAACCGACACCGTCGAAATCCTCTCCGGCGTATTCGAGGGCCTGACAACCGGGACCCCGATAAATTTAATTATACACAATCGCGACGTGCGAACCAGCGATTATTCGCAGATTTCTAAACTCTACCGCCCCGGTCACGCCGACAGGACATATGTGCAGAAATACGGCTTGAGAGACTGGCGGGGCGGGGGCAGGAGTTCGGCCAGGGAGACCGCGGCCAGGGTGGCTGCGGGAGCGATCGCAAGGAAGTTTTTGGACGGGTGCGGGATTTCCGTGCAGGCCTTCACCCTGGCCCTCGCGGGAATTGAGTGCACCCGCTTCGACCCGGACCGGATAAATACAAATCCGCTCTATTGCCCGGACCCGGAGGCGGCCGAAAAGATGCTGGCCCGCCTCAAGCAAATCCGCGAACAGGGGGATTCTGCGGGCGGGATTGTGGAAATCCACGCCAAAGGATGCCCTCCCGGTCTTGGCGAGCCGGTCTTCGACAAGCTCGACGCCCGCCTGGCGGCCGCCATAATGTCGGTAGGCGCCGTAAAAGGAGTTGAAATAGGGGAAGGGTTTAGAGCTGCGGCCATGCTCGGCAGCCAGAACAACGACCCCATAACTCCCGACGGCTACCAATCCAATCACGCGGGCGGAATCCTGGGAGGCATCTCGACAGGCATGGACATCGTAGTGAGGGCAGCGGTAAAACCCATACCCTCCATATCCAAGCCCCAGCACACCGTGGACTCGGACGGCAAGCCGGCCATCATCACGGTCAAGGGCAGACACGATGTCGCCGCCATCCCAAGGATCGTCCCCGTCCTGGAAGCAATGACCCTCCTTGTACTGGCCGACTTTATGCTTCATCCTTTCCCGAAGCGGGACGGCGGAGAGAAAAATCTTTGACAGGATTAACAGGATTGACAGGATTAAAACGAACGGGTGAGGCTTCTCCCCGGACGAGCTATCGGCTGTAGCCCCTCTTGGGGGAGGGAACGGCCGCCAAACCGCACCGTTCCCGCCGCCCCCGGCATCACTTAAGCTCCGTAGCTATCGTTTCGTCCAGTCGGTTTTTATCCAGTCCGCATACAATCCGGTTCCCGATCTCGATCACGGGCGCCCTGCATGCGCCACGGGTCGCTTCGAGCATGCGTTTGTGGGCCTTCTGATCGGAATGGACATCATAGACCTTGAAGGGAATCGCCTTGCTCGCCAGGTAATTTTTGATCTTATCGGTGTCAGGAGATGCGGGAAACACATACACATTGACCTCTTTTTCCATTTTATCTCCTTCCTAAATAAATCTGTATCCGCCCGGGCCGGTGTCAAGAGTCAAAAGCCGCAGGCAGCAGGGCTATTTTCTAAATTCCCCCTCCCCCCCTGCGTGCTTTGCGGCTCTACGGAGGCTCTTGGCCTGGAAAAATCCGCTCTGCCGAAGGCAATGTCAGCGGCTGACCCGGCCGGCCATCCCTCCGCCCCGCAGTTGTGCAGGCAACCTTGGATAACTAAAATCATAGTTAAACTATCAAAATTATAGGAAAGGAGACAACGATGGAGACAATTCTTGTAACAGGCGCCTCCGGGAAGTTGGGAAAAGCAGTCATAGAGGCCCTGTTGGACAAAGACTTCAACGTTAGGGCCGCTACCAGAAAAACCACGCGGATCAAATGGACGGACCGGGTGCAGCCCGTGCTCTTCGACTACGAGGACCCCGGCCTGTACAGGGCTGCCCTGGACAATATCTCGGAAGTTTTTCTTGTCGCCCCGCCCCTGGATTTTCAAGCCCCCGAAAAGTTGATACCTTTTATCGACAAGGCCGGCGAGACGGGGGTCAGGCATATAGTGTTCAATTCGGCGATGTCGGCCAATTCCGACAAACAAAACCCGCTGAGGATAATTGAGCGCTATCTCATGAAATCGGGACTCGATTACACGATCCTTCGGCCCAATTTTTTCATGGAAAATTTTTCGTCCGGATGGATTTCGCCGATGATCGCAGCCGGAACAATACGTGTGCCGGCGGGCGATGCCCGGACAAGCTTCATTTCGGTAGAAGATATAGCCGGGGTGGTCGCAGCCTGCTTTGAGGAAAGGCGCTACGGGGAGGAATGCAGCCTCACGGGCCCCGAATCGCTCACCTACGGCGAGGTGGCCCGGATAATATCGGATGCCTGCGGCAGGACCGTTAACTACATTCCCATGACTGAAGCGGAAATGGTGCAGCATGCCCGGCAGCAAGGCATGCCGGAAAGCGCGATACTATACCTGGCCGGGCTTTTCGACCAGGTCCGTGCGGGACTCATGGCCGATACGACCGGCGTAGTCCGCGAAGTTACGGGAAAACCGCCCATGTCGTTTAAAGAGTTCACCCGGAAAAATATCGACGCCTGCGAAATCCGCAAGGCCGCCTGAGGCGCCGGGAACGTCGTTTGCCGAAATCTGCGGGCTTCGGACGAGCGGTTTTTCAGAGCAAGAGGCTCACGGCAGATACGAAGAACGGGCGGGGTCCTACGCTACCAACCAAAGAGCGACATCTTTGGCGATATAGCCGAGTTTGTAGGGGACCCTGCCCATGTTGAAATCGGCAACGTCGTCAAGGCCCCTTCTGCCCACCACGATCGTACCGAAGCCGGCCGCTTTAGCTTCGTTGAAAATATTTACCGCACGGCTTCCGCTTGTTTTGATCACCCTGCAGGAGACATTTTCAGGCGCAAAACCGGCGGCTACCAGACGATCGATAGCCTTATCAAAGACCCGTTTCATCGCGGCTTCGTGTTGGAGCGTGATCCTGCCTGCAATATCTTCGTCAAGCTGTTTTCCGTTACTGGTCCGGGGGAGCCTTATGATATGCGTCAGGCAGACGACCGAGCCGGCGGTATTGAGCATCTTGCATACGAAGTTGACCGCCCTCACGGCGCCGAGCGAATCGTCAATGCAGACAAATATCCTGCCGGCTTCGGGTTTTCCTCCCAAAAGGCATACGGTGGCGTCCGTGACGTTAATAAATACCTTGGCGGCGACGCTGCCGAGCATGGACTCGTCCATCCTCCCGAGACCGCTTCGCGCAAGGGCCACTGCGTCATAGCCAAACCTGGACTCATCGATAATGTCCCGGGCGATCCCTCTTTGCCTTTTGAGGATATTGCAGGTAAGGGCGGATTTCGGCACACCGCAGGCCTCGAAGATTTCACAGGCGGTCCCGATACACTCCCGCATTTTCTGTTCCTTGTATTTGTCCCAGCTCTTCATATGTTCCAGGTGCTCGCTGACCGCCTCGTCCCGTTCCGAGTCCCAGAATACGTCGGGTGTTTTGTCTATGACGGACAGCAGGACGATCTCGGCGTTTACGAGGTTCACAGCCTTGGAAATATACCTTACAACCTCCATCGACTGCTCCGAGCCGTCCATCGCTAAAAGAATAAGTTTACGTTCAGGATCCATAAGTGCCTCCCGGAAATGGATATGACGAAAGACCAATGGTTCGAGCCAAGCGATTCATTTCCTATTTGCGCACGGACTGCACGGGCCGCAAAAGACCGTGAGATCCGGAAAACCTCAGAAGCGAAGCGTAATCGGACAGCGAATCGAGCTCTATTCCGTTTGAGGCGAGCGCGTTAAGCATCTGGAGCAATTGATTCCCGTCATGGCTGACCGGACCGCTGCATCCTCGGCAGGGAACTCTCGCCTTGAGGCACCGGGGAACGATAAGGGCGCCGCCGCAGCCGCCTTTCGTAACAGGCCCCATGCACAGGAAGCCCTGTTCGAGCAGGCACCGCATTTTATCGAGTGGCTCGCCGGCAGCGCTGTATTCGGGTGAGTACAGGAAACGGCGCAGCCTTTTCACCTGGCCTTTGCCCTTGCGAATCGTTGGACAGAAATCGCAGACGCTCTTATCCGAAAGCGAAACCGGAGCGCCCGTAAGGAGCCCTGCCAGGACCTCGAAAACCTGGTCGGGATGCGGAGGGCATCCCGGCAGATAGACATCCACCTTTATCTTTTCATCCAGCGCGTAGACCGCATCGAGAAGAGGCGGGACTCCTTCTTTTGGCCGCGCCTGGTCTTTATCCGTTGTCTCCGTCGTGTAATAGCGCTCCAGTACGGCTTCACTGGTGAAAGAGTTGGCGAGAGCGGGAATGCCGCCATGGGTGGCGCAGGTCCCAAGCGCGATAATGAGCTTGCATTTGTCGCGCATCTCGCGCGCCACTTCGAGATGCTCCTCGTTACGGAGCCCGCCCGTGATTATGCCGAGCTCCGCTTCGGGGATGTCGATCCTCGTGCCCTCGCCAAGCTGCCCGTAGTACTTATGGTCCATAAGGACCGGCATATGGACGAATTCGACCAGTTCGAGCACATCGAGGATACGCTCGCCCAAATCCACGATGGATATCTCGCACCCGGAACACGAGTTAAGCCATTCTTCCGCCACTCTAGCGGCCATGGGGCATCACCTCGCAACAATGTCAGCGGCTTTTTGCTGCCGCAAAGGATTGGGACCTAGCGCTTTTATTTCGCCTACAAAGTTCGTAACCACCTCGACAAATCTCGCTGATTCGGCCGAAGAAAGATATTCCATTCGAAACCGGTCCGGATCGATCCCGCCGTTTGCCAGGACAATTCTTATCGCCTGCTCCCTCGCCTTTGCCTTTTCGTTACCCTCGAGATAATGGCATTCACCGAGGCGGCAGCCGATTCCGATGATCCCGTCGATCCCGTTCGAAAGTGCATAGACCACTATTTCCGGGTCGATCATCCCCGAGCACGCGACCCTGATGACCCGCAAGTTCGGCGGATACTGCATACGACTGACCCCTGCCAGGTCAGCGGCGGCGAAGGCTCACCAGGTGCACAGAAATCCTATTATGACCGGCTGATAATCGTCAGGCATCGAACCGCCCTTTCAAAGAATTGGTTTTCAATGCAACACCTCGAGCAGCGCATCCACCTGGGCCTTTATCTGGGAAGGAGTAAATCCGCGGACCACTACCCCCCTTTTGGAGCAGGTTGCCCCGCAAACGCCGCATCCCTTGCATAAAATGGGGTCTGTTCGGACTTTTTTAAAAACACGCCCGCCCAGTTCGTATTCTTCGATGGTAATGGCGTGGTACGGACAGACGTCCAGGCAGAGTCCGCATCCGTCGCACCTGTCGGTGACCTGGGAAACGAGCGCGCTGAAAACGAGTCTATCCTTTGAAAGTATGGAATTTGCCCTCGATGCGGCGCCAAGGCCCTGGGCGACGGCTTCCCGGACCGTAGCCGGATACCTGGCTGTTCCGGCCAGGAAAATGCCCTCCGTTGCAAAATCCAGCGGACGCAGCTTGGCATGGGCCTCCATAAAGAAATGATTTCCGTCAACCGGGATGCGCATAAGATTAGCCGTAGCAGACGAGCCTTCCGGCGCTACGAGCGGAGTCGAAAGCACGACCAGATCGCAGACCTCCTCTATCGTCATACCGGTAAGAGGCTGGTAGAATTCTACTCCGCCCTCCTTTACGACCGGAGGGACCGAGGGATCGAAGATATCGAACTTTATTCCCGCCCCCCGGCTTTCCCAGAGCATCTTCTCGTTTTCCGCCCCGTACATCTGGATATCGCGGTAGAGAATATGGACGCGGACCGCGGGATTGGCCGATTTGATCAACAGCGCGTTTTTTACCGCCGTAAGGCAGCATATGCGCGAGCAATAGCTTCTGCCGGGACCTCGGGCGCCTACGCACTGAATCATGACGATACTTTTGGCCTCTGGCATCGAGCCGTTTCGAAGTTTTTCCTCGAGTTCTATCTGGGTGATCACCTTCCTGCCGTCGTATCCGAACATGCCTTCGGGTTTTAACGGTATCGCTCCCGTCGCCACGATGATCGCTCCGACCATCTCTTTTGTTTCCGCGCCGTTTTTGCTTTTCAGGCTGATCTCATAGTTACCGACCACGCCGCTTACGCCGACTAGATCGGTATCGAGAAAGATGCGGACATTGGAAGCGCCCTCTACTTGTTCGATCAGCGGAGCCAGGAGGTCGGAAGCCATCTCGTTCGACGGCCCGATCCTGTTCAGGCGGCGCACAAGGCCCCCGAGTTCGGCTTCCCTTTCGACCAGCAGCACCCCGACTCCCACATCCGCAAGGGCCGAAGCGGCGCTA
>JAJYTC010000169.1 GCA_021793275.1 Deltaproteobacteria bacterium | reverse complement strand
ATGAAGGGCTTCTCACAGCGGCTGCTGTTGTGATGAATGGCCCTTGCCGCCAGTTCTTTGCCGGTTCCCGTCTCACCCGTAATGAGGACGGTATTTACCTCCGAGGCGGCGATTTTTTTTATCGTTCTTATAACCCGCTGCCAGGCGTCACTATTTCCGATCAGGTTCCTCAAATCGTAGAGTTGCTGATTGGTGCGGGTGTAAAGCCGGACCTCGCGGCGTAACATTTTGGATTCCGTAGCGAAGCGGATGATCGAAAGGGCGTTCCTGGTCTGGAAGGGCTTGCTGAGATAATCGAAGGCGCCCAGTTTCATGGCCCTTACGGCGCTTTCCACCGAAGCATAGGCCGTCATGATAATGACCACTGCGTCGCTATCTTCCTGGCGAATCGTTTTCAGTACATCGATGCCGCTCATGTCGGGCAGCTTGATATCGAGCAGGAGCACATCGGGCTCGGAACGCTCGAATTTTTTCAAAGCCTCTTTGCCGCTGCCTGCCAACTCCACGTCGTAGCCTGCATCCATGAATGCCACTTCGAGTGAATCCCTGATAAGGGACTCATCGTCGACGATGAGAATGGAATGAGCTCTGAGTCCCTGATCTACCATTCTTTCCCCTTTAAACCCCGATCATGTCGGAATGCCGGGTCGAACTGCCCGGTTTTTTCTGATTGGCGGGAGGAATCTTGGGGAAGGCAAGGATGAATCGAGATCCTGTCGGGGATAACTGCTCGAAGATGAGTTCTCCGCCATGCTCGTCCATGATGCTTTGGGTTATGGACAGCCCCAAACCCGTACCCGCAGGCCGGGTAGTGAAGAAGGGCTCGAAGATTTTATCCTGAAATTGCACCGGAACTCCCGCGCCGGTGTCCGAGACGTGAATCCGCTGCACTACGCCCTGGGACTTTCTGACCGTGTCGAGGCTGACGCACAATTTGCCCCCTTCGGGCATGGCCTGAATAGCATTGAGGATCAGGTTGATCAGCGCTTGTTTTACGCCTCCCTCGACACCCATTATCCAGGGCTGCGCCGCCTTTTTTTCCACAACCAGTTCAATGCCCTTGCGCCTGCACTGACTGTCGAAGAGCAAAACGACATTATCGATGATCCCGCCCAGGTGAATCCGTTGTTTTTCGCCCAGTTCGGGACGGGCAAAAGTCACCAGGTCGGCGACGATTTTTTCGAGCCGGGCGACCTCCTCAAGCGCGCCTTTCATGAGTTTTTTGCTGTCACGGTCCATGACCCCGGCAAGCCGGCTGCACACGACGTCGAGACTTACGTTTATGCCTGTGATGGGATTGCGGATCTCGTGGGCCAGGGCCGCCGAAAGCTTGCCCAGCGCAGCCAGGTTCTCGAGTCGCTGCAGGTATTCTTTTTGTTTTCTCTTGAGGGTTACGTCTTCAAAAATAATGAGCGATCCGGAGTTGATGCCCGAATTCAGGATAAGGGAGCGAATGGTCACAACGATGATCGCTTGCCCCTCGGAGGGAAAGTTTAGAACCATTTCCCGCGACACTGTCTCTTCGTTGTGCTTGAGGTTGGCCTCGACAAGCATGGCGATTTCCTCGCCGTTCGGGAAATATTCGCCTATATGGCCTCCCGGCGCTTTCGCATTGTCCAGACGCAGGATGAGGCGGGCCGACGGATTGAGTGTAAGCGCCCGCGCCCGGCAGTCCGTAGTTACGATGCCGTAAGAATAGTTGCTTATGATGCTTTCGGATTTATTCTTCTCATGGACAACCTGTTCCATGAGGCGGGCTTTTTCGAGAGTGATGGCTGTAGTCGTGCTCAGAAACTCGATCAGTTCGCGGGTGAATTCGGTCTGCTCCACGGCGCCAAGCAGAATAAAACCTATCAGGTCGGCATCGTTTGATACCATGCTCGAATAAACCATCGAGAATGCTTCCCCGATCCGGCTGATCGACCGGCATAACTCGCTTCTGGGCAGTGATTCATCCAAAATCCATTCTTCATGGAGCTGCTTGAGTCTATTCGCCAGCTCCAATCGCATCTTGCTGTCCAGGCCTTTTGCGGCAGCCAGCCGCACCCGTTTGGCGCCCTTGTCGTATTCGAGAAATACCGCCCTGGACGCTCCCACCAGGCTCGTAAGCCCTTCGATGGCAACCATCATGATTTTGGCCGTCGAATCCGCCGCCCGCATCCGGTTGCCGATATCGTTGAGCATGATGAACTGCTCGATGCGCATGAGGTTTCGGTGATGCAACCGCGCATTTTCCATAACGATCCCTGCATGAGCGGCGAATATCTTAAGGGACTCGATGTCCTGTTCGGTGATGGGAAAGGCGCTCTTTTGTTTGTCTACGCCCAAAACTCCGACCACCTTGCCTTCAGTGAGGATCGGAACGTGCAGATTGCTCCCTTTGCGTCCCTGGTGGGCGGTTACCTTCCTGTCCACTTCCGTGAGGGTGCGGTCGTTTTCGATGTCGTCGATCCGCATTTCACGGCCTGTTTTGGCCACCCTGGTTTCGATGCAATCGTGTTTTGCCATGTCGTAAGGATAACGGAAGGCCCGGTCCGCCCCTTCAGGCGAAAACCCCTTGAGGTATTTACACTGGAGTTTCTCACCGTCGGGGCTGATCAGATAAAGGATGGCCCGGTCGAAGCCCAGTTCATCCGTTGCCCCTTCGACGATATAGGACAAAATGGCGTCCATGCCCGCAGAGGTGTCCAGGAGCTTGCTGATGCTGTAGACCGAGGTAAGCGTGCGAATGGCCCGGTTCATCCGGGTGAAAGAAGCCATGGTCCGCTGACGCAGGCCGTGCAGCCGTGCGCAAAGCTCGGCCCCTCCGGGAAGCAGCCCCACATCGCCGGCGAGGATGTCCATTTCGTGCAGCAGTTCTTCGAAAGTCTCCTGCCTTCGAGTAAAATCCAGGGACATTTGTCCGCCTTTCATCGCGAATGCAGGGTTTAATTCTGTGAGTGATGAAACTTTTAACACGGCTTGTTTGACCGGTCAATTCGTATACAACCGGTGGCCATACATCTCGTTATTGCCTGCCTTGGCCATCGGGCAGGGGCCGTTCCCGTCAAATTGTTTGAAGTTATCGACTGATCGAGTGGCTCGTGCTAGCATCCATGCCTGATCGAGCTTTTATTTGCCTTAAGGCAAGCGGTTCCGAATTCCGGATAGGGCGAAGGCGGCAACTTTGGTAAAAGGATCGTGTAAAATGCTCTTTAACGTGCCGGTGATTCCGGATGAAAGAGTCGTCGAAGCCCTGAATCGGGATGCAAACTCGTTCTATTCCTGCCATTTCAGCCTCTATGCCGCCGATATCGACGACTGCCGTCACAGGGTTCAGTTTATTGAAACCGACCGGTGGATTGATTTTCTGGCATCAGTTCGAATCGGTAGGAAATTTCTGCTCATGAACAGCAGGGTCCACGCGAACGGGGCGTACCTGGAGCCCGATCGGTTGCGGAAGGTGATTGAAATCCTTCGGTCGATGCTGAAAGCAAAAGTAATCGACGGCATCATATTTGCCGATGCCTACTACCTTCAGGCCATTTCCGATGCGGGAGGAGATGAGGCTTCCGAGCTCGAGGCCATTCCCAGTATAAACTGCGTTCCGGACAGCTATGACCGAATCGCCAGCCTGCTCGAATTTATCGCCTCGACCCGGTTCCGACTTCCGAAAACACTCATATTGGACCGGTCTCTCAATCGTCGGCCGGACGCTCTCAAGGAGGTTTCGGCCCGTTGCAGGAAAGCGTTTCCGAATGTGAAACTCGAACTCATGGCCAATGAAGGGTGTCTCTATCATTGTCCCTACAAGCTCACCCACGATTGCCATATCAGCATGCTCAATCTGGGGCAATCCCTGGATACTTACCGGATCAACCGGGAACTCGGTTGCATGCGAACGCTTCAGCGCGATATTTCCCTCCTGTTCAAATCACCCTTCATCCGGCCGGAAGACGTCGGCGCCTATGAACCGTATGTCGATGTTCTGAAGCTATGCGGACGGACCTTGGGCGTCCCTTTCCTCATGAGGGTTGTGGACGCCTACCTGAATCGAAAATATTCGGGTAATCTTCTGGATTTGATGGATGCCATGGATGGAACGGCCGAATGGTTGCATGTTGCGAACGACTTATTGCCGGCCGACATGCTTCAGCGGTTGCTCTCATGTTCCCGCGAATGTTCGACGTGCTCTTACTGCAAGGATCTCATCGAGCGCTGCGCAACCCGTAAGGCGATCAACCTGCAAAGGCTCTGAAGGACGACGACCAGTCAACGACGGCGGCCACTTCCTGCCCAGCCTGTGAGCGGAAGCGGTGGGGCGCCACAGGCTCTTCGGACCAGGAAGCATGCTTGAATCGCTCGAATAATAAAGTTTTGGAAAATCCTTCCGGCAATCTCACCGCCCCGGTTAAGGTCTTCCTCGTCAATGCCGGTGTTGGAGCGTCTACATGCATTGCTATTTGACGGCATACGGGGAACGACGCGCATCTTTGCTTTTAAGGCCCCGGATGCTGTTTTATCCTGATAAAACAGCGCTTTTTTTCTTTTTATTTTCTTATTATGCTGATTTAATTGGCATTTCATGATTTTGGCGGCGAAATTAACAGCATGGAAACAGCATGAAAACAGCAGAGATTACTGCAGTGAGCAGTGAATGGTGATGAGTTAACGGGAGGACGAGTGGTTCCCTATTCTTTTTCCAAGGAGCGGTGTTCCGAGTAAGGCAGCCGAGAGGCCGGTCTGCCGATTACGCTCGAATCGACGAGGCTTATACCACGAGGGAGGGACCAGCCGCAAAGCGGCAACGGGAAACGGAAACGGGAAGCGGCAATAGAAACGGCAACGAGAAAAGGCGAACGCTGCGCGAAGGTAAAAGTAAAAAGGCAAAAGTGGGGGAATCAAGGAGAAGCGGCCAGGGGGCGAAGGCGCGGGCCGACCAGCCGGCGGCGCAACCGTTTTTGCCGACAGCGAAAAGATGGATATCGCGCCGCCTGGAATGTAGAACAAAAAGGGCTCTCCATATTGCTCTATATCTTTGTTTTAATTATATGATTTGAAATCAGCCAGATTTTTCGGAACGAGATATTGTATTTTCCTATCGTCCAGGTAGTGAATATGCGCGATTGGGTTGAGAGACACAGAACGGGGATGGTATGGGTCCAGGGACCGATGCCACTCGGTTCGAGGGGGCTTTTTTGCGGGGCATCGCCCCCAGGGTGTTTATCGCCGGCCGGAACGTTTTCCGGCTTTGCTGTTCCAGACGCCGGGTCGGTGTGTCTTACCGGGAGTCAAGATTGCAGGAAGAAAGCCGGGGGAACAGGCGGGGTATTGGAGAACCCGGCTGTCTTGATGGTTGCAAAGAGCGGGGTTTGTGTGGGGTTTTGTCTTTGCCGCCGGGTTAAGTTCTCAGGCCGCCGGCGAACCCATCACGCTTGAAGAAAGCTGAAAAGGGGATAGCACGAATGTCAACTACAAATCATGGCTGGGAAAAGACGATCGCGACCCATTACAATGAAGCCGTAGAATGGCGGCGTCAATTGCACCGGAATCCGCAGCCGGGATGGCTCGAATTCTACTCAACCGGATTTGTGGCTGAAAAGCTTGCCGAGTGGGGCTATGAACTGCTCCTTGGCGAACATATCATTGCAGCGGACAAAAGGGCGAACGTTCCCGATTTCCAGACGCTGGAAGCTGAATACGATCGTGCGATCAAAAGCGGAATAAAGGAACAGTTTGTAGCGCCCGCCAGGGGCGGTCTTACCGGGGTGGTCGGAATTCTAAGAGGCGCTTTGCCCGGACCCGTGGTCGGTTTCCGCTTTGATATCGACGGCACTGCAGCTATGGAGTCGGACGACCCCTCCCATCGGCCCGCGGCCGAAGGGTTTGTCTCGCAAAACCGGGGGTACGCACACATGTGCGGCCACGACGTTCATACGGCTATGGGATTGTTGCTGGCCAGGCACTTCGCCGAAAACCGCCAAACCCTCAAGGGCACGGTTAAGTTTCTGTTTCAGCCCAACCAGGAGGAGCTAAACGGCGCCGAGGCGATGGTTGAGAAAAAGACGGTCGACGACGTGGAGTTTCTGTTGAGCGGGCATGTTGGCATAAACGCAATGCAAGTGGGGCAGATTGCCACAAACGTTGTGGACTTCATGGCACTGTCGCGATTCGAAGTCACCTATCGGGGGCGCTCCTCGCATGCGGCGCTGCGCCCGGAAGACGGCAGAAATGCTTTGCTGGGGGCGTGTGCTGCGGTGACCAATCTTCACGCCATTTCCAGACATTCAGATGGCGCCTCGCGTGTCAACGTGGGGTTCATGCAGGCTGGAACGACCTGGAACCTCATCCCCGAGGAGGCTTGCTTGCGCATGGAAACTCGCGGGGTGACCAACGGGATACACGCCTTCATGGTGGAGAAAGCCAGGGAAGTGCTGGAAGGCGCCGCCAGGATGTACGGTTTGGAGCTGGAAGTCAAACGTGCGGCCACGGCGCTCAGCGCCCAGAGTTCCCCCGAACTTATAGAGCTGGGCACTTCAGTCGCCGGAAAACTCGCGTCGACCGCCGACGTGTTAGACGAGACCGCATACAATGCATCCGAAGACGTGACTGTAATGATGGAGCGCGTCCAGAGCAAGGGGGGCAAGGCATTGTTCGTTCTGTTTGGCACTCCGGTCGGAGGCGGTCATCACAGCGCCACTTTCGATGTCGACGAACGAGTAATCCTCAATGGAGCCCAATTCCTGGCGGCGATGCATGAGGAAGTGGCGCAAGCCGGCCAGGCACAGGTTTCTCGCGGAGTTTGCCTGTGCCGCAAGGAATCGAGAAACCTGCCGGCATAATGCTCGGAATGAAGGCAAGATCGCGGACTTCCCGGATAATTAAGGTCCACAGCCTATGGTTGTCCGGCGGCGCTTTCGCGTCCGGCGCGCGCGGTGATATCCTTTTTATCTTGCAGGTAGATGGTGACGAAGTCTTACAGATGCCGTTTGTGTTTTTTTACCGGCTCCGATGGGCCGCCACAAACAAAACGGGAGAGAGTTCGGTGCTGCTGCAACTGCGGCGTAAAAATGGCCGGTCCCATTAGCAGAGCCATTTCGGATGTGACGTTTGGAGCTCCCGCCAGCCGTGTTTTTCAGGTGGTCGGGTGTTTGACTGCGGTCCGGGAGCAGGGGGATTGGGGTAATTTAATTTTCATATAAGGGCTGAGGCCGTCTGAGTGGAAAACTATGTGGATAAAAACGCCGGGTGAAATCGACAGTCGATTGTTGCTTTTGGGAGTCCCCCAGAGCACGATGTATTTGGTTAAAGGGGAGCATTACATGCTGATTGGCGGAGGCGGCCAGTGGTGCGTGTCTGCGCTGGAAGAACAGTTCAAGCAGTACCGAATCGATGTTGAGCGCATTCAATATCTTTTCATCGGCCACACCCATTACGACCACTGTGGTACGGTTCCCTATCTTCTCAAGCGGTATCCTCATCTTCAGATCCTGGCTTCGGTGGAGGCGCAGAAGATTTTCAGCATGGAAAAGGCCTTGCAGAATATGCGCAAGTTCAGCCTTCAGGTTATGAGCGACCTGGGGTTGCCGGCGGAAGTCAACGGAGTTCCTCTTGAATTCGACAGAATTCCTGTGAACCGCCCTTTGGCGGAAGGGGACCGCATAGACCTGGGGGACGGCATTTCTTTTCGCGTCTTTTTGACGCCGGGACACAGCCGCTGCTCCGCTATCCTTTATGAACCTGAAAATAAATGGCTCTTCACCTCGGATTCTTTGGGGATTCCGGTTGAAAGCGGAAATGGATTCGTCATAACGGCCTCCGAGAGTTTCGTCGCCTACCTGGACAGCATCAAAAAGCTGAAGTCTCTGGACGTAAGACTTTGCGCCTGGGAGCATTATGGATCGATGACCGAAGGGGACGCTGCAGGCATAGTCGAACGGATTGTGCGGCATACTATCGATTATCATCACCTTTTAGTCGAGATTGTGAAGCAGACCGGAGATGTGGAAAAGACTATCGCCTGGGCGGCCAGCGATTTTCTGGATCGAACGAAATTTGATTTTGTCCCTCCAAACGTCGTCCATCATATTTGGCGGGGGATAGTAACTAATGCGCTGCAGGAGAAGCCGGAGGTATCGGACTATTTATAAATATATCATGGGACAGGGAGTTTGGTTCCCATCGCCTGCGGGCAAATGGGGGCAGATTCCAAAGGGGCGGAAAAGGCCGTCACGATGCTGCCCCGCCGGCCTTCCGACCAGACCAGCGACAAGCGGTTTACGCCAATTGCCGAGATGTTTGGAATGGGTCGATCACTGTTGGGCCCGACGCCCCCGATCGCCCCGATCAAGGCACCCCGATCGACGCATGGAGGGGACAGACTTATCGGCTATACTGAAAACGGATATATCTCGCCCGATAATAACATGGTGGAAAATGACATCGGCCGGTTCGCGGTGGGACGCCGGAATCGGCTGTTCGCCGGATATCCAAACGGGCGCCCACGCTGCGGCTACTCCATACTGCCTGGTTGCAACGGCCAGGGCCTGCGGGTTTGATCCCTACCAGTACCCACGTTTCCTTTAAGCTGTGGGATCAACTCTTTATATTGGCGATGATAGTGTCGGGGAGGGGGAGTGAGAGGTAAATGAACATTTCGCCGGGTTTTTCAAGTCTTACGTCTATCTCCCCACCGTGTTTGTCCACCAGAATTTTGGACATGGGCAGATCTACTGTATCGTATGGCATCCGGGTTGTGGTGAAAGGATAGAAGAAGTGTCTCACGTCATCTCGTGCGATGTGCTCGACGGATAGCGCATAACCAGCTTGAAGGTATTGTTTTCCTTTAGCGTAGCGATGGAAAGGGTTGAGCCTTCCCGCATTTGATTCAGAGCTTTTTTAACCAGGGTTTCCACTGCCATCTCCATTTGCGGGCGGTCAACGTAATCGTTCAGGTCCGCCCCGCAAACCTTGATTTTTCGCGTGCGTTCACAGGATAAATCGTGTATTCCTCTCATGCATGGAAACGATTCTTGTCCACAGAGGCCGCCCCATTACCACAGGGGAAATATCGTTCATCCGGAAACTGATAAACGCTCATCCGGACGAACACAGGACGGCTTTGTCCCGTATGATATGCCAGGCATGGGACTGGGCGCAGCCAAACGGACAACTCAAGGAGATGGTGTGTCGCGGGCTCCTGCTTCGCCTCGAGCGCGAGGGCCATATCGAATTGCCTCCAAAGCAAAGATCGGGAGGAGGATGGCGTCCTTCCCGGCGGGCGCCCAAACCGATCATTATCGAGCAAACGCCCATCCAAATTGATCTTCGCGGTCTCGGTCCAATCTCCATCCAGCAGGTAAGACGAACTTGTCATGAGAAGCTGTATAATTCGCTGGTCGCCCAATTTCACTATCTCGGTTACACCCAGCCGGTAGGGGAACACCTCAAGTACCTCGCATTTGCCGGCGATGCCCCCATTGCATGTTCCGCGTGGTCCTCGGCCCCAAGACATATCGGCTGCAGGGATCGCTTTATTTCCTGGGATGGCCCGACACGCCGGAAGAACCTGCATCTTCTCGCCTACAACACCCGATTCCTGGTGCTTCCCTGGGTCCGCATAAATTGCCTGGCCTCGCATCTGTTGGGAAAAATCGCCGGAAGGCTCTCCCGAGACTGGCAGGACGTCTATGGGCATCCCCTATACCTCCTGGAGACCTTCGTGGATACCGAGCGCTTCAGGGGAACCTGCTATCGCGCCGCCAACTGGATCTATCTGGGCGAGACTACCGGCCGCGGGAAGGACGACCGAACCCACAAACCCAACAGGTCTGTCAAAGCCGTGTGGTGCTATCCGCTGTGTCGTGACTTCCGGCGGAGGTTGTGCAATGGATAGACGGGAGGCCGAGAA
>JAJYTC010000168.1 GCA_021793275.1 Deltaproteobacteria bacterium | reverse complement strand
CGGCGCGCCCGGCTGTCGGGGCCAAGGGATTGGGCGGCGTGCGCAAATCAGCAGGCTGAGAGCTCCACCCTCCGGAATCGAGCCGGCCGTTGAGCCCTGTGCATTGTCGCTTGACGTGGCTTCTTTTTTCGAGTAAGTTTATTGATTCGTAAGGGCGGCATACCCAAGTGGCAAGGGAGCGGTCTGCAAAACCGTTATACAGCGGTTCAAATCCGCTTGCCGCCTCCAGAAAATTAAAGGGGTCAGCTCGATTCGAGCTAACCCCTTTTTGCGTTGTCCATACACCTGACTATCGCGCTGGAATTTCCTCTATTACAATGAACCTGCTTGATATGGGTACATGCGCCGATTTTTGGTAAGGTTGACTCAACCGCTCGCCCTCGTTACCCTCGATTAAAATCTCAGCCTTCTTCCGCCTGCGCGTAAGGCTTAGGCCCCAGCGTCTCCGAGTACTTTTCAAATGTGTGGACTTTGAACGATACTTTCATGCGTGTCCTGTAAAGGACCTTGCCGTTGTCTTCGAGTTTCAGATCAAACTGAGTTACTTCAGCAATTCTAAGATCTTCCAATGTTTTTGCTGCAGTTTCAAGCGCCTCTTTTGCAGCATCACCCCACGAAGTATAACTTGATCCAATTAATTCAATAACTTTGTATGTAGACATGATCTCATCTCCTTAATGAGTGAAAGGCGCATGTCCCGAAAAGTATCGACAAAAGTTATCAAGGATATTCTTAATATCAGCGCAATGTGGCCACATAAGGAGCGTTGAACAGACTAATTTAAGCGGAATAGCATGAACACAGTAGTTAAAAGCCATTTTGCTCATACACTAATCAAAGCTCCTTTAACGAACCATAGCTAAAAGTTACTATTTTAGAGTAGCAAATTGTAACTATGCGTGGGGTTTGTCTCGAGGACAATATTCCATTTACCTGGCAGAGTGATGAAAAACGGTTGAGGTTCCTGCTTTGAGGGCAAAAAAAATGGGAAGATCGCCCTGAAAAAAGCCGGCGGTCGATATTTTGCCGTAAATGCCTATCCCGCTTAACTTTGTAGTTCTCAGCAGTTATCGTTGATTTCGGGATTTTCCTCTTTGCAGAGCCTCTTGCAAATCCATGTTTTAAGCGGCGCCAACAACCATCCCTGGCAGCCCCCCTTTTCCTGGACCTTTGCTTCGCGAAGACATGCCAACTGCTCCCTTGGCTCCCCATAAGTCCTTGCACCGAATAACAGCTCCAGCAAGGCAAACACCGTGATCGCCGAAATGGGCCATTTCCAACTGGAAGCGGGCCAGGCTTTAAATGCCAGAACAAGCCACATCAATGTCATATACAGGCTGAGCAACTGATTGATTTTCGAAACCGAATGACGACTGGGGCCCGTGAGAGCATTGTCCCACCATTCTGCGAATTTTTCGGGGCGCGGGCGATGCATGGTTGTTTTGAACAAAGGGCCGATTTCATCGTCTTCAAGCAGCTCGACATGTTTTTCCCAGTTCTCTTGCCACTGCTTGCTCCCTCGATTGGCGAGCAGCCAACCAAACGACAGCACCAGCCCGAGACATGTCAGAAGGTAGCTAAGGAACCCGTACGAGTACGGATTACCCTCGAGTGCTGCGTAGCCCGCGAAGGTGGCCGCGATGAAAACCCAAAAATAAGCGGCCCTTTTCCAATACATCTCGATTTCAAATTTGCGATTATCCAGAGCACGTTCCAAAGCCGCCTTGCGCCGGTTCGCGCCGAACTCAACGTCGTATTCCATTTTATTCAGTCTCCTCGGCATCTTTTCCCCCTTTATCGGGCATCTGTCCGGGCTTTGTCGCACGTCGGCCGCGGCAACTCCGCCCTGCTGACGATGTTGTACCTTTTAGCAGATGTTCCATTTATTCGATTTCAGCCCGTGGCGACTTGCATATGGAATCGACTTGCCCTACCAAACTTCCGGATAGGCCATCGAGGTATACAATTCTTCCAGCTTGACCTTGTGCGCTCTTTCCATGTTTGCCAAAGTCAGAAACATCTGTTTTTGGTCGGAACTCGTACTGGAAGCGGCCAGACTCTGGTATAGCCGCATGGCCTCTTCCTCTGCCTTCATGGCCAAACCGATTGCATCAGCCGGCTTCATATCGATCGACGGCCCGGGTTTATCGATGCTTTCCGCCACCTTGTAATCTATGATCTCGGCAAAATAAAAGGGTTTTTCCCCGGTTAAAAAACCTTCCAGGAAAATCCTGTGTTTCTGCTCCTCTTCGGCCAACTCGGTGAATATTTGCTTTAGACTGCTGTCCGTGGTCTTTCCACAAATGCTTTTGTAGAAATCATAAGCAGCTATTTCGTTGTCTATTGCCAGTGAAATAATTTTCCTGTACTCCTCGGAATTCATCTCATCTCCCTTCGGTCTTATAGACTCGAGAACACACCTTATTTTGAACCGAGCGCTTTTCTCGCTACTTCTCGCCCGTAATCCTGAGCCATTTTGATTCCGCCGCCAAGGTCCGCCGACTTGAGCCTCAGAGGTCCCCCCACCATATTCATCTTGAGGATGTGTGTCATGGTGTCGAAAATACGTCCCGGCGCCTCTCCGCTCCATCCGAAAGCCCCGAATGCTCCGCCCGCCTTTCCTTCGAGATTAGCCTTCTCGGCAATAAACAGAAATGTTTTCATTGATTGAAGCATCTCGCCATGGTAGGTGGCTGATCCCAGGACAACTGCGTTGTAGCCGGTAAGTGCATTTTCGCTGTTGATCTGGTTCACGTTGAGCAGGTCAACGTCAAAACCTTCAAAACGCATCCCCTCAGCGATCAATTGAGCAATCTTTTGAGTCTGATTGGTTCGTGTCGCAAAGATTACGGCTCCTTTTGACATCGTTATTGTCTCCCATAGGTTTGGTCTGCTTGGGTCAAGCTAAAGATAGCGCTTCCTTTGAAGACAAATACAGATTGGCTCCAGTTTAGAACCGTTCTAACTTAGAGTCAAGATGCTAAAAAACCCGAACGAAAGATCAAGAAGAAAAATCGAAAATCATGGAGAAAGGGCTCGGGGTGGGCGCAAGGTTTGCGACTTAAGCTCTGAGGATGGATTTTCGCGTCAACGGCGCCTGTGTGCCGGTCGCGGAGCACGTGGGGTGCGGGGGGCTTAAGCGCTAACTTTAGACGGGATCGGGAGATGACCGGGGCGGGGTTTACCCCCGCCCGGCGGAAATGTTTTTACGATACAGTCGTATGCCTACCTTTGATGCATTTGGTCGACCACGGCGCCCCCCACCGCACCGGCGGCAGCACCGGCGACAGCCCCGACTATCAGGGGCCCCCCGAAGAGGGCGGCCGCCCCCAAACCTGCAGCGCTACCTATGGCACCGCCGCTAAGTACCCGCTGGTCGGCGGTGGTCAGGTCTGCGCATCCACAGAGGCAGCAGACTAAAGTCAGGATTGCCAGCCACTTGAATATCCTCATCTTGTTTCCACTCCTTATAGATTTCCCACAGAAAATACCGGTGCAAAGCTCCGTGTTTTATTTTGCCTGCAGCTTGAGTACGCGCCCTTATGCCGCCGGCGCTCCAACGCCGACTTGAGTTTCGCAAGGTACCGGATTGGTAATAATATGTTTCAACATATTCAGCTCGAAAGGCTTTTCAAGAAAACGGTAAACCCCCATTTTCAATGCTTGCCGCCGTATACGGGGGTCCTGGTTGCCGCTCATCAGTATGAATGGCAGTTTCGGGTGCCTGAACGAGACGAAACGGAAAAGTTCCAAACCCGATTCGCCCGGCATCTGCAGGTCCGATATGACCATGTCATAGTCGCACAGAAGGATGCGTTTTCGTGCCCGGGAAACACTCGTTGCAGTATGGCATTCAATGCCGTTCATGTTCAGATATTCCCCGATAATAAAGAGGAGGTCTTCATCGTCGTCTACCAACAGCACTCTAATCATACCGGCTCCTTAAGCTCCCTGTCCTTCTTGGTCGGCTGGCGCCGCATGCCTGGAAGCATGTGGATAAAACTCAACCAAAGCTGCTGCTATATTTGCATACGGCATGCCATTATGGAAATGGTTCGCGGAAGAGGATCTGCCGGCAGGATAATGCTCAAAGCGTAGGGTTTAGACTACAGGGTCGAATGAAATAAGCGACAGAATCAATTGCCTTTAAAATCGGAGGGGTTGATACCGTACTTGTGCATCATTTTATATAACTCGGCGCGATACCTTCCCGCCAGGACGGCGGCCCGGGTCACATTGCCGCCGGTTTCCCTGAGCACCCGGGTCAGGTAAGCCCTGTCGTGTTCTTCCCTTGCCTCGTCGAGCGGCATGAGCTTGTTGGGCGTAAGCGGCGCCTCGGCCCCTCCCAGGAAAAGCGAATCGACATCTATCACGGCCTGATTCGACAGGGCCACGGCCCTTTCCACTACGTTGGCCAGTTCCCGAACGTTACCCGGCCAACTGTGAAGCATGAGCCTCTGCATAGCCTCGGGCGAGAAGCCCTTGACGTCTTTATTCATCTCCCGGTTGAAATGCTGGAGAAAGTGGTTGGCCAGAAGCGGCACATCTTCTATCCTTTCGCGCAACGGAGGCAGAAAGATCGGAATCACATGGATGCGGTAATACAAGTCCTCCCGGAACTTGCCCTCCTGGATGGCTTTCCAGAGATCGCGATTGGTCGCCGCCACCAGGCGCACATCGATTTTTATAGGCTTTACCCCGCCGACGGAAAAGAATTCGCGGTCCTGGAAGACCCGCAACAGCTTGACCTGGAGCGGCGGAGAGAGTTCGGCGATCTCGTCCATGAAAAGCGTGCCGCCGTCAGCGGTCTGGAGCAGCCCCTTCTTTGGCCCGTCGGCGCTTGTGAATGCGCCTTTAACGTGCCCGAAAAGCTCGCTTTCGAGCAACCCTTCCGGGATAGCCCCGCAGTTTATGGCCACAAAGGGCCCTTTTGCCCGGGGACTGCTCAGGTGGATGGCCTTGGCCATCAATTCCTTGCCGGTGCCGCTTTCGCCGTAGAGGCATACAGTCGAGTCCGTTGAGGCTATCTGGGCAACCTGGTTCAAGATGTGCCGCATCTTGGCGCTCGATGCAATGATATTGTCGAAGCGATACCTCTGTTTGACCATGTGGCGGAGCCGATCGACCTCGACTCGCAGCCGGCCGACTTCGAGGGCTTTTTCGATTCGGTGCAAAAGATCCTTGGCCTCGAAAGGTTTGGTCAGAAAGTCGTAGGCGCCCTTCTTGGTGGCATCCACCGCGCGTTCGATGGTCCCGTAAGCGGTGAGAATGATTACCGGCAGATAGGGCTGGATTTTGAGCAGCCGTTCCATCAGGGCAATGCCGTCCATGTCCTCCATCTTGAAGTCCAGGATGGCCGCGCTGAATATATTCTCGTTTGCGCAGGCAATGGCTTCCTCGCCGCCGGCGGCAACCGTGACATCATATCCGGCCGCCTCGAGACGCGCTTTCATCAAGGTGAGCAACCCGGGGTCGTCATCAACCGCGAGAATCTTTTCTTTAGCCATCAGCCTGTGCCCCTCACGCAAACTGGAAACCTCTTCCTCCTCCTCGAAGCAGGAGTGGTTCTGATAATGCAATTCCGGTCAGTGGAAAAGCCCTTGTTCCTTTTTCTCCATTTCAAGGTCGATTTTCTGCGAGCCTTTGAGCTGTTTTGTAAGCTCGCGGATGATTTCGTCCTTGGACCTGATTTCATCTTGCAGGAGCTGGCGATCCACCTGCCAGCCCTTTTCCATGGCGGTTTTGTTCTGCAAAGCTGCTTCTTTCGATTTGCGCCTCTCGCGAGCCAACCCGAGGAGCCTGTTTCTCTCCCTCATTTGCTTTGCGATCAAGTCCCGCCAGACCATGGCCTGGGCCGCCCACGGGCTTTCGGGCGCTCCGGCTATAAGGTCCGATATATACTGCATGGCCTTTGGCGGATCATAATAAGGACTTTTGGGATAACAGTAAAGAAAGCACAGGTTGAAAAGCGCCGCGGCGCATGTATCGGGTTGCGAGCAGGATTTGAGGACTGAGGAATTTTGGGCTAAAAAGCTCTTATAATCGCCGGATTGCATGACGGTTTGAGGAGGAAATAACGGTGGCGGCGGCGCGATCTGGCTCACTGGCTTGGAGGGCATGCACCCGGCGAGGAGAGCCACGATGAAAAAAGCCCCCGCCTGGAGAAGAATTCTTTGCTTTTTACCCATTGGCGGCTCGCATCGACAATGAGGAAGGCTCAGCCTTGGATGACACGTCCGTTCCGATCGGCAAAACTACATGGAAGGTAGAGCCGCACCCGATTTCACTTTCCGCCCAGATCCTTCCCTTGTGCGCTTCGACTATGTGCCGGGCGATGGCAAGACCAAGACCGGTCCCTTGCCGGCCCTTTGCCTTCTGGTGCCTGCTTTGGTAGAAATGTCTGAAAATGTTATGTATTTCTTCGGCCGGAATACCTGGACCGTCATCGGAGACCCGGACTTCCACTGCCACGGGGCACTGGTTGGCGCCCTGAACCGGGAATGCCTCGACTCGAACCTCGCCTCCGGCTGGAGAAAACTTCAAAGCGTTGCTGAGCAGGTTGTCGAAAACCTGCTGGATCCTGCGCTCATCGGCCCTCAACATTGGAATCGGCTCCGCCACGCTGCAACTCAACCTGATCTCCATCTTGCGGGCAATCAGATTCACCCCCTCGATCGATTTGCCGATAAGCGACTTCAAGTCGCACATGGTGAATTCATAATCCATCATCTCCGCTTCCATCTTGGACAGGTCGAGGATGGAAGAGATACTTTGGAAGAGGCGCTGACTGTGATTGCGAACCACCTCCAATATTTCACGCTGACTTTTGGTCAGCGGCCCCGATATTCCTTCGAGCAGCAGTGCTGTCCCTTCGCGAATGGCGGTAAGAGGGGTGCGCAATTCGTGGGAAACATGGGCCGTGAAGTCAGCCTTGAGACGGTCCAGGTGCTCAAGTTCCCCAGCCATCCGGTTAAAGGACTTTGCCAGTTCGATCACCTCCGCAGGGCCCTCGACCCGGGCGGTGCGGAAAAATTCTCCCCGCCCGATGGCCCGCATTTCCCGTGCAAGCTGCCTGAGCGGTCGGCTGATCCCGCGGGCGTTGATGCAAGCCATGATAAAAGCGCCGGCAATTCCGAATAAAGCGAGCCAGAACATTACCCGCGCAGCAGATGCCGCATTGTCTCTGGCCGTGGCCATTTTATGGGAAGCTGCCTGTTCCCGCAGTCGAATCAGTTCAGTGATCTTCCGAATTATTTGGTCGCTCAACTTGGACCTGGCGGCTTCGGAGCCGTTTTTGCCAAAGTCGGCGAGATCGGTCTGCTTCATGTATTCGCCGTGAAGCGATACGATCTGGCTCAACAGGGTCTTCTCGTCTTGGGAACTGATGGCCTGACGGATCGTGACGACGGCTTTTTCAAATTCTACCCTGTTATCTTTGCATGCATCCCGAAACGAAAGATCACGCATCAGAAAATACTCTTCAGCGTTGCGCATTTCGTCCAGGAAGCTTTCGAGAAGCAGTTTCTCCTCGCTGATGCAGCGAGCATCGACGGTCAGTGCCCGGGTATTCAACTGTGAAACGAGGCGAAGCTTGCCTACGGCGAAGATACTGATGGCGATGATGATCAAGATCAGAGTACTCTGAGCGATCATCACCCGCGAAAAGATCGTCATCCTCATTCGGTTGACCCGGCGGTTTGAAACTCCATTTTCAGTCAGCCCTGCTGGAGGACTATCAATCGGGAATTGACTTGGAACCATAATTGAGTTCCTCGACTATGTCAATAGGGGGTGTGGGAATCTGAAGACCATACGGGGTCGGAAAACAACAATCATGCCAATTGGGCACAACTCGGGCCGCTCTATCAACCGTTTGTTCAGAACTGTATGGAAAAGCCTGCGCTGCTTTGAGCCCCGGGACCGAGGCAGACGCCACGGAGGAAGATATTTCATATCTCAGCGCCCTCTACCGGTGGATTTTTTTGGCTTCGGCTTCGCTTAGCCATGGTAGTATCCGGCTCGTGGCGAGGGGGCGGCCCTTAAGGGGCTGCGCTGCGAAGTCGTTGTTGCGAAGCGGAGGCGCCGACCCTGACGATGGAGAAGAGGCGAAATGGCGGATCCAAAACTGATTTACAGGTGCCAGCAGTGCGGTTATGCAAGCCCGAAATGGATGGGCAGATGTCCCGAATGCCAGGTCTGGCACAGCTTTTCCGAAGAGCTTTCAATAGCAGGGGCAGGTAAAACGGCTTCAAAACTTGCAAAAATTACATCGGCCCGCCCGCTCAGCCTCGACGAAATTCAGTCCGACGCAGACGTCCGTTTCCATACGGGCATGGGTGAATGGGACAGGGTGCTCGGAGGGGGGCTTACAAAAGGCTCGCTGGTGCTTTTGGCGGGCGATCCGGGCATAGGCAAATCGACCCTTCTTCTCCAGGCCCTATCGAGGATGGCCGGCGAGGGCGCCGTTCTTTATGTTTCCGCCGAGGAAAGCCCTCAGCAGTTGAAATCCCGCGCTCAAAGGCTGGGAATTTGCTCGCCGGCCCTGTTCATCTTTTCGGAAACCTCGCTCGAAGCTGTTTTAGACGAAATGCAGAAAAAGCCTCCGCTGGTCGTCGCTGTGGATTCCATTCAGACAATGTACACGAGGATGCTCGATGTTGCCCCGGGATCGATCAGCCAGGTTCGCGAATGCGCACAGAGGCTCATGAGAGCGGGGAAGGAAGCGGGAATCGGAATTTTCATCGTCGGCCACGTCACCAAGGAGGGTGCCATCGCCGGTCCGCGCACACTCGAGCACCTGGTGGACACCGTGCTCTACCTCGAAGGCGACAGGACCCACACCTTCCGATTGCTTCGCGCGGTCAAAAACCGTTACGGGTCGACCAACGAAGTGGGGGTTTTCGAAATGAAGGAAAACGGCCTGGAAGAGGTCCCCAATCCTTCCGGCGTACTTTTGGCCGAGCGGCCCGGAAACGTCTCGGGTTCGGTTGTCGCCTGTTCGGTGGAGGGCACGCGGCCGATACTTGTCGAACTCCAGGCGCTTGTAAGCGCGACGGGTTGGACCCAGCCGCGCCGAACCAGCATGGGGGTCGATACAAACCGGCTCTCTCTTTTGCTTGCCGTGCTCGAAAAGAAACTCGGTTTCAATTTTGCGCAGCAGGACGTTTTTGTAAACGTGGCCGGAGGGGTGCGGCTGGTTGAGCCGGCGGCCGACCTGGCGCTCACCGTTGCCCTCATGAGCAGCTATCTCGACAAGCCCCTGCCGCAGGACCTCGTGGTATGGGGCGAGGTGGGGCTGGCCGGCGAAGTCAGGGGGGTCGGGCACAGCGCGCTGCGGGCAGCGGAGGCCTCCAAGCTCGGTTTTACCGCATGGCTGATGCCCGCGAGCAACTCGGAGCGACTTTCTCAGGAACCGGATGGACGCTGCATCGGTGTGCGTTCCCTTCAGGACGTCCTGCAAATAGTCTTTGAGGGTAAAGCGGGACAAAGTGGGAGTTATTCCCGGTGAGCATGAACTCTAAATAAAGAACAAATGCGTGAGGTCGCCGCCGGGATCAGGGCCGCCCTCGAACTGCTCAGGGGCGGGAGAAAATAACCGTGGGCCACCCTTGCAACTCTGCTACTTTGCTTACCTCAAAGTCGGGCCGGGCGAATTTTTTGACCGATTCGAGCCTGCTTTGAAGAAATCCTGCCAGGACGACCCTTTTGGCATTCCTCCACTGCCCGGAGGCAAGAATTTTTTCGAGAATGGGCCATTCCAAATTTATCACCAAAAAATCCGGAGATAAGTTAAGACATCCCAGTTCTTCCGCTTGTGCTAACCCGATACGGCCCTCGACTCCATTTGCCCGCGCATTTTTTCCGGCATTTTCAAGCGCCAGCGGATTTCGGTCTATCGCCAGGGTGAATTCTGCTCCCGCCAAGGCGCATGCTATTGCAAGTATTCCGGTCCCGGCGCCGAAATCGACAGCCGTGTGAATTTTATGGGACTCGAAAATCTCTGATATCGCGAGCAGGCACCCCCGGGTGGTGGGATGAAGACCTGAGCC
>JAJYTC010000167.1 GCA_021793275.1 Deltaproteobacteria bacterium | reverse complement strand
TTGCGCATCGATGCAGGCTCAAAAGGCGCTGAAGCCTCCCCTTACGTCTCCAACACTCATGTCAAGCGCCAAACCTCTTCCGCCGGCCGGTTCGCCCCCCGACTCTCTTGATCCTACGGGTTCTGTATGGAGTCCCGGCGACGGTTCGCTTTTTTCCGACGTCACAGCTCACAGGGTAGGGGACCTGGTCACCATAACCGTCAGCGAAAACTCGTCGGGAACCAATACGGCTGCCACAACGGCAACCAGGACCTCGACGTCCCAGGGCAGCATCAACTTTGCCGGGGTTGGCGTAGGGGCCTCCGGGGTCGCCAACCCCAAAGGCATGTTCTCTTTTGGTCCTTACAACACTTCATTCAGCAGGAACTTCAAAGGAAACGGTTCAACCAGCTCGACCAATACGGTGACCGCCTACATGACGGCAACGGTCGTGGCTGTCTTGCCCAACGGCAACCTGGTCATTCGAGGCTCACGCTGGACGAAGGTAAATGACGAACTTGAGCAGATCGTCCTCGAAGGAGTGATCCGTCCGGTAGATATCACCGCCAACAATACCATTCTTTCACAGGACGTGGCTGAGGCCAGAATTTTCATGATCGGAAAAGGCCCGGTCTCTCAGGATCAGAAACCCGGATGGCTCGAGCAGCTCTGGGACTTCGTTTCACCTTTCTGAGCGCAGCGAGGGCGTATGACAAATAAGGGACGTATCACAGCAGCCATTATAAGCATGATTTTGGTGCTGATGCTTTCGGTCGGTACAGCCCGGTCGGCCAGGATAAAGGACATCGCCTACTTTCTGGGCGACCGTTCCAACGACCTTATAGGCTACGGTCTCGTCGCCGGTCTCAAGAATACCGGTGACGACACCAACACGCCGTTTACCGTCTACACCCTGCAGAACCTGCTCCTCAACATGGGCGTCCAAATGAATCCTACCATTACGACGACCAGAAATGTGGCCGCCGTCATGGTTACGGCCAGGTTGCCGGCTTTTTCCAGGACCGGATCGAGGGTAGACGTTCAGGTTTCATCGGTAGGTGACGCTACGAGCCTGGGAGGGGGAACGCTTCTCATGACGCCTCTAAAAGGTCCGGACGGAAAAATCTACGCCCTCGCCCAGGGGCCGCTGTCCATCGGGGGCTTCTCGGCCTCCGGCCAGAGCGGCAGCAACGTTGCGATGAATCAGCCCAATGTCGGATTGATAAGCGGCGGGGCAGTAATCGAAAGGACAATTCCGGTCAGCTACGCCGGTTTGCATTCACTGGAACTGGTGCTGAGGACCCCTGATTTTGCAACCGCCGAAAGAACGGCAAATGCGATTTACAATGCCATTCCCGAAACGGAGGCAAGGGCCGTGGACGCCGGGATGATCAGGATCGATGTGCCGCCTACGGATCGGGATAATACGGTAGCACTTATCGCCAAGGTCGGGGCCCTGCGGGTGACTCCCGATGAGGTTGCGAAAGTCATAATCGACGAAAGGACCGGCACGATCGTAATGGGCAATAACGTTCGGATAGCGCCCTGCGCCGTGGCTCATGGAAACCTTACGGTCCAGATTACGGAAACTCCAACCGTTTCCCAGCCTCTCCCGTTCAGCCAGGGCACTACTCAAGTTGTGCCGCGCACGGGCATCAAAGTACAGGAAAAGAAAGCTCACCTTGCCGTTATCGGCGGGGGGGTGACAATAGGCCAGGTGGTGGCGGGTCTAAACGCCATAGGGGCAACGCCTCTCGATCTCATCAATATCCTCGAGGCAATCAAGGCGGCCGGGGCGATGAGCGCGGAATTGCAGATAATTTAGCAAATCAGGGATCGCCGATTATGGATTATCAATGGAGTGATCTTCTCGGATGGATTGCCGCTTGCTGCGAAGTGAGCGGCATCGAAGGGGTTTTTTATGGAATCCAGGGTTAGTGCGGCCCTTCAGGCCGATCCTTCACAGAAAACCGAAGTTCAGGAAAAACGGCTCATGAACAGTTGCCAGCAATTCACGGCGATATTGGTTTCCTACATGATGAAAACAATGCGCAAGGGATCTTCGTTTGGCGAGGAGCACGGATTTGCGAACGGAATTTACCAGGACATGCTTTACCAGCAGGTGGCAAAAGTAATTGCCGGCTCCGGTGCGCTGGGGCTTGGAAAAATGCTCTATACCCAGTTGGAGCGCTCAGAAAACGCACAGGCTTCGCTGAAGGCGCCTGGCACTGCGGCTAAAGTGCAAAAGGCCCTCTCAGCCCAACTTTCTCTAAACAAAGTCATCAATTCTGCCGAATAGTAAATACGGAGGACCCCTGCGTTGAGCCGAGATTTTTCTAACAAGGAGTCTAGCATTATGGAACCGGCCGTCCAGGCATCCGAAACTCTTTCCCCGTCCGGACAACCGTCTTGTCAAAACGGGTGCTGCGATTCGGAATTCGTCGGCACCGCCCTTGAACTTCTGGAAGCTCTCAGGGCGGAGCAACAAATCCTGAGGAAATTTTCAGGGGCCGAATTGCTGGCGCTCCTTCCGAAGAAAGAGTACCTGGTAAATGAATTGGAATGGAGACTAAGATCAGCCAGGGAGATGAATGCGGACTCTTTCGCGGTTTCGGACTCCTTCAAGGCCCTTCTCGCTGAAATCAGCAGGCTCAATGCGTCCAATGGAGTTTTCATAGAAAGGTCTCTATCCTACTGGCGCGATCTTCAATCCATCCTTTCGCCCCCGGGCTACGGCCGCACCGGCAATAAGGAGAGACGCTGCGTGCGCCCTCCAAGGGGACTTACGTTCCAGCGGGAGATTTGAAAGATGGCCAGCCTTGCCCTGACGCTCAACACTGCCGAACAGACCCTGCTTAACACGCAGACGGAACTCGCGACCTCTTCGAATAATATCTCGAATGCCAGTACGCCCGGCTATGCGGAAGAGACTGCGGTCCAGACCGAGAACCCGGCCATTTCGACAATGAGCGGCTGGTTGGGTACCGGAGCTTCCATTACAACCGTTACACAGGCGCGGGATAACTTTGTCGAACAGCAGTTGATGAACGCCATGACCAGTGATTCGCAGTACTCGAGCCTTGCCTCGCAGCTAACCACGATCCAGTCGACGGCTTCGGATTCCGGTAACACCGGGATTTCGGAGGCGCTCGGGAATTTTTTCAATGCATGGAGCACACTTGCTCAGGACCCGACAGGATCGTCCGAACAGACGGCTGTATACTCGGCGGCCCACAACCTGGTAAGCGCGATTCAATCCACATACGATCAGCTTAACCAGATCGGCGGCCAGATTCCCGGCCAGATTAGCAGTACTGTCACTCAGGCCAATTCACTCATCAGCCAGATAGCCACCTTAAATACAGACATCCTCAGGTCGAGTGCGGTCTCCCAGCCAAACAATCTTATAGACCAAAGATACGAGGCGATGGACAGCCTCGCAAAGCTCATCCCCGTAACCTTTTCCACGAATTCGGACGGGACGGTCAACGTCAACACCACCGAAGTCGGCAGTTCTGTAAACCTGATTTCCGGCACTACGGTTGCGGCGACGATCTCCAGCACTTCGGGGATTAGCGGCGGTGAGCTAGGGGGGCTATTGCAGGCGCAAACCAGCCTGAACGGCTATTTGCAACAGTTTAATGCCTTCGTCGGAGCGCTCGGGAACCAGATCAATACGGTCTCCGGGTTATCGGTTGCCTCCGGCTCGACCGCCTCTTCGATCAGTATGAGCTCCAACTTCCTGAGCGGACTGACTTCTACGCAACTTGGCGCCATCGCGCAGAATATGTCCAACCTCCAGGATAACACGGTGTCTTTTTCCTATCCTTCCGGCTCATCCTCCACACTGCAGGGATATCTGGACTCCATCCAACAGACGATAGGCACCGATGTCCAGGATGCAAACAACAACCAGAGCTTCTACGATTCGCTGAAATCGCAATTGCAGACACAGCAGCAGTCGATTTCCGGGGTTTCCCTGGATCAGGAAATGGTTAGCGTCATTCAATATCAACAGATTTATCAGGCAGCGGCCAAAGTCATCCAGACAGCCTCAACCTTGATGAGCACTGCCATCAATATGGTCCAGTAGGCGGAGGAAGCGATGCGAATCACGCTGGGTATGCAGACCAATGAGACCCTGCTAAACCTTAACGACCAGCAGGATCAGATCAACACACTTTCACAGGAAATCTCCTCCGGGAAACAGTTGTTGTCTCCCTCCGACAACCCCGACTCGTGGTCGCAGACAATGAGCACCAACCAGACCATCCGTGAATATAACTCGTTTCTGAGCAACGTAAATTTTGCCACTGGATGGGGGCAGACCACCGAGTCGGCCCTTAACGAACTCTCCGGCCTGCTGAGCCAGGCTAAGCAAGTCGCTATTTCAGCCGGCAGCTCCACGGGAACGGCTGAGAGCGGTGCGCTGGCAACGCAGGTGAACGGGATTCTGCAGCAGGCGTTAAGCATTGCCAACACACAATACGACAACCAGTATATCTTTGCAGGAACAGCGACCGATACGGCGCCTTACTCCATTAACAGCAGCACTGGCGCGGTCACCTACAACGGAAATACGGGTCCTATAGAGGTTAAGACAAACATGAGCAGCGCTGCGGACCCCGGGATGACCACTGTGAACCTGAACGGCGAGGCTGTTTTCGGCGGAAGCACCTCCGGCGGAGGCAGCAATGTGCTGAATGACATATGGAGCCTCGAACAGGCGATAACCAGCGGGAATTCTTCGGGTATCAGCAATTCTATTACGACACTCGGCAACGATTTCAACCAAATCAACAATCAACTGACCACAGTCGGAAGCCAGTTGTCTACGCTTACCAGTCAGCAATCGGCCCTCAACACCATGGTGACCAACGAAAAGGGGGTCCTCTCCAACCTCCAGGACACTGACATAGCTTCGGCCACCGTCAAGCTCTCACAGGCCCAGACAGCCTTCCAGGCGGCCCTCCAGGTTACCTCGCTTCTGGATAACCTGAACCTTTCGTCGATACTCTCCGGAGGCGCCGCAGGGTAAAGTATCTTTCACCAAGGGACACCTTATCAGGTGTCCCTTGGTCATTTTGTTCAGTCTCTTTTTCGCCAGAAAAATGACAGGGCCATCGCTCCCTTGTCTTAACTCAGATCGAGGTTGAAGCTAGGCCGCTTGAAACTTTTTGCGGAATCCGACAAGCCCTGCCAAACCCGAGCCGAGAAGAAGCAGGGTGCAGGGTTCGGGGATGGAGGAGTTGGCGCCTGAAATGTCGGCTACATAATTGTAGCCTGAATAGCTGTAACCTTGAATCGTAAGCGTATCCGACCCGGTCCCTCTAACTGAAAATGAAAGCTGCTCCCAAGGCTGGGCGCTGGGTGTGACGGTAACATTTTCCAACGCCGCATTGTCCCACAGGACTTGAAATAATTCGTTGCCCGAGGCATTGGAAGCGTTTGTACCCCAATATAAAGAAAGGTTGTAGTTCTGGCCTGCCGCAGTAGTTAGCGTCTGAGAAACGCCGGCCGGTCCATTGCCGGGATCATTGCCCAACTGAAGCTCATTGCCCGTCGGTGTTGTTCCGCCAAGCTGCGTTATACCGTTGACCACGCCGTTCAAGGAATCATAAAAAGTGCCCACTGTGTTCCAATTGTTTAAGTTGGCGCTGTTTGGGTAGCCGAACTCCCCGTTGGTGACCGGATCGGCATAAGCAGCGTTGACGAAGCCGGCCAGGGCGAATGCTGCGGCGAGCAGAGTTATCCTCAAAATTCTTCCCATTTACTTCCTTTCTTTTATGTGATCTTGCGGATTTATTTTTTTATGAGAATAACTCTTTCGGTTGAAGCAATATCTATACCAACTGAATTGTTGGGCAAAATAGCGGTTTTGAGATTGCATTTAGGAAGAAATCCCCCCGACTCTTCGTTTTTCATGCCTTGGCCGTGACTGAAATCGATAAAAAACTGGCATCTAATTCTCTTGTCATCGACAGGCATGACGGTCGAATAAGTTTGGCGTTGCGCCATCCTGTAAGAATAAAAGAGGGGTTGACGTGCAGCACGCCAACCCCTCTGCTCACCTTACTAACAGAAACTTCTCACTTTGTCGTGGATCTACGGGTAGTGGAACACCGGGCCTCCTGTTTATTGCCCCCTGGGTCGCCGGGAAGACATGCTAAATATGTCGGGAGGGGGAGCGAATTTTGGAGGTCGTTTTGTGTATCATCGGATTATAAGCATCGTCATTGCGGGGTAACGACTTTGCAGCAATGAGGCAAAGTGCCGAAACTATCACGCCGACGATGGTGCCCACCGTCATTCCAATTATGAAGCTAAGCCAATGCACGGCCCTCTCCCTGAAATGCTGCGGGCGGCTGTTCCCGGTACTGATCGGACTAAACTCAGGATGGCTCTCTCACAAGCCGCAAACCGATGAAATCGCTCTTTGAGTTCGGCGGCCAATAAAAGCGACTGGCCGACCTGCAGTTTTTAGCGCTTCCAAACCAGGAGCCTCCGCGGACGACTTTTCCTGCCCCGGATGCAGGTCCGCAAGGGGCTATGCAGGACTCTGCCGGATAGCTGCCGTACCAGTCCAGGCACCATTCACTGACATTGCCGTGCATGTCGAACAGGCCCCAACCGTTCGGATTTTTCCGGCCGACCGGCCGTGTCTTTCTGCCGGAATTGCCGCAGTACCACCCCATTTCCCGGAGAACCGGGTCGCGGCCGCAGTAAAGCTCCGAAATGTCTCCGTCCGCAAAAGCGGTACTGCTTCCGGCGCGGCAGGCGAATTCCCACTCGGCTTCGGTCGGAAGCCGATATTTGCCTTCCGTTATCGAGTTCAGTCTTCTGAGGAATTCCCGGCATTCGTTCCAGGACACGGACTCGACAGGTAAATCGTCTCCGCCTTCCTGGAAGGAAGCCGGATTTACCCCCATAACGGCTTTCCACAGTGCCTGCGTCACCGCCGTGTTCTGGATGCAGAATGGTTTCGTAATAGTCACTTCGTGGATCGTTTCATCGCTGCCCCGGCCAGCTTCACAATCTGGGCTTCCCATAAGAAAAGTCCCCGCAGCGACCAAGATAAACGAGCTCTCAAAAGATGCGAAAATATCGGTCTCATCTGGAGCCCGGCTGGAGATGGGAAATGTTTTGGTATCCGAAGGCTCTCCCGTTGAGCCGGCGGGAACGGAAGTGTCGAGCACCTGGACGGGTCCTTCGACAAGAAGTCCTGCATTCCCTGTTACAGGATCAGGAACAGAAAATGGGCAGTCTTGGGAATCAGCCTCATCCGCAAGTGAAAAGACGGCTGGATTCGGCCTGGCATATAAGTCGTTTTCCTCGATCCTGGAGAAAATAGGGTCCTGTTTTCTTCTCTTCATTTCGGTATCCTTAGAAGATTCCACCGCAGAGGCCGCAGAGGCAAAAGCTCGACAAATAGAATCAGTATAAATATGGTCCTATCTCCGCTTCCTCTACCGGTGAACCGATTTTTCAGTTCTTTTTCGGGATCTTCAGGGTCTGGTCGACAAAAATGCGGTTTTCGTCATGGATCTGTGGATTAGCATCTACGATCGATCTAAGGCCGGACGCCGGGTCTTCGGGAAACCACCTGGCGGCGATCGCGCTGAGCGAATCCCCCTCCTTTACCCTGACGACCATAAATTCGTGACGTAACGAGCGCGGTTTTTCAGCTTTGAACCTATCTTTGACCGGGCCGGTGTCTGTTGGAGAAACGGCCAAATGACAAGGTTTGGCAGGTTTGCGGACACGGTCTGCAGTAACCGTTTCCTTAGATACCGAGGGCGCCGCTCCGTCTTGTGCCCTGTGAGTAGAAACCGCACTGTCGGCTCCCGCGCCCTTTTCGATATCACCGACGGGTTGTGCATTTACGGCATCGGCTGCAGGGACAGCCCGGGCCGGAGGCGGTGCCGGCATCTCCGCATGGGCAGGCTGCGCACCATTGGGTACAGCTGTACCTGCCTTGACCGTCGGCACCGCCCGGACTTTGGTCTCAAAAGCCGTGACCTTGGACTTCGGGGGAGATGCGCCAATTTCCGGCATCGAAACGGCACCATGAAGCGAGCTGTTGACGAGCTTTCCGGAGTTCATCCTGTATCCCCAAAATACCGCTGCGAAGAGCAGAACCAGGACAGAAGCCCCCAGGGCATGCCGGAACTTTTGGGCGTAATCGAACAAGCCGGAAAGAGTGACCTCCGGCATCACGATGGAATCGCTTTCAAGGGCATTGTGGGCCTTCCTGAGAATCCTCTTCGTTACCTTTTTGCTTTTATGGGTCATGCATATGAGAAGGGCCGTATCGCACAACCTGTTTATGCTTCGCGGGACACCACCGGTTATTTCATAGATGAGCTTCCTGCAGTCCGGCTCAAAACAGACGTCGAAACACGACCTCGCGATCTTGAGCCTGTGGTCGATGTAGCTGATCGTTTCGGCCGGATTCATGGGGCAAAGGACACGGGCTATGCTTATTCTTTGCCGAAGCTGGCGGAGTTCGGTTTTTCGAAGCTTTGTGGCCAGTTCGTTCTGGCCGATCAGAAGTATCTGGAGGAGCTTGTTTTCGGTCAGTTCGATATTTGACAGAAGGCGGATATTCTCGAGGCTCGCATCCGGAAGGAGATGAGCTTCGTCTATTATCAGCACAACCTGTTTGCCGCCGGCACTCGCCTTTGTAAGCTCTGCTTTCACATCGTCTGATAATTCGAGGACGCTTTTTCCTTCCGTACAGATCCGGAACTCCCTGGCGATATAGCGAAGGATCTCCAGGTATTCGACTTGAGGATAGGGAACCAGGATCGGCAGGACTGAGGGGGGCAGTCTGCCCAGAAAATGATGGACGATCATCGTCTTGCCCGTTCCGACGTCGCCGCACACCAGGGCAAAATTCTTCTTTTCCCTGGCGAAATAGAGCAGCGCCGCGATCACCTCCTCATGGCATTCGCTCATGAAGAGGAACCGCTGGTCGAGCGTGTTTTCGAAGGGAAAACAGGAGAATTTGAAGTAGTGAGTGTACATTAGAGTCGCCTGGAGCCCTTGATTTTGAGGTTGTCGCCTCTCTGGGAGGCGATTTTTTGCGCCCTGCTAAAGCCCTGGACAATTCGATTGCTGGAAAGAATTGAGGATGCTGTAATACACCGAATTTTGGAATTCCCGTTTACGTCTTTTCCTTTGTCTATGCTTAGCCTTGACCTGTGACGGGGATTTGCATTGCGGGATCGTCGGAAGCAGGAATGCCAGTTCATTAACCTTTTTGCCTCCCACTTTATCCCATAAGCCATCGTAACAATTAAAGTGTTTGTCGGCAGCCTCCAGGTAGCCTGAGGCAATCTGCTCTTTTGATGTGATCCCGGCGATGTACTTTACCCCCAGAGCTGCAGCGATAGCCTGTACAGCAATAAAGAGTATTTCCGATGGACTCACATATTCGAAGTGCTGTGTAACCATTCTTATCAAATTGTATGTTCCGTACATCCCTTGTACTCTCGTTATAAATATAACGTTGTCATTATAACAATCTTCAGTAAAATATATCGTTTTTCTCTGAACGATAGTGAACGATAAATCATATATAGGAATAGAACTGACACAGAATGTAAGACATAAATCACCCTCACAAGTATAATATGGTATACTCAAAAATATCGATAGAAAGTCATGTGATGTAGCGTATTCCCAAATAGGTAATGTGTTTTTTATGATATTGTCAAGTGTTTCCGGTGAAATATACATATTAAGAAAGGCATAATGATTTATCAAACAGTCTCCTCGATGATGGGCATTAAATGAGCGTGCAAGATAACGATCCAAGTATCGAGAAGCCATGATTGAATAGTGCGTGTGGAAGTTAATACCTTTCAAAGTTAGGATCCTGAATGTCTTGACGGCAGCGATGTAGATATTAAATGTCAAGAGAATGCGGATTGTTTTATGCATCTGTCTTTTCATGGCCTCGATCTTTTGCCTCCATTTATCATTGGCATCTGTATAGACCGTGCTGATTCCATATTTCAAGACAGATTTATACATGCTTTCGGGACATCCAGGAACCACTATCAGAACGGTCTGGAAGTGGCTGCGAAGGGGCCGCCATGGGATAAGCTGCCGC
>JAJYTC010000166.1 GCA_021793275.1 Deltaproteobacteria bacterium | reverse complement strand
GATGTATTGTGTTTACCCTCTATACATCACCGGGCAGAGAAAGACCAGACTTTAGTGCACGTAAGCGGTTTTGCTCAGAGAATATCGTTGAACCGAATCACCGTGCAATCTAATTACTGCCTGTATCTCAATTCAAATCTGAGGGGCGCCTCGAAGGCCATCTTCCCGGCTTCTTCCATCACCAGCGCTCGCTCCCGCGGCAGCCGCACCACTCCGCGCACGCAAACGGCTTCTCCGTCGAATGCGACATCGAGGGTCGGCATGAAAAAGGGTAGGCCCGTCAAAAGGCGCGCCTTTATAGCGTATGCCAGCCCCCTCATTGCGAGCCCTTTTATGGCTTCCTCGTCCATCAGCCGGTCCTTTTCGTAGAGACCTGCGCAGATTTCGGCCGCAATCCGCTCAACCGGAACGCCCGTGGAGTCGAGCTGAAGATCGTAGTCCCCGGGGTCTTTTCCATCCCTGCCGTAAACGGTGAGCAGAAAACCCGCCCTTTCCCGCTCCGTTCTTTCAATGAGCCGGCGGGCCGAATCCTCGTCTATCTTCTCGCGGCGCGAAACCCTTGCGATTCTTTCCTCAAGACGCGCCACAATCCTCACGCGCAGGGCAAACGGGACCCCTTTCAACAAAAAATTGCCTCCCCGCCCCATAATGACCACTTTGCCCGAGACCGCTTCCTGCATTATTGCGCTCTGCACCATGGCCACAAAGCCGCGGTAGGACCAGTCATACCTTTCCCAGAGTCTCGGAGTGTGCTCATCCATGCCCTCCGACCACTTGTCCCATTTGTGGCCCGCCTCTTTTACGCGCGCGAAAATGCGCTCCCTGTCCACAAATCTGTATCCAGGACTCTTCGCCGCCAACAGCCCGATCTCAGCTCCTCCACTGCCCATTTCCCTGGAAAGCGTAACGACAGCCATAGATCACTCCCCGATCCTTTCCTGATATTCACCCGCGGGCTCTGCGCCTTTGCCGGCGGCTATCATGCGTTTTAGCCGGATTCTGCCGATAAAAATCACCCCCAGCGCGCAAAACGCCTCGAATCCGTAGCGGGCAAGCGCCGACGGATGGACAAAACGTTCCACGACCGGGTCGGTTGCCGTCATGCCTGCGCCCACCTTGCCCAGCAAAGCCGCCCCGATATAAATTATGAGCGGATAACGGTCCATGAGCATCGACAGCAACCCGCTCGTAAAGATCACGAAAGGAATGGAAGTCCCAAGCCCGAGCGCCAGCAGCACAATGTTTCCGTGAGATGCTCCGGCAATGGCGATCACGTTGTCCAGCGACATTGTCATGTCGGCGACCAGCATGATCTGTATCGCCTGAAAAAGAGTCGCGGCTTCTTCTTCTTTTCCCCCCGGAAACCCCTGGACAAAAAGTTTGACTGCGATCCATAGCAGCGCTATTCCGCCGGCAAGCTTGACAAAAGGGGCTTCGAGCACCTGTGCGACGGCGAAAGTGAGAACCAGCCGGCCCGCCACGGCAGCCGCGGCGCCCAGGATGAGTCCTTTTTTCCTCACATCCGGCGGAAGCCACCTGACGGCCATTGCGATCAGGACGGCATTATCGCCCGATAGAACCAGGTTGATCGCTATGATATTGAGCAGGTCCCAGAAAAAGGTCCAGGTAAAAACAAACCCCGGAGATCCCAAAGCCAATAATAGCTCCTTTCGAAATGTGGTCCCGGCTAAGGCTTCTGATTATAATTTAAAATAATGCCTTGAGGGGAGTTGTCGGATGGCCGGGAGCGGAAGATTTGGAAAATATGGAGAGTTGAAGAGAAAACAGCAGATCAGGGCTACGCGGCAGTCACGTTCAGCTCGGGGTAAACCGCTGTTCGCGTCGGCAAAATCCGGTTCGCGGGCAGTGACGCGGGCCCCGTGGGGGCGCGGGGGGCACAGCTCCCCGCGGTTTGGCCCTTAGAGGGCAGCTAAGTGGGGTGAGCCTGCAGGTTGGGTTAAGCGCAGCGCAACCCAACAAGATCTTTTCGGCACAGCAAATGCGCCTCCGATGAGCACCTTAGCTTTCTCGCCCGGCTTCGACGCTCAAAAAAACCGGCGGCCAATCCCCGGCCTCACCGGTAAGCCGCAGTGGAGGCAGGCCGGGAATAGCCGCAACTGAGACATTTTTAACCACTGTAATCAGAAGGCTCGCCCTGGCGTCCTGAGGCGTCCCGCACCTTCTGCAAAGCTCTTCAAAAGCGCTCTGCAAAAGCCCCCGCTTGCCCTCAGGTTCTTCATCTCGGGCAGCGCTCCTTATGAAATCGTTCAGTCCGTGCCTGCAAGACGAAATAACCTCGGAGACCCCGGGCGCATCCAGGGGCGTTCGCAACCGCCCGCCCGCCGGTCCAAACAGCCGGGGAACCGGTCCCAGCCTGTAAGCGGCTGTTGAAAAATCCTTTCCGCTCCTCTCGCATTCGGTCCTGACAATATCGAGAGTTTCGTCTGCGACCTCACGAAAACCGGCCACAAAAACCGGCATATTCACGACCGGCCCGGCCGAAAGCATGCGGAACCAACTCTCGATTCTCTTTGCGAGCATATAGAGCAGGCCGTTTTCATCGGGCGCAAGTGCCGATGAAAGACTGGTTTCCACCTGTTCCGATTCTTCATCCTCGATACCCAGAATATCCCGGAACTCCTGTTCGATCGTATTCATCCGATCGTAGCCTGTTTTGAGTTCCAACTCCTTTTCATCCAGTTCGCGGGCCATCTCCAAAAAAACCGAAGCCTGGACGATTTCCCTTTCTTCGGAATCTTTGGCCGGTGGAAACTTCCCCCGCAGTTCCTCCTGGATTCGATAACGGGGTTCATCGATTTCATCGAGCGCATGGCTGAGAAAACCCAGGACCCCGCCTGGACCACCGTGAACTTTCGCAAAATTTCGGTATCCTTCGATGCAACCGCCGATTCGGGAGAAAAGCTCGCCTTCGCTCAAAATCGCGTGCCCGTAAATCCTTTCCTGCGCCCATTTCGGGATCGAAGCCCGGCTGATGATTTCCAAAATGTTGAGACGTGGAAGAAAAACGCACAGATTCTCGAGCGCATTCGAAGAAAACGTCATATGTGGAAAAAGGAAATAATCCAAACTGTTGGTCTCGGTCATATTGTCTGTTCTTCCTATGTTCAGATCAGCTCCAGAAAAGATCCTGTTGCGGGAAAGGCCTGTTTTCCAGGCTGCAGGCGGCTTCGAGTAGTTTTTTCATGGCCTTTTCGCCTTCTGGCCCGGCGTCCAGGGAAAATTCATTAACAAAGGCATCGATATGCAGACGGATCACCTCGGGCGACATTTCCTGGGCGTGCCTTTCTATGTAGGGCCATGCCCCGTCGCGGTCTTTCAGGGAAAAGCTGAGGCTTTCTCTGATTTTTTCCTCGACTGCACCGGCCAGGTCGCCCCCGAGATCGCGCCGGACGGCAATCGCCCCAAGGGGAAGGGGAAGAGCGGTTTCCTCTTCCCACCATCTGCCGAGGTCAAGCACCTCGTGGAGTCCGTATGCCCGATAGGTCCATCTACCCTCGTGAATTATGACTCCCGCGTCAACCTCGCCCGCCGCGACCGCCGGCATTATCTGGTCGAACTGCATCGGGACCCGCCTGCCGCGGTGAGTCCCTTCGATCCGCAGCAGCAGACTGGCCGTGGTCATGTCGCCAGGGGTCGCAATTGTCGCGTCGCGCAGGTCTTTGATCCCCGCGGGGTGTCCTGAAACGACGAGCGGTCCGCATCCTCTGCCCATCGCGCCCCCGGCCCGCAGCAGCCAGTATCTATCCATGATGTTCAATGCCGCGCTGGCGGAAATCTTGGAAATATCCAGGGCGCCCTGCGCCGCCCGCCTGTTGAGCATCTCGACGTCTGCAAGCAGGATATCCAGCGCAAAAGGAAGGTCGATTTTTTTCTCCGCCATGGCGCGGAAGATGAAAGTGTCATTGGGACAGGGAGAATATCCGAGAGTGAGTGTTTTCAATTTGTACCCCAATCGTGCGATAACCCGAAGGATCGCTGTGAACGGTTATCGAGCAGACGCTTCACAGCCGCAAGGCAATGATCGACAGCAGCGGGGAGGTCCCACCGCGCTTTTTCGCGCTCGCCGGCCATATTGCTGACGCCGCGAAGCTCCAGGAACGGGACGTCAAAGAGGAGGCATGTCTGGGCAATCGCGCTCCCCTCCATATTTTCCGCAAACGCCCCGAAACGGTGGAAACGATCGGAAGCTGTTTGATCGTCTCCGCTCGTCATGCCGACCGTAAGACTCGGTCCATACCGGACCTTGAAGCCGGGCTTTTCTCCGCTGCCGGCCGAGCATGTGTCTTCCGAGGCGCGCAGCAGGACGGCCCCCGAAGCTGCGTGCTCGTAGACGCCCTCCGGTAGGATAGTGCGGATTTGTCCGCGGCCAATGTAGTCACCAAGCGGGAAACAGTCGCAGAAGGCCCGGCCGTTTTTGAGCACAAGGGGGATTCCAATACCGCTTAGCGGCGCCGGCCCGTCTTTCGTCAGAATTCCTTCATCCGCGCAGATACAGTTATCAGTGACAAGGACGTCTCCGATCCCCATCCCCGAATCGCGATAGGCGCCTGCGCAGCCGACGTTCCAAACTTCGCCCGACACGAAATGTGAAAGCGCAGCCGCCGTAATTGCAGCGGCATTCACTTTCCCAATCCCCGTCGTTCCGACCAGCAGCCGCAGATCGCGATGGATGCGGATTGAAAAAGATCGCCCCGCGAGGCGGATCGTCCCCGATGTTTTTATGGCGTCAAGAGGAGCGATTTCCAGCTCGGTTGCTCCAAGAATTGTCAGATCGACTCTTTCCATTTCCTTTTCCGAACTATAAACGGCCAGATGAGTTTTTACCACCGTTTGACATTAAATTCAGTATTCAAATTCGCTTTCCCCACGGCAGATTTGTTCTGTCTCACAGCGGGATCGCGCCGGGACAAAATAGCCCTGTCGCTTCTGCCCCCACGGCGCCGCCATGGTTGCCACAGCCTGCTAAAGTTGATAGGATTGACTGCGTGCAGTTTTCGGGGCGGCTTCGAAAAGTTTTCCACACGAAATCGCGAAAACGCAAATGGGATAGTATTTCTCATGGTTTCAGGGAGACCATGAGGCCGACGCAATAATGCACTGATTGTCAGACCTCAATACTGGAAAAACAATGAAAGTTGTAATCGCTAAGACAGCCGGCTTTTGCAAAGGGGTCCGCAGCGCTATCGAAGTGACCATGAACGCCATCCAGGAGCGTCAGAAGGGAGAGGATATCTGTACTTTCGGTCCGCTCATCCATAACTCGCAGGTGCTTTCGATGCTTGCGAAAAAAGGGGTTGTCGACGAAAGCCGGATAGAGCGCTGCGCAGGCAAAAAGGTGGTGATCCGCGCGCACGGAATTCCTCCCAGCAGCCGCCAGAAGCTTCATGAGCAGGGAGCGAATCTTCTCGACGCCACATGCAAGCGGGTAGCCAAAGTTCATGCCGCGATAAAAATCCACGCCAGGCGAGGCTATCACACGATAATTGTCGGAGATGCGGACCACGCCGAAGTGATCGGGCTCCTCGGCTACACGGAAAACCGCGGCGCCGTGATAAACCGTCCCGAACAGATCGACGACTTTCCCGCACACTGGGAAAAGGTGCTCCTGGTGGCGCAGACCACTCAAAATGAGGAGGTTTTCCGGGAAATCGAGGGAGCATTTCTAAAGAAATATCCGCACGGAATAGTGAAGAACACAATTTGCGATTCCACTCAGGAGCGGCAGGCCGAGGTCAGGCAGATGTGTTCGAATGTCGACGCAATGGTGATCGTAGGGGGGCTTAACAGCGGGAATACCTTGAGACTCGCCGAAGTGGCGCGCGACTGCAATATACCGACTTTCCACGTCGAGACCAAAGCCGAACTCGACCCCGAAGTGATGGCGCGCTACTCCTGCGTTGGCGTATCGGCCGGAGCATCGACTCCCAACTGGATAATCCGGGACGTTGTAGACTTTCTCGAGCAGATAAGGCCGGGGGCAGGCAGAAGGTTCGGGTTTAAACACCTCCTCGAGGTACTTGACTACGGTAACTTCTATGTCGCGCTGGCTACGGCGCTTCTCGCACAGATCGTCGCCGCCCTGACCAACCTGCCCGAGAAAGCGGCCTTCAGCGTGATGGCCGCCGGGTACGCCTTCGCGATGCATTCCCTCAACGTATACCTGGACCAGGATTCGATCGAATTGAACGATCCGGGCAGGGCCGCTTTTTATATGAAATGGCGGCCTGTCTTCATGGCCTCGAGCGCCGTATCCCTTGGCATTGCCCTGGTTCTGGCTTACCAAATAGGATTTGCCAATTTCCTGGCCATGCTGGCGCTCGTACTGATGGGTCTTCTTTATGGAGTAAGGCTCCTCCTGCCGGCGGACTGGGAGAGGCTCCCGGTCAGGATCAAGGACATCGCGACTTTGAAAACTTTTCTGGTGCCGATGGCCTGGGCCGCTGTCTGCATTCTGCCCTACTTTACAAGCGACGCCCCGATGAGGGTGGCCTATGCGGGGTGGGCCATTTTTCTTCTCTCCCTGGTGCGAACCACGATGAACGAACTGCTGGCGATCCAGGGCGACAGGCTCGTTGGAAAAGAAACTCTCGTTGTGCTCGCCGGGGAAAAGAGGACTGTCATGTTCGTGGTCGGCGCCATCATGGTCCTTGTCTTATCAGCCGTTTGCGGCCCTCTTGCCTCCATCTCCACCGGCTTTTCCTATTTTCTCATCGTTCCAGCGGCCATTTACGGCTTTTTTCTCATGATAGGCTTTACGAGAAAGCTCCGTGAGGACCCCATCTACGAGGTGCTGATAGAGATAGTGCTGATCGCGGCCGGCTTGTGCGCCATAGCCTGGCGCCTTACTCACTGAGCGGCCGGCGTCGTCAATACATGCATCAGGAATTACACAGGAGAGATCATGAAAACAGAGCAGTTCAATCCGTTTGCAATTGCCCAGCAGCAGATAGACCAGGCAGCCGAAAAGTTGGAGCTTGACGATTCGACCCATGAACTGCTCCGCTGGCCGATGAGGGAGTTGAAAGCGACCCTGCCGGTCAAAATGGACGACGGCTCAACGAAGCTCTTTCATGCTTTCAGAATACGATACAATACCGCGCGCGGTCCGGCCAAAGGGGGCATCAGATGGCATCCCCTCGAGACAATGGACACGGTCCGCGCGCTTGGCGCCTGGATGACCTGGAAAACTGCCGTCGTGGACCTGCCGCTGGGCGGAGGCAAGGGAGGCGTCGTATGCAATCCAAAAGAACTCTCCGAAACGGAAAAGGAGCGTCTTGCGCGCGCATATGTGCGCGCGATGGCCGGATCGATAGGCGTGACCAAGGACGTCCCGGCCCCCGACGTTTACACCACCCCGCAGATAATGGCGTGGATGATGGATGAGTATGAAACCATTGTCGGGGAAAATCATCCGGGGGTGATAACGGGAAAACCCCTTGCCGTGGGCGGATCGAAAGGCCGGCAGGACGCTACTGCCAGGGGCGGCGTATATGTTACGCGCGAAGCAGCGGCGGTCGCCAACATCGACTTGAAAGCCGCACCAATGGCAGTGCAGGGCTTCGGCAACGCAGGCATGAATGCAGCCCTGTTGGGCGAGGAGATTCTCGGTCTGAAGCTCGTTGCTGCCTCCGATTCAAAGGGCGGCGTCTACAACCCCAAGGGCATCAGCGCGGCGGCCCTGGTCGATTACAAGGCTAGAAACGGCGCCCTTAAAGGCTTCCCCGGCGCAGACGAAATAACCAACGAAGAAATCCTCGGGCTTCCGGTAACGGTCCTTTTCCCCGCTGCGCTGGAAAACGTCATACGGGGGGATAATGCGGAAAATCTCAAATGCAGGATATGCTGCGAACTGGCGAACGGCCCTACCACCCCGGACGCCGACCGCATCCTCGATGAAAAAAAGATAATCGTATTGCCGGACTTCCTCGCCAACGCCGGCGGAGTGACCGTATCCTATTTCGAACAGGTCCAGAATGCTTATAACCTCTATTGGGAACTCCAGGAGGTCCACTGGAGGCTCGACCAAAGGATGACTCAGGCGTTTGCGAGCGTCCATGAGATGAGCCTGCGCAATAAAATTAATCTCAGGGAAGCGGCTTACCTGGTTGCAATCGCCAGAGTGGCCGAAGCATGCAAACTGCGGGGCTGGGTCTGAGTTCAATGGCGCAGAAGGCAAAAACTGATTTTTCTTCGGAAAACATCAGCTCGACCGATCTTGTCCGCGCATATCGTCTCCACGAGCAGATGCTGAAATATCCCCATCTGATCGACGAGATCCGCGATCTTTTTTTGTCCGTTTTGTACAAGCGGGGCCTGGTATGCGCGGAGTCAATCCGGCGCGATGCGCTCGGGATTTTGGATACTCTTGGCGAGTCCGCTCACGAACAGGCGATAAAAGAGGTGACGGGCATACTTATCGACGTTTATTTCGCACACCATCTCTCATGGGAGAACGTCGAAAACCATATCAATCTCGTAAGAAAACGCGAGGCCTTCAGGACCCTTAGCAAACTGATGAGTTCCGAAGGGGTCACTTCCTCCCGGATTCGCAAAGCGGTCAGAGAATTTTGCGCGATCCCCAAGGGAAGTCTTTATATAGAGCCCGGCGAATCGATAGGCGTGCGCGTTGGCCTGCTCAGTCACTTCATCTCCGATCAGCTTCCCTTCCTCGGAGTGGCGAAGAACCATATCGTTATCCGGGACATGGACGAGCTGATGGAGCGCATAATCCGCAATCCCCGTCGCGAAGGGCGGATCGGGGGTAAAGCCGCAGGCATGTTCCTGGCTTATAAGATCATTTTGCCCGCGCTGGGGCCTAGAGACCCCGAATTTGAAAAATACGTCCGGATCCCCGAATCGTATTATTTCACCTCCGGTTTTCTTACCGATTTTCTCGACTCCAACGGCCTCTTCCGGCTTCACTCTCAAAAATACAAAAACCTGGAAACGATCGAGGAGGAATTCAGTCAGATTTCCGAAACAATTCAAAAGGCCTCCTTCCCGCACGACGTCGTCGCCCAGTTTCGGGATTTTTTGAAAAAAGTGGGCGAACATCCTCTCATAATCCGCTCGTCGAGCCTGCTCGAAGATAACGTCGGATTTACTTTTTCGGGCAAATACGACTCGGTGTTCATTGCAAACCAGGGCTCCATCGACATCCGGATCGCCGAATTTACCGGCGCCCTGAAACAGGTGCTCACCAGCGTCTTCAGTCCGAAGGCCATTCTCTATCGCAAAGACCGCAGCCTGCTCGATTTCGACGAACGCATGAGCATCCTCGTTCAAAAGGTGGTCGGAAGGCGCTACGAAGATTACTTTTTTCCGGCTGCGGCCGGGGTGGCCTATTCGCAGAACATGTACGCATGGACGCCGCGAATAGTGAGGGAGGACGGACTTCTGAGAATGGTCTTCGGCCTTGGCACGCGCGCAGTCGAGCGAATCGGGCCCGACTATCCGAGAATGGTTCCCTTAAGCCATCCTCTTCTCCGCCCGGAGGTGAGCGCCGAAGAAATAAGGAAATATTCCCAAAAGCTCGTAGACGTCCTCGACCTGAAATCAAACTCCATCCTCACAATCCCGGCAACCGAGCTCTTCCGGGCAATCAGCTACCCGGACCTCTACTACGTCGTATCCTCCGAGAAAGAGGGACATCTTGCACCGCCTCTTTTCAAAAAGGAGACAATCGATACATTCCGCGCCTGCGTCACTTTCGATAACCTTCTTTCCAAAACTCCGGCCCCGGGGCTTCTTAAAAAAATGCTTCACCAACTGGAGCAGGCGCACGGCAGGGCCGTTGAAGTCGAATTCGCATGGGACGACGGCATACTCTATTTGTTGCAATGCCGCCCCTTAGCCGCGGGCGGACTTGTGGGAAAAGTTTCAATCCCCGAGGGGATCGACCCGCAAAAGGTGCTCTTTACGTGCAGCAGCGTGCTTTTCAGCAGTGTGGTCAAAGACATCGAATATATCGTCTATATCGATCCGGAGGCCTATGCCGCAATTTCTACCTTCGAGAAGCGCATAGCCGTAGGGCACGCCGTGGGAAGAATCAACCGGTTGCTCGAGAGCAAGGCTTACGCT